>NZ_JBIBYR010000036.1:0-64790 GCF_043083485.1 Streptomyces sp. NPDC014727 | reverse complement strand
TACTTCGTGACGGGCGACGCGGCCCAGCCCGAAGCCGTCGACAAGCTCACCCCACTCGGGGACCAACTGGAGCTGTTCGACGCGGACTTCACCCTCGCTCCCGGTGTCGACGCCCTCCACCTGCCCGGCCATACTCCCGGCACGACCGTGTACGTGGTCTCCTCCGGCGGGCGCCGCGCGCTGCTACTGGGGGACGTGGTGCACTCGGTGGTCCAGTTCGGCGAGCGCGACTGGCAGGTGATCTGGGACGTCGACCCCGCCGCCGCCTCCGCGGTGCGCAACCGTATCGCCGACGGGTGCGCCGACACCGAGGACCTACTGGTCGCCGCCCACTTCCCTGGTATGCGCTTCGGCCGCATCCTCGCTGCGGACGGCAACCGGCGTTTCGTCGCCGTCTAGTTGTATGAGGCCATGATGTTGGTGACGCCGCTGCGCACCCGGGCTGCGGGCGGCTGGTTCCCGGCGGTGGTGTGTGGCCGGAGGTAGTTGCAGTGGACGGCGTCCCGCTTTTCTCCGCGAACCTGTCCCAGTGGTGCTGATCCCGAGTGATCCGGTCCAACGACGTGACCATGATCGCCTCCCACTCGCGCCAGAGCGGGTCTTTCATCCATCGGCCGAGCTTCGGCCGGTCGTCCAGGTTGACCGCACCGGAGACACAGACATCCTCAACTTCCCCAGCCACGGCGAACCGGGCTTCCGCGGTCGCCCGGTCCAGTTCCTCCCCCTGGCGCAGCAGGGCGGAGCTGTCCTCGGCATCGCGGCTGATACGCCGCACCTTGAGAACCCGCATACCAGGCAAGAGTCGCGCACTGGACATAGCCTCACCTTCCACCACAGGAGCCTCAGATTTGGTGATCCACGGGAGGCGAACCACACGGCCACAATCCGGCCAGCCACCGGGTGCGCGGGGGGTATGACGGCGCCCGCTCGCGGAACACCGGACAGCCCCCTTGCGCGGCGTTGGACAATGGAGGGTGGCCGTCGGGCCCATCGAAGGAGGAAACACCACATGGCACAACCCGAGCGGAACGAGCAGCAGCGGCTGCGACCCGCACCCCTGCTCTTCGAGCCGTCGGCGGCGGTCGCCGATCCCGAGCACTTCTTCGACCTGGAGTCGATGGACGATCCGCAGGAGCTGCTGGCCCGCGCCACCGAGCTGACCCTGGCGTTCCGCGCCGCGACCGACCGGGCGGTCGAGTTCCAGGCGATCGCGGCCGCCCAGCTCGCCGATCCGCGCCGGTTCGACCGGCTGACGACCGCGGACATCGCGCAGCGCGCGGAGTGGACCGAGGACTATGCCAAGAAGATGGTGGAGTTCGGCCGGAGCCTGCTGGGCGGCTCCGCACCCTGACCTCCGCCCCTGGGCCCGGCCCCGGCACCGGCCCCTGACTGCGGGTACCACCAGCGGCATATGCCCGCGGGCAAGATACTCCGCCGCACCCTCGCCTGTCCCGATTTCCGGCAACTCTCGGAATCCTCTTGATCACTCCCGGTAGACATGCCTGCATGAGCGCATGGCTGCCAGACGAAACGACCCTGCATACCGGCGACACCCCCCAGCAGTGCCCTGACGTCTTCGCCCTCCTGCGGGACCGGACTTCGAACCAGACGGCCCAGGTGACGGCGGCCGGCGCCGCCTGGCTCGCCGGCGCCACGGCCTATCCGCGCAGCACGCTGGCCCAGTGGGAGGCCCACCCCACTTCCCCGGGGGTACTGCCGTGCGGATCGGCCTTCGACGTGGTGAACGTGCCCACTCTCTTCGGCCGCCGGATGCTGGAACACCTGTGGTCCGACGGGCCGGGCTCCGGGCCCGTCGCCACGCATCGCGGACGGATGCTGCTCTTCGCCTCCCCCGGCACCGCCCAGCGGCTGCCGTCGCTGCTCGACTGGGAGGAGTGGGGCGGCGGTCTCGAACCGCGGGCCGCCGCGGATCCGCGGGAGCAGGACGGCGGCGAGGCCAAGGTCCCCCCGCTGCTCTGCCACGGCACCGGGGACGCGGTGACCGTCCCGCCCCTGACCTGCACGGCCGCCACCCCGGGGCCCCGCTGGGTGGTCGCCCCCGACACCCGCGGCCCCTGGTTGCCGGGTCCGGACGTACTGCTCTGGGCCTGCGTCCGAGTCACCAGGTCGACGCCCTCGCCGGCGGCCCGGAATACGATTTTTCCTCCTGCCGATCAGGGTGCTAATGTCTACGACGTCAGCAGGCGCCGCTAGCTCAGTTGGTTAGAGCAGCTGACTCTTAATCAGCGGGTCCGGGGTTCGAGTCCCTGGCGGCGCACAGACGGAAGAAGCCCCCTCGCGGAAGCGAGGGGGCTTCTTCGTGATCACAGAAGCCTATGCGCCCGTGGTGATCCGGACCGTCCAGGCACCCGACGGCGTCCGGTCGGCGACTTCGATCCTGGCGTGCGCGCCGGGGATGCTGTACGTCTCGCCGACCCGCAGCGGGGCGTCGGCGAGCGGGGCGTAGACGGACCGGTCCCAGCAGGCGTCGGTGGTGGGGTGGGTATCGAGGACCTCGACCGGTCCGCCGCCGGACGGGATCGTGTTCCGCACCCGGTAGAGCAGGACGCCTTCGGCACACGTCGTCCGGTCGTTGCCGGTCGCGCCCCGCGCCTCGATGGCCACGGCGCTGCCCTCACCGGTCCTGATCACCGCGAGCCGGGTGCCGAGGGAGCCGCCGGGCGCGGGCGCGGCGGCGATCGGTTCCAGGGTGATGTCGCGGGTGCGCTGGACACAGACCACCTGCCTGCGGTCCAGCCAGCCCAGCTTCCACTTGTCCCAGCCGAAGAAGTCCGGTGCGAGACCGAACTGGCTGCCCATCACGTCCCAGTCACCGACATAGGTGTCCCAGTCGCCCTTGCCGTCGGACGGCCGGTGGTAGAGGTCCGGCAGGTCGAAGACGTGGCCGGTCTCGTGGGCCAGCACGTTGTGGTCCGGCGGGTGCTGCTCGAAGACGGTGACGAGGCGGCGGATCTCCGTACCGTCCGCGTGCAGCGGTTGCTCGAAGTTGACCACCTTGGTGGCGTCGGAGTCGACGCCGGGGGCGTCCGGGTCGGCGATCAGGTAGACGATGCCGTACCGGGAGAAATCGACCTTCGGGTCGGCCGTCGCGATGGCATCGCGCAGATAGGCGCTGCGCCTCTCGTTGTTCCAGTCGCGCTGTATGCCGTACCGGTCGGAGGCCTCGGGCATCTGGATCCACTGCTTCAGCGGGTGCGGGCGCAGGGTGAACTTCCCGTACGAGGCGTGCTGGAAGAACTGGGTGGTGGCGGGGAAGTAGTCGGCGGTGAGTTCCTTCGGGGTGGCGGTGGGGCGGTGGTCGGGAAAGGACAGGAAGACCATGACCGCGTCGAGGGAGCGGACGGGGCGGGGGTAGTCATCGTTCCAGTCCCCCAGGCCGAGTGAATGGTGCGCCTCGGTGCGGGGCAGTGCGCACGGGCCCGCTTCGCCGATGGCGGCCACGGCCGGCCCGGCGACGAGGGAGGTGGCCGCGAGGGCCAGGAGAGAGGTCACGGCCGCGGCCACGGCGCGCAGGCTCGGCCTCTCCACTCCCCCGGTCCTGTGCTGACGCGGCACATCTACCTCCGGGTGCGGACTGCGGTCACGCACCCACCCTGTGATGGTTCGAGGCTTCCGTCCTGTTGAGCTGCCCCAGTCGAGTCAGTGGCCGGCCAAGACGTTCACCCTCACGGACAGTCACAATCAATCACCGGAAGATCGCGAAAGAACGGAACCACTCAGGAACGACCAGTCGTGGGCGAACCAGATCAGCTTGGGACTGACCCATGCGGGGCGAACGCGGGGCGTGGAGGGGGCGGGCGCTGGAACGGCCGACGTGCCAGCCTCTATGCTTCACCAGGCTTTCCCGCGTGGATCCCGCCTCCGACAGCGGCGTTCCGCGCGGTGGGCCAGTCCGGCCACACCTGTTCAGGACAGAACTGCACGGCGGGAGCGAACGGTGAGCGGAACCTCCGAAGGGCCGAGGCCCGCGGCGGGCACACACCCCCACTCCGCAGGACCGTCGGTCACGGAGTGTCACACTTTGTGGCCCCCTGCCGGGGCCTCTCGATCCGAGCCGCACGGCTACCGGGCCGCCTTCCGGGCCGCCACGCTCCCGATGGCCGTCGTGGACCGCGAGGGCCTCGTCGTCGCCGCCAATGACGCGCTCGGCGGCCTCCTCGGCAATTCCGCCGCGGCACTGACCGCGCAGTCGGCGGCCGATCTGCTCGACCTCGTCGCGGACGGCCGCACCTGGCACGCGTACCGCGAGGTGCTGCACGGGCGGCGCTCGCGGTTTCGCTGCACCCGCAGGCTCAAGCATCCCGACGGGCGCTCGCTGTGGGCCGAGATCACCGTCGTACCGATGCTTGAACCGGAGGCCGGCCGGGCCGGTGGCTCCGCGCCGGGCCGGGTGCTCCTCTCCGTCGCGGACGTCAGCGACCGGCGTGAGCTGCAGAAGCGGCTGAGCCACCTCCAGATGCACGATCCGGTGACCCGGCTGCCCAACCGGACGCTGTTCTTCGAGCGGCTCTCGGCCGTCCTGGAGACCCCCCGGCACCGGGACGGCCGGGACGGCGGCGCCACGGGGCACGGCCGGATCGGGCTCTGCTACCTCGATCTGGACGGTTTCAAGGCCGTCAACGACACGATGGGCCACCGGGTCGGCGACCGGCTGCTCGCCGCCGTCGCCGCACGGCTCACCGACTGCGTGGCCCAGGACGGCCCGCACCGCCCCGGTGCCCATCTCGTGGCGCGCCTGGGCGGCGACGAGTTCGCCATCCTGGTCGAGGACTCCGCCGGTACGCAGCAGCTCACCGACCTGGCCCGGACGGTCCTGGCCGCGCTGGAGAAGCCCTTCGACCTGGCCGGGCAGCGGCTCTCCGTCTCCGCCTCGATCGGGGTGGTGGAGCGGGCCGTGGCCGGCACCTCGGCGACCGGACTGATGCAGGCCGCCGACACCACGCTGTACTGGGCGAAGGCGGACGGCAAGTCCCGCTGGACGGTCTTCGACCCGGAGCGCAACGCCCACCGGATGACCCGGCAGACGCTCTCCTCCCATCTGCGGCCCGCCGTCGAGCGAGGCGAGTTCACCATCGAGTACCAGCCGCTGGTCGGGATGGCCGACGGAGTCGTACGCGGTGTGGAGGCCCTGGTCCGCTGGAACCACCCGCAGTTCGGCATGCTCTCACCGAATCGGTTCGTCGCCATCGCCGAGGAGGACGGCTCGATCGTCCAGCTCGGCCGGTGGGTGCTGCGCTCCGCCTGCCGCCAGGCCCGCCGCTGGCAGCTCGATCACCCCACCGAGCCACCGCTGTTCATCAGCGTCAATGTCGCCGTGCGGCAGGTCTGGGACTCCGACCTGGTCACCGATGTCGCGGAGATCCTCGCCGAGACGGGCCTCGATCCCGGACTGCTGCAGCTGGAGCTGACCGAGTCGGCGGTGATGGGCTCGGCGGGCCGCCCGCTCCAGGCCCTCCAGTCGCTCAGCGACATGGGCGTACGCATCGCCATCGACGACTTCGGGACCGGCTACTCCAACCTCGCCAATCTGAGCAGGCTGCCGGTCTCCGTACTGAAGCTGGACGGTTCGTTCGTGCGCGGCTTCCGCTACGAGGACGGCGTCCACCCGAGCCCGGCCGACGAGACGATCGTCGAGGCGATGGTGCACCTGGCGCACCGCCTCGGCCTGACCGTCACCGCGGAGTGCGTGGAGACGGCGGGCCAGGCCGAACGGCTGCGCCGGATCGGCTGCGACACCGGGCAGGGCTGGCTGTACTCACGGGCGGTGGCCCCGGAACGGATCGCCGAGCTGATCGGCGGCGGGCTGAAGGTCTGAACCGTGGTCCGGCCCACTCCCCGGGGGCCGGACCACCGGTTGCCCGGGTCAGAGCCTGTCGGGCGGCCTTCGATCGGACAGCGGACGCGGTCTGGTGCGTGCGATTCCAAGGCGCCGGGATGTCCTTGAATGGGGTCTCCCCTGCTCCTTGAGAGCTTGGGGAAGGAGCTACCAGGGCATTTCGGCAACTCGGGAGGGGGTCCCCCCTGGCCCTTAAGGCCTTGGGGGAGTGCGTGCCAGGGCGTGGCCGCCCGATCAGAGGCCGCCCGACAGGCTCTCAGACCGACGGCAGCCCGTACGCGTCCGCGATGAGCTCGTAGCTGCGCAGCCGGGCCTCGCCGCCGTGGGCGTTGGCGGTGATCATCAGTTCGTCGGCGCCGGTGCGCTTGGCCAGGTCGTCGAGGCCGGTACGGACCTCGTCCGCCGTGCCGTGGACGATGTTGGCCAGCCAGCTGTCGACGAACTCCTGCTCCATGGGGCTGAAGGCGTACGCCTCCGCCTCCTCGGGTGTCGGGACCAGACCGGGGCGTCCGGTGCGCAGGCGGACCATGGACAGGGCTCCGGAGAGCACCTGGCGGCGGGCCTCGCGCGCGTCGTCGGCGGCCAGGGCCGAGACCCCGATCAGCGCGTACGGGGCGTCGAGCACCGCGGACGGCCGGAACGACTCCCGGTACAGATCGAGGGCCGGCACCGTGTTCTGCGCCGAGAAGTGGTGGGCGAAGGCGAACGGCAGGCCGAGCACACCGGCCAGCCGGGCGCTGAAGCCGGAGGAGCCGAGCAGCCAGACCGGCGGACGGGCCGCGGACTGGACGCCGCCCTCGGCCGTGGCCTGGACCGGTCCGGGGACCGCGTGGATGCGGGAGTAGGGGTGGCCGTCGGGGAAGTCGTCGTCCAGGAACCGGGTCAGTTCGGCGAGCTGCTGCGGGAAGTCTTCGGCGCCCTCGTCGAGGCGTTCCGACCGGCGCAGGGCGGCTGCCGTGGCGCCGTCCGTGCCGGGGGCACGGCCGAGGCCGAGGTCGATGCGGCCCGGCGCCATGGCCTCAAGGGTGCCGAACTGTTCGGCGATGACGAGCGGTGCGTGGTTGGGCAGCATCACACCGCCCGAGCCGAGCCTGATGCGCTCGGTGTGGGCGGCGAGGTGGGCCAGGATCACGGCCGGTGAGGAGGAGGCGACGCCGGGCATGGAGTGGTGTTCGGCCACCCAGTAGCGGTGGAATCCCCGGCGTTCGGCGAGCTGCGCGATGTCCACACTCGTGCGCAGCGCCTGGGTGGCGGTGCGGCCCTGGCCCACGGTGACCAGGTCCAGCACGGAGAGCGGAACGGCGGCCGTTCCCTCCGTCTTGCCACGGATCTCGTCGCCTCGAATCTCGTCCACGTCCTGCCCTCTCCGGTGTTGCGCCTACGTCCGGCTCGTACGTCCGGAAGAGCCCAACAGGAGGTTGTCTCCGTTTATTCCCGCCCCCGGAACGCCGACCGCCCCGGCTCACCAGCCGGGGTGGGTCTGCCTTCCGGACCACCCCTTTCTTCCGCTGTGCGCGCGCTCCCGGCCGGCGCCCCATGGGGCCACCGGGGCCGGGGGTGCCTCGCGCTCGGCGAAGATCTTGCCGAGCCTCGGGGACCAGGCCCGGCGGTCCGCCAGCCGCAGCCCCTCCCGCACCGACACCTGGTTCCCGGTGAGGACCGGTTTGCCGAGCAGCCTCTCCAGCTCCGCCACGTGCGCGACGGTGTGCAGGGCGGTGTCGGGCAGCAGCATCACGTCCGCCTCCGGCCGGTCCGCGGCCATGACGAGGCCCTTCACCTCGTCCAGGCCCCAGGCGGCCGCCTCGGCGGCGGAGGCGAGACCGGCGGCGCGGGTGGCGGTCACCTCGATGCCCGCGGAGTGCAGGAAGGCGGCGAACAGCGCGGCGACGGGCTCGGGGTAGGTCGCGGCGACCGCCACCCGGGCGGCGTCCAGTTCCCGTACCGCGTGGACGAAGGCGAAGGGGGTGCTGGAGGCGGGCACCCCGGCCGCCCTGGCCAGGGCGGCCGTCTGTTCATGGGCTCCCTCCCAGCCGTACAGGAAGCTGCCGCTGCTGCTCACCCAGACGACGGACTCGACGCCGGCGCGTTGCAGCTCCGTCACCCCGGCGGCCAGACGTTCGGGCGTACCGGTGCGCATCAGCGTGTCGGTCCCGTAGTCGTCCTCGTCGACGTCGGTGTGGTTCACGACCAGCCTGACGGCGTCGAGCAGGATCTCCATCCGCGGGAAGTCGTCCTCCGCGAAGTGGCCCGGGTAGAGAAAGCCGAGGGTCGTCATGTCCACCCCTTCTGTTCCTGCGGGTGCCTGGACGGGGCGGGAGCGGCGCACGCACGCGTGAGCGTTTTCGCCCGTCCCTCCCAGTATTCCCCCATCCGTCGTCGCTCCCCCGGTGAGCTGTTGACGAAGACGGGCGTGGCTGCGAGCGTGGTCAATCCGCACATCCCAGAGGCAGCGGAGCGACCGTCCCTCATGTCAGAGCCCACCCTGCTCGTCCTGGACACCGACCCGTCGCCGCGTCTCGGCCGGCTGACCGGCACGGCCGACATCCGGTACACCGACGAGGCCGGACTCGCCGCCCGGCTTCCGGCAGCCGACGTGCTGCTGGTGTGGGACTTCACCTCCGACGCGGTACGGGCCGCCTGGCCCGGCGACGGGCCGCGCCCGGCGTGGGTGCATACGGCGAGCGCGGGCGTGGACCGGCTGCTCTGCCCGGAGCTGACCGCGTCCGACACGGTGGTGACCAACGCGCGGGGCATCTTCGAGAGGCCCGTCGCCGAGTACGTGACGGGTCTGGTGCTGGCGTTCGCCAAGGACCTCCCCCGCACGCTGGAGCTCCAGCAGCGGCGGCTGTGGCGCCACAGGGAGAGCGTCCAGGTCGCGGGCAGCCGTGCGGTGGTCGTCGGCGCGGGCCCCATCGGACGGGAGATCACCAGGATGCTGATCACCCTCGGGGTCCAGGTGGCGCTCGTGGGACGCAGCGCGCGGCGCACCATCCACGGGGTGGCGGAGCTGGACCGGCTGGCCTCCATGGCCGACTGGGTGATCTGCGCGGCGCCGCTGACGGACTCGACCCGTTCCATGTTCGACGCGCGGTTCTTCGGGCTGATGCAGCCCTCGGCCCGCTTCATCAACGTGGGGCGCGGACCGTTGGTCGTGGAGGACGATCTGGCCGCCGCGCTGCGCAAGCGCTGGATCGCGGGCGCGGCGCTCGATGTGTTCGAGCGGGAGCCGCTGGAGCCGCGCAGCCCGCTCTGGGACGTGCCGGATCTGATCGTGTCGCCGCACATGAGCGGCGACACGGCGGGCTGGCGGGACCGGCTGGGCGAGCAGTTCGTGGAGATGTACGAACTCTGGGCGGCGGGTGAGCCGTTGCCGAACGTGGTGGACAAGCGGCGCGGGTACGTCCCCGTGCGGGACCGGAACGAGTGAGCTCAACCGGCCCGGCCCGTCGCCCGTTTCACCCTTCCATGACGGACATCTCCCCATGACGGGTGGTCATGGACCGTTCCCGGCCGGGCCGTACGCGCTGCGCACCGACCGTCGCACTCCGCGCGCGAACGGACACGGGAAGGTCACCTTCCGGACACTGTTCGATCACATGCGGCGTCTTCCTGCATAGACGCACGGGATCGGGCAGGCGCTCCCCCTGTCCGGACTGTTCGCCCGCTCCAGGAGATCACGAACCATGGCTGACTTCCCCGACCTGTCCCGCAGGGGCTTCCTCAACCGATCGGCAGCCGTGGGTGGCCTGCTCGTCGTCCCCGGTCTGCTCTCCGCGTGCAGCAAGACGGACGCCGGTTCGGCGGACGGTGCGGGGGCGCTCGACAAGCTCCGCAAGCAGGGCTTCGTCCGGGTCGCGTACGCCAATGAGGCCCCGTACGGCTATCTGGAGGGCAAGCAGCTCAAGGGCGAGGCGCCCACCCTGCACCGGGAGATCTTCAAGGCCCTCGGCGTCGACGAGCTGAAGCCCACCCTCTCCGAGTGGGACGGCCTGATCCCTGGGCTTCAGGCGGGCAAGTACGACGTGGTCAGCGCCGGCATGGCGATCACACCGGAGCGCTGCGCCAACGCCCTGTTCTCCGAGCCCGAGTTCATCTCGCCCACCGCGCTGATGGTGAAGAAGGGCAACCCGAGGAAGGTCACCGACCTGGCGTCGGCGAAGGCCGCCGGGATCACCGTGGGCGTGATGTCGGGCGCCGTCGAGGGCAAGTACGCCGAGGGCGCGGGCATCACCAAGGACCGGATCAAGTCCTTGCAGAAGCCGCAGGACGGCGCGGACGCGGTCAAGGGCGGCCGGATCGACGCGTTCCTGCTCACCGGCATCTCGCTGCGCTGGCTGGCGAAGACGAATCCCGCCACCGAGGTCACCGAGGCCTTCCTGCCGGAGCTCGACGGCAAGAAGCAGTACAGCCCCGGCGGCGCCGTCTTCCGCAAGGGCAACGAGGACCTGCGGGACGCCTTCAACCGTGAGCTGAAGAAGATCGTCTCGGACAGCTCGCGCTATGTGGGCCTGCTCCGGGACTACGGCTTCGGGGCCACCGAGCTCCCGCCGGCCACGTTGAAGACGGCCGATCTGTGCAAGGGCTGACGGGGACGGACCGCACCGCATGAGTGATTTCTTCACCGCCTTCTTCGACGATCTGCCGCAGTTGCGCTCGGGATTGTGGGTGACTCTCGAAGCCACCGTCCTGGGCGCGCTGGCCGCCCTCCTCCTGTCGTTCGCCCTCGGTCTGATGTCGGTCAGCCGGCTGCTGGTGCTGCGCGGTGTGTCCCGTGTGGTCGTGGAGTTCTTCCGCGGCACCTCGCTCTACATCCAGCTGTTCTGGCTCTACTACGCGATGCCGACGCTGACGGGGTACGAACTGACGCCGCTGCTCTGCGGTGTCGTCGCCTTCGGTCTCAACTACGGCGCGTACGGGGCCGAGGTGGTGCGGGGGGCGGTCAACTCCGTACCGCGCGCCCAGTACGAGGCGGCCGTCGCGCTGAACATGACGCCGTTGCACCGGATGCGGAAGGTGATCCTTCCGCAGGCCTGGGTGCAGATGATCCCGTCCTTCACCAATCTGCTGATCCAGTTGCTCAAGTGCACCCCGCTGCTGTGGCTGATCTCCGCGGCCGACCTGATGACCGTGGTCCAGCAGCTGCGCGACCGCACCGGTGAGACGCTCACCGCGTACCTGACCCTGCTGGTCGTCTACTTCGTCCTGGCCTACGCGCTGACCCTGCTCATGAACCTGCTGGAGCGGAGCGCCAAGCGCCGGCTCGGCCTGGCGACCGGTGCGGGCTCGCTGCTGCGCAGCCGCAGCGCCACGGAAGCCGTCGCGTCGGCGACCGGAGGTGCCCGGTGAACGGCTTCGACTGGAACGCCGCCGGGGACGCCCTGCCCCTGCTCCTGCGAGGTTTCGAGGTCACACTGCTCGCGACCGTGCTCGGCACGCTCGTCGCCGCGGTCCTCGGGCTCGCCATCGCGGTCGCCGGAAGGGCCCCGAGCCGGTTCGTGACGGTGCCGGTGCGGGTCGTGATGGAGTTCATCCGGTCCACCCCGCTGCTCGTCCAACTCGTCGGCGCGGCAGCCCTGTTCACCTCGGTGGAGCCGCTGGTGACCGGCATCGTGGTGCTGGGTGTCCACTACGCCACGTACACCTCCGAGGTGTACCGCGCGGGGATCGACGGCGTACCGAAGGGCCAGTGGGAGGCCTGCCGGGCGCTCTCGCTCGGCCCCCGGCGGACCTGGCAGGCCGTGATCCTGCCGCAGGCGGTGCGCAATGTGCTGCCCGCCCTCGGCAACTACGCGATCGCGATGTTCAAGGAGACTCCGTTCCTCGCCGTGATCACGGTGCAGGAAATGGTCTTCGAGGCGCGGAAGTACGGCGCCGACCACTTCGCGTACACCGAGGCATTCACGCTCGCCGGGCTGGTCTTCCTGGTCGCGAGCTACCCCACCTCGCTGCTGATGAGAAAGCTGGAGAAGCGCCTTGGCCACTGAACCCCTCCCCCTGCAGAAGACGGCGCTCCCGGTCCCGGAGGACGCCGCACCGGTCTCCGCCGCGCCGGGGACCGGCCATCCGCTGGTCCGCTTCGACCACGTCGTGAAGCGGTACGGGGACCACGTCGTCCTCGACGGCCTGGACTTCTCGGTGCGGCGCGGCGAGCACGTCACCCTGATCGGGCCCAGCGGCTCGGGCAAGACCACCATCCTGCGGCTGCTGATGACGCTGGAGAAGGTCAGCGACGGGGTCATCTGGGTGGACGGCGCCCCGCTGTCCCACGTCGAGGCGCCCGACGGTTCGCTGAGGCCGGCGACCGAGAAGCATCTGCGCGAGGCCCGGAAGAAGATCGGCATGGTCTTCCAGCAGTTCAACCTCTTCCCCAACATGAAGGTGCTGCAGAACATCACCGAGGCCCCGGTCAGCGTGCTGGGCATGGACCGCGACGAGGCGGAGGCGCGTGCCCGCGAGCTGCTCGATCTGGTCGGGCTCTCGGGAAAGACCGACGCGCACCCCTCCCAGCTCTCCGGCGGACAGCAGCAGCGGGTGGCGATCGCCCGCGCGCTGGCGATGCGGCCGGAGATCCTGCTGCTGGACGAGGTGACGTCCGCGCTCGACCCGGAGCTGGTGGCCGGCGTGCTGGAGCTGCTGAGCGACATCGCGAGGAACACCGACATCACCATGCTCTGCGTGACCCATGAGATGAACTTCGCCCGGGACGTCTCGGAGACGGTACTGATGTTCGATGCCGGACGCGTGGTCGAGTCGGGTCCGCCGGAAAAAATCTTCACCGATCCCGCACATGAACGTACGCGCGAGTTCCTCACCGCGGTGCTGTGACCTCGCCAATCGTCGCACGCCAATGACTCTGGCATATGCCAAACGGGTGCGCCCCAGCTCCTGGAGCCGGGGGCGCACCGTGACATCACCAACACCCGCCCCGGAACGGGCCCTTGGCGGCTATCGTGAGGGCAGAGCTTGCGGTCACAACCTGGTGGGGGAAACCGTGACATTGAAGCCCGAACCGACCGCACCGTTCCATTCGGTGCAGTACGCCCTTCGTGTTCTCGAAACGGTCTCCAAGCACGGCAACGGTGTGACGGACACCCAGATCTCCCGGGAGACGGGGCTGCCCCTCGGGCACCTCACCTCCCTGTTGCTGACGCTGCGCCGCGAAGGGTACGTCGAGCAGATCACCGACGGTGCCTATGTCATCGGCTCCTCGCTGCTGCTCCTGGGTTCCGGCGCGGCCCGAAGACAGGCACTGGAGACCAAGCTCCAGGGGATGCTGGCGCAACTGCGCGATTCGGTCGGCGCGGCGGTCTACATCAGCCGGTACGTCGACGGCGAGATCCGCGTCACGCAGTACGCCGACGGTCCCCGCACTCCCGCCGTGAACGAGTGGGTGGACTTCCGTTCCTCCGCGCACGCGTCGGCGGTCGGCAAGTGCCTGCTGGCCCAGCTCGACCAGAACGACCGCCGCGACCATCTCTCGCGCCACAAGACGGCCCGGCTCACCTCACGGACGATCACCAACGAGAGAGTTCTCTTCTCCAAGCTGGACAGCCAGCCGGCCACGGTCCCGGTGCTCGACATCCAGGAGTACGCGGTCGGCACGGTGTGCGCGGCGGTGCCGCTCACAGCCGGCTCGTCGGCGGGATGCCTGGCACTGTCACTGCCGATCGAGGACGCGCATCGACTGCGCGCGGCGGCGGACACGCTCAACCGTCGGGCGGCGCCCGTGCTCCTGTCGCTGGCGCTCTGACGCTGCGCGGGGCACCCCGGGGCAGCCTCGCCTCCAGGGGCGGAGGGGTCCGATGCCGCTCCGGCCGACTCGGCCTTCCCTGATCGAACCGGTTCGGACCGTCTCATCCGGTTTCGTTCGACTCTGCCCCCGTTCATTCCCGGTGTCATCAGCACCTCTCGGGAGCAGGTATTATTTTCCTGTCAGCAGGCGCCGCTAGCTCAGTTGGTTAGAGCAGCTGACTCTTAATCAGCGGGTCCGGGGTTCGAGTCCCTGGCGGCGCACAGACAACGCACTGGGCGGTTCACGTACACACGTGAACCGCCCAGTGCGTTTTTTGCTGCCCCAGATAATGGACGAACGTCTTACACAGCCGTACTAGACAACCGTATTACACGTCCGTATATTCCCCGGCATGACGAACGCTACGAGCACCACCGCCGCGCGCGGCGACCTCGCCGGTCGCCGGGAATGGACCGCCTTCGTGGTCCTCCTGCTCCCCCTCCTCCTCGTCTCGATGGATGTCTCCGTCCTCTTCTTCGCGATCCCGTCCATCGACCGGGACCTCGCGCCCAGCGCCACTCAACAGCTCTGGATCTTCGATGTGTACGCCTTCGCCCTGGCCGGCCTGCTCATCACGATGGGCTCGCTCGGCGACCGGATCGGCCGCCGCAAGCTGCTGCTCCTCGGCGCGTTCGCGTTCAGTGCCGCGTCCGTCGTCGCCGCGTACTCCACCAGCCCCGAGATGCTGATCGCGGCCCGCGCCGTGCTCGGGATCGGCGGTGCGACGCTGATGCCGTCGACGATGGGGCTCGTGCGGAGCATGTTCCGCGACGAGCGGCAGCGGGGCCGGGCCATCGGCATCTGGTCGGGCGCCATGGCCGGCGGGATCGCGCTCGGCTCGGTGCTCAGCGGTGTCATGCTGGAGCACTTCTGGTGGGGCTCGGTCTTTCTGATCAATGTGCCGGCGATGGTGTTGCTGCTGGTCCTGGTGCCGGTGCTGGTTCCGGAGTCCAAGGACCCGAACCCCGGCCGGTTCGACTTCCTGAGCGTGCCGCTGTCGATGGGCGCCGTGCTGCCCGTCGTCTACGGGGTCAAGGAGAGCGCCGCCCACGGGTTCGACGTGCCACGCGGGCTGCTCATCGCCGCCGGGCTCCTCATGGTCTGGCTCTTCGTCCGTCGTCAGCGCGGTCGCGGCGACGCGATGATCAGCCGGGAGCTGTTCCGGGACCGCGGCTTCGCGGCGGGCATCGGGCTGAACGCACTGGCCACGTTCGCCATGATGGGCTCCTCGTTCTTCACCACGCAGTATCTGCAGTCGGTGCTCGGCATGGGCACGATGGAGGCCGCGCTGTGGAGCCTGGCCCCGTCCTTGGCGGTGGGAGCCGCGGCCCCGACGGCCACGGCGATCGCCCAGCGGACCGACCGCACGCGCGTCATCTGCGCCGGCTTCGTGATCGCCGCCGCCGGTTTCTCCGTCCTCGCCCTGACCGGTACGGACTCGCTGTGGCTGCTGCTGGGCGGTTGCGCCGTGATGAGCTGCGGCATCGTCACCGTGATGGCGCTCGTCTCGGATCTGGCGCTGTCCACCGCCCCGCCCGCGAGGGCCAGTTCGGCGGCCTCGCTGCTGGAGACCGGCCAGGAGTTCGGCGGCGCGATGGGCATGGCCCTGCTGGGTGCGGTGGCCACGGCGGTCTACACCGCGCAGATGCCGGGCTCGGCACCGGAGGCCGCCCGCAAGACGCTGCCGGGTGCGGTGGCCACGGGAGACGATTCACTGATCTCCGTCGGGCGGGAGGCGTTCGTGCACAGCATGCAGTACGCCTCGGTGGCGGGGGCCGCCCTGCTGCTGGTGGGGGCGGTGCTGGCCGCGACGCTGCTGCGGCGGCGCACCGCACCGGCGAGCCGGGACGAACTGGCCCTGACGAGTTAGGGGCTCTCGTTCGAATCGGGTGGATCGGGTGGATCGGGCCAATCGGTCCGGATCGAGGCGCGGCGCCCTGGCCACCGGTGCGCCTCACCGGTCCCGGTCAGTGGCAGCCCCCGGGTGGGGGCGGAGCGGGGCGGGCCCGGGTGGGGCCGCCCCGCTCCGCACGACCGTTGACTATGCGTCAGAATTGCACATCGGAGCAGGCGTAGAACGCGTTGGCCGTGTCAGCGATGTTCCAGACGCTCAGGATGATGTGCTTCCCGGTCTTCTGGGTGGGGATGGTGCCCTGCTGGGTCAGGGTCGCCGGGGGCTGCTTGCCGCCGTACGGCACCGTCATGAAGGGCTGCGGCTCCAGGTCGGCCCTGGTGAGCGGCTTGGTGGGGTCCCAGCCGTCCTTGGTGATGTAGTAGCGGAAATCCGTCGTGGCGTGGCGTGCGGTGAACTGCCAGCGGAAGCTGAAGCCCTGCCCGGCCGTGACAGCGGTGGCCGGCCAGTTGCCACCGCGCGGGTCGTCGAGCTGGGCGAACTCGGAGTGACCGCCGGAGCAGATCTTGCCGTCGGCCGGACCTGCCGCCGGGAAGCCCTTGGGGCCCTCGACGCTCTGCGGCTCCCACTGGATGTTGCCGCAGCCCGTCACCGTGCCGTTGGCACAGAGCTTCTGGCGGCTGATGGGGTTGTCGGTGTAGCCGTGGCTGCCGGCGCTGCTCGTCGCGAACATCGAGACGGCCGCCACCGCCAGGCCGACTACGGCCGCGCTTGCCCGTTTACGCATTGCTGTCGCTCCTCAAGAACGTGGGGGAGGTTCCATGAGCCCTGCTGCGCGCGTGTTGCGGTCTAGACCAAGCCTTAGATTATTGACGGGATATGAACATGTCCAGACCAATGGGAGTTGGATTCCGCTTCGCCTCCCGAGCGCCCCCACGAGGCCCTCAGGCCCCCTCCCCGCCACTGCGTCCGGTGTAGAAGGCCACCGTCAAGTCCTTGACCAGTGACTTCCGTTCGTAGTCGTCCAGCTCCACGATCCCCCTCGCGGTGAGCCGGTTGACCGTGTCGTCCACCGCGTCGACCACCGAAGTCAGCACGCTGTCACGGTGCTTGGCGTCGATGGCGGCGATCCTGCGCCGCTGCATGGCCGCGGCGACCTCGGGCGCGTACTCGATGCCGGTCGGCTGCGCCGAGTACACCTCGATGCCGACGGGTTCGCAGTCGGCCTTGAGCATCCGGGTCAGCGCGTCACCGACCGCCTCCGCGTCGCGCAGCGTGTGCGTGTCCTCGTGGAACGCGTCGGCGGGCAGTTGCGAAAGGACCCGGGCCATCGCCGCCTCGACCTGTTCGCGCAGATACGCCTCGTGGTCGGCGACCCCGAGCGTCGCCCGTACGGTGTCCCTGATCCGCCACACGACGAGGACGACGACGCGCAGCGCCGTACCGTTGGCGTCCACCGAGGGGAGCGGTTCGCTGCGCCAGTGCCGCAGACGTACGTCGACCCGACGGCGCAGCAGCAGCGGGCTGATCCACATCAGTCCGGTCCGGCGCACACTCCCCCGGTACTCGCCGAAGAGCGTCAGCACCCAGGCGTAACCGACCCGTCCGCGGCTCAGACCGCCGAGAGCGAAGAGCACGACCGTGACCAGCGCGGCGAGCGCTGTCCAGGCCCCGAGGCCGATTCCGTGGTACGGACGCGAGCCGATCCCGAGCCGGGCCGGCACTACGGCGGGCAACGCGCCGACCCACCAGAGGACGGCGAACCCCGCGGCGATCCCGGCCAGTCCGCCGAGCACCGCGACCCAGCCGGGCAGCGCGGGCCCCGGCCGCTCGGCCAGCCGGGGGTCACCGACCGGCGCCGGTCTCGTCGACGGCCGCACCTGCGGTCCCCTCGGCGCGGGCGGTCGCCGCACCCGCGCCGCCGCACCGCCGCCGTCGGCTCCCCCGGGCAGCGCACCGGCGGGGAGCACGCCGGCGTCGGTGTGTGCGGAATCCTCGCGGAAGAGCAGGTGCACGGGAATGGACGCGGTCCGCTCACCGGCGATGACGGCGTGATGCCGCCCGGCGCCCCACGGGCTGCCGCCGGACCGCTCGGCCCCGCCGCCCCCGGAGACGGGGAGGGAGCCGAAGACGGTGTCGGCTGCCGCCCGGTGCCGGGAGGAGGGGGACGGGAACGGGGTGTCGGAACCGGGCCCGGTGCGGTGCCCGGCCAAGGCCGGCACGGGCGCGGGGCCCGGCACCGAGTCCTCGACGGCCGCGCTGCCCGAAGCCGCGACCGGGAGAGATGCGGCGCCCATGGCCGGGACGTGCGCGGTGTTTGCGACAGGTGGGGTGCCCATGGCCGGGACGTGCGCGGTGCTTGCGACAGGTGGGGTGCCCATGGCCGGGACCGACACGGCGGCCGAGGCCGCGCCGAGCGTCGCGGAGTCCACGGACTTCCTCGGTACCGGGTCCAGCACGAGGTCGACCACGGAGTCCGGGCCCGCGCCCGACTCCCCGTCCGGGGCGGAACCCGGCCCCGGGCCCGCACCGGCCGCCCGGTCGGGGGCAGCCTCCGGCCCCGGAGCCGTATCCGGCCCCCCGTCCGCCCCCGGAACCGGAGCCGTGCCCGGCCCCGCGTCGACCCCCTGCTCCTCTTCCCGTCCCCTCCCGTTCTCCGGGGTTCCGGAGCTGTCCGACACCGTGGATCCCATTCCCGCCTCCGTCATGCATGTCCGCCGTCGTGTCACGCGAAGAGTCGCCGCCAGGTCTCCGGACCGGGGTAGCCGTCGGCCGCTCCGCCCCGCCAGCCCTGGGCCCGCTGGAAGGCCTCGACGTTGCGCCGGTCCGCCTCGGTCCAGCGAGGCCCCGGTCCCGACCGGTAGTACGTGCCGTATCCCTTCTTCACCAACTGCTTGCCGAGCCTGTCGACATGGCTGTTGGACTGGCCGGGCCGAAAATAGCCGCGGCCCGGGAACGTCGAATCAGAGTTCGAACCCCCCTGACCGCCTCCACTTCCGGTGGGGACGTCACGACCGGTTCCACCGATCAGCAACCGCCAGGTGTCGGGGCCGGGGATCCCGTCCGCCTCCTTGCCCTTCCAGCCCTGGGCCTTCTGGAAGGCCTGGGTCGCGAGCCGGTCGGCGTCGCCCCAGACCGGGCCGGGACCGACCTTGTAGAAACGTTTGCCGCCCCGCTCCACGAGCATCTTCCCGAGCCGGGTGACGTACGCGTTGCTCGCTCCGGGACCGAACTTCCCGGCGCCCGGGAACTCCGTCGACGACGACGGACCGCTGCCTCCGCTGCCGCTCCCGCTGCTGAGACCCTTGTACCGGTAGGCGACGTACTTGCCGGAGTTGGTCCAGTACGCCATGGGTGTCGTCTGTTTGCGGGTGTGCGGCTTCGTCTGCTCGTACGCCGTGTAGTGGGTGTGCGTGTAGTCGGTCCAGCCGCCGAAGATCGTGACGTGCGAGCCCTTCGCGGGGTTCGCCGGATTGTGGAAGAGCAGGATGTCGCCCGGCTGCAGATCCTCCCGCGCGATCCGCTGCCCGAACTTGGCGAGGCTGCCGGTCCACTCGTTGCCGGGCAGGTTCCAGGCCATCGACACATAGCCGGAGCAGTCCTGCCGGTACCCGTCGGACCAGTACTTGTTCATGCTGTACGGAACCTGCGCGGCCACCCACTTCTTCGCGCGGTTGATGATCGCGGTCCTGCTGGTCCGGGGCAGCGTGCTGCCCGTGGACGAGGGCGGGCCCGAGGCCCCCGCGCCCTTCAGCGGTCCGGGCCTGCCCTGCGGGCTGTCCGGATCCCCGTCGGCCGGGGCGAGCGGGTCGCCCTCGTCGGCCGGGTCCGCCGGAGCCGTCGACACCGTCGTCTCGTCCGTCCGGGCGGCTCCGGTCGCCTCCGCCGACCGGTCACCCGGCGCGCTCGCCGCCTCCGCAGCGCCGGTGCTCAGCACCACGCCGGCCGCGGTGACCAGCACCAGCGCACGGCGCGCGCCGTGGGCGGCCGGATGACCTCCGTACCGCACGGGCAAGGCACCGGCGGCGGTTCGCCGTTGCGCGGCGCACCCCGCACAGATGCAGTCGATGGCGGGCACGTACTCCTCGAAAGCCGGCACAGTCATGCGATTCCCCTCCGCACTCGTCAAGATCTTTGGGCGCATGTGCACGGGCGTCAGTGTCTCAACTCTCCTGACATAATGCATTTTGACGGATAGAAGAGAAAAAACGACCATCCGACAGGCCGTGAGGGACCGGAAATAGTCAGGAGCACGCCCCACCTTCGGGTAGAGTTCTCCAGGTCAGCAGGCGCCGCTAGCTCAGTTGGTTAGAGCAGCTGACTCTTAATCAGCGGGTCCGGGGTTCGAGTCCCTGGCGGCGCACGCAGAGTCAAGACCCCCTCACTGCACGTGAGGGGGTCTTGTTCGTTTCCGAAGAAGGCCTCCGCATCACCGCCTTCGCGAACATCGCGTGACCGCCACGCAGCCGACGCGCGACCCGCGCACAGCCGGCCCGCCGCGGACACGCGGTCACCGTCCCGTCACGCAGCGGCTCGAAAATCCTCCGCCGCAGGAGGGCCCGGTACCGCGCGCGGACCGAGCACGGCAACCACAGCTCGGCGAGGGCCCGGCCGCGAGGACGGATCCGTGTCCGCCCTGAACTGGATTCGCGCGGCACCGAGTTGTGGTCCGGTCCTGGGGACGGGTGCCTGGGGCGCGCCGATCGACCCGACGATCAGGATGATGCTGTACGGCTCCCGTACTGTCCGCCGCGGTGCGGGAGTTGGGCACATCGAAGCCGCCGCCCACGGCCTCAGGTGCCGTCGCTCCCGCCGGACTTCCTTCCGGTCAGGTAGGCCGACACGACCACATTCGCGTCGTAGGAGCGCGATGCCCGGTCGTAGGTGCCGCCGCAGGTGATCAGGCGGAGTTCCGCGCGGCCCTGCTTGCGGGGGCCGTAGGCCTTGTCGGCGTTGAAGCGTTCACGGGTGAAGACCTGGACGTCGTCGACGGTGAATTCGGCGACGCTGCCGTCCGCGCGGGTCACCTCGACCTTGGCGCCGGCGCGGGCCGCGCTCAGTCCGTAGAAGACGGCCGGCTCGGTCTCGGTGTCGACGTGGCCGACGAAGAGAGCGGGACCCTTCGCGCCGGGCTCGGCGCCGTCGCCGTACCAGCCGACGGTCCGGGGCGTGTCGAACGACGGTGGTTCGATCGCGCCGTCCTCGTCCAGGCCTCGGGCGATCACGGGCGCCTCGATGCCGAGCGACGGGATCTCGACCCGCTTCGGCACGGAGCCCCCGACCGGGTCGTGCGGCGGGGGCAGCGGGACACCGAGCGGACGCCCGACCGCGGCGATGTCGCCGGTGGTCGGGGCGGAACTGGCGCCGGAGCCGTCGGTGATGTCGCGGCCCCAGAGCCACAGGCCCATCAGCAGGACGGCCCAGGCCACTCCGGTGAGCAGCCGGCCGTGGTCCGAGGGGCGGTCCGGGGCGGACACGTCAGTCCTTGGCCGTGCGGCGACGGCGCACGCTGCGGAACACGACGACGACGACCGCGACGGCGGCCAGGACCAGGCCGATCACCGCCTGCACGAGGCCGGGACCGTTGTGACGAGCGGACTCTTCGTTGAGCAGGGCGGTGCCGCCCCCTCCGGCGCGGACCGGGGCCAGCGGCGTGGGTCTGTTCCGGTCGGCGACCGTGACCTTGCCGGACATCGTGGTGCCCCGGCCGTCCGAGCAGACAACCCGGATGTCGTGGTCGCCCGGGGAGGCGTCCGAGCTGATCCGGGCCTCGGCGGAGAGGCCGCCGTCCGTGGCGGGCGAGAACCGTGCCTCGGAGACGAAGGCATCGGATTCGCCCTTGGCCTCCTTGCCCTCGCAGCTGTCCAGCCGCAGGTCCACCCCGTCGCCCGGGGCGGCGGAGAGCGGGGTCACCGAGAGGCCGGTTCGACTGCCGGAGCCCGTCCCCGGGCCGGAACCGGTGCCGGAGCCGGAGTCGGCCAGCGCGGCGGAAGCCGGCACCAGGGTCGCCGCGACCACTGCGGCGGCACAGAACGTGAGGGGTATGGAACGCATCGTAAACCTCCTCAGGAAAGGTTCACGCCTGCGTCGGCATTCCGCATCCGCAGGAGCGGGGGGAACGGGGCGCGCGGGGACCGCCCCGGATCGTCCCCGCCCCTCTCCTGGCGGGGCCCGCCGGGCTCAGCCCACGTCGATGAGGTCGACCAGGTCGGCGATGGAATCGACGACCCTGGACGGCCGGAAGGGGTACTTGTCGATGTCGGGGACGGTGGTGAGACCGGTCAGGACCAGGAACGTCTGCATCCCCGCCTCCAGTCCGGCCAGCACGTCGGTGTCCATCCGGTCGCCGATCATGGCGCTGGACTCGGAGTGGGCCCCGATCGCGTTGAGCCCGGTGCGCATCATCAGCGGATTGGGCTTGCCCGCGAAGTACGGGGCCTTGCCGGTGGCCTTGGTGATGAGGGCGGCGACGGACCCGGTCGCGGGCAGCGGGCCCTCGGCGGACGGGCCGGTCTCGTCCGGGTTGGTGCAGATGAAGCGGGCACCGCCGTTGATCAGCCGGATCGCCTTGGTGAGCGCCTCGAAGCTGTACGTACGGGTCTCGCCGAGGACCACGTAATCGGGGTCGTGGTCGGTGAGGACGTAGCCGATGTCGTGCAGCGCGGTGGTGAGCCCGGCCTCTCCGATGACGTACGCCGTGCCGCCGGGCCGCTGGTCGCCCAGGAACTGGGCGGTGGCCAGGGCGGAGGTCCAGATGTTCTCCACGGGCACGTCGAGACCCATGCGGTCGAGACGGGCGTGCAGATCACGCGCGGTGTAGATCGAGTTGTTCGTGAGGACGAGGAAGGGCAACCCCGAGTCCCGCAGCCGCTTGATGAAGGCATCCGCCCCGGGGATCGGTGTCCCCTCGTGGATCAGGACTCCGTCCATGTCGGTGAGCCAGGATGAGATCGGCTTGCGCTCTGCCATGTGGGACTCCTGCCGTACGCCGTGTGCGGGGACGCCGGCGGCACCGCGTTGTGCAGCGCCGACGTCCCCGATTTTAGAGCGTCCGTTCGACCGACAGGTACTGCCGGAACGCTCGGTGCGAGCCGGGACCGGGACCCTGGCCGTCCGGTCGGATCAGCCCGGCGTGATCCGACCGGACGGACCAGACCCGTTACCTTTTTGCGATGGTGTACCGGGCCCGGTTTCCCCGCGATGCGTCCGAGGGCCGCGTCAGCTGCCGGTGGCCGACTTCCAGGCCCCCACGTACGTGTCCAGGTTGGTGCCGATGTCCGACCAGTCGGGCGCGAAGACCTCGACGCCGTCCATCAGCTCGGCGAGCGCGAGGGCGTTGGCGTCGGTGGCCTCGACGTCCTTGCGGGCGGAGAAACCTCCGCCGACCGTGCTGACGTCCTTCTGGGCCTGCTCGGAGAGCATGAAGTCGAGCAGCTTCTTGCCATTGGCACTGTGCGGGGCCTTGTCGACCAGGCCGGCCGCGTACGGCAGGGCGAACGTGGTGGGCTTGCCGCCCTCCTTCGCGGGGAACCAGATGCCGAGGTTGGGCATGTCCTTGGACTGCGCGTAGTTCATCTGGACGTCGCCGTTGGCGGCGAGCAGTTCGCCCTTGTCGACCTTGGGGGCGAGCTTGCCGGTGGAGGCGGACGGGCCGACGTTGTTGGCCTGGAGCTTCTTCAGGTACGCCATCGCCGGCTCCTTGCCGCCGAAGTCGTGCATGGCCTTGATGAGTACGGCCGTGCCGTCACCGGCGACTCCGGGGGTGGAGTACTGGATCTTGTTCTTGAACCTGCCGTCGAGCAGCTCCTCCCAGGTGGTGGGTGCCGACTTCAGCTCCTTCTTGTTGTAGATGAACCCGAAGTAGTTGTTGACGACCGAGGTCCACTTGGAGTCGGACGCCTTGTCGGCGCCGTCGACCTGGTCGGAACCGGCCGGCGCGTACGCCGCCAGAAGCCCCTTGCTGTCGGCCTGCTGGATGAACGGCGGCAGCGTGACCAGCACATCGGCCTGGGTGTTGGACTTCTCGCGGACGGCGCGCTGCACCATCTCGCCGGAGCCGCCTTCCACGTACTTGACCTTGATGCCGGTCTGCTTCTCGAAGTCCTTGAAGACCTTGTCGTACCAGCCGTCGCCGTTCTCGCCCTTGAGGCCGTCGGCGCTGTAGACGGTCACGACCTTCTCGTCGGATGCGGCCGAGGAGCCGCCGCAGGCGGAGAGGGTGGCGGCGAGGGCGAGGCAGCCGGTGACGGCGGCTATGGGCTTGAGGTGGTTCTTGCGCATGGCAGTCGTATCTCCTGGAAGTCGGCCGGGAGCCGGCCGGAGTCAGTACGGGGGTGTCGGCGGATCAGCGGAACGAGGCCCTGGTGCGGATCCGGGAGACGCCGAGCAGCACGAGCAGCGTCGTTCCCATCAGGACCACGGCGACGGCCGCTCCGGTGAAGAGCGAGCCGCGGTCGGTGGCCGCGAAGATCTGCACCGGGAGCGGTGTCCAGTCCGGCGGGTAGAGCATCATCGTGGCGCTCAGCTCACCCATGGACAGCGCGAAGCACAGCCCCGCCGCCGCTGTCAGGGACGGCAGCAGGAGCGGCAGCTTGACGCGCCACAGGACGTACGAGGGGCGGGCACCGAGACTGGCCGCCGCCTGTTCGTACATCGGGTCGAGACGCACTATCGCCGCCGAAACCGACGAATAGGCGAACGCCGTGACAAGAATCGTGTGCGCCAGGATCACGATCCAGCTCGTCCCGTTCAGCAGCATCGGCGGTTTGCTGAAGGCGACGAGCACGGCGAGGCCCACGACGACGGACGGCACGGCGACCGGCAGCATGAACAGCGCGTCGAGGAACCTTCTGCCGCGGCTGCGCAGCGAGGCGGCGGCCAGGGCGGCCCAGGAACCGACGGTGAGGGCGAGCAGACTGGCGCTGACGGCGGTGATCAGGCTGGTGGTCAGGGCCTGCAGGGAGTCACCGCCGGTCGCGGCCGCGTAATGCCCGGTGGTCGGCCCCGAGGGGAAGGCGCCGGACCAGTTGGTGGTGAACGACGCGGCGAGGATGACCAGCAGCGGCACCGCGAACAGGGGGACGAAGAGCACGAAGAACACGGCCCAGGCGGCCCACTTCCCCGTACGGCTATGCACCAACACGGCGGCTCACCATCCGATACAGGCTGTAGAGACCTACGGAGATCGCGATGTTGACGACTGCGACGACACAGGCTGCCGGGTAGTCGGACTCCAGGATCGCCTTGCTGTAGACGAGCATCGGCAGGGTCGTGACCCCTTTCGCGCCGGTGAACAGCACGATGCCGAACTCGTTGAGACACATCATGAGGACGAGGCTGCCGCCCGCTGCGAGCGCGGGGATCGCCTCGGGGAGGATCACCTGCCGCACGATCCGGGCCGGCTTCGCGCCCAGCGAGGACGCCACCTCCAGCTGCGCGCTGTCGAGCTGCGAGAACGCGGCGAGCAGGGGGCGCATCACGAACGGGGTGAAGTAGGTGATCTCGGCGAGCAGGACGCCCCACGGGGTGGTGAGGAAGTCGAAGGGGCCGCTCGACGCCCCGGTGACGTCCGTCCAGAGGCCGTTGGCCATGCCGACGCTGCCGTAGATGAACAGCAGGGCGAGCGTGATCAGGAACGACGGGAAGGAGAGGAAGACGTCGATGAACTTGGCGACCGCCTTGCCGCCGGGGAACGGCACGAACGCGATGACCATGGCCAGGACGAAGCCCAGCACCAGGCATCCGACGGTCGAGCCGACCGCCAGCCAGACGGTGGTCGTCAGCGCGGAGCGGAACGACTCGGAGGCGAACACCTCGCCGTACGGGGCGAGCGAGGTACCGCCCTCGTCCGGGCTGAAGGACTGCTGGACGACAAGGGCCAGCGGGTAGAGGAAGACGAGCGCGAGGACGGCGACGGGCGGCAGCGCCCAGACGAAGCGGGGGATGCGGCGGGCCTCGCGGGCCGGGGCCTGCGGGCCGGCCGCCGGGGGCGTCTCCCCGGACGGGCCGGTCCCGCTGCCGCCGGTGCGCTGACGGGGCGTCTTCGCCGCCGTGATGCCCGGGGTGACGGGCTGCACGATGCCAGGGCCTCCCGTTCGGATCATGCCGGGCTCGCGTGCCCCCGCACCGCGCCTCGCCGCGTTGTCGTCTGTCACCATGGCTCCGCCATGCTTCCCTCCTCCGCCTTGCGATGCGCGGCATCGGACCTCGCTCCCTGATCCGGCCTGATCCGAACGAAAGACCCTAGCCATCGGCCCCTCCTCCGGCTCCCGGCGCCGCGCCCACGGGCAGCAGCACCGCGTCCTCGGCCGCGAAGTGCAGCGTGACCTTGTCACCGAGCGCCGGGGTCTCGCGCAGTTCGCGGAGGTCCGCCTTGACCCGGTGCCCGTCGATGTCGACGTACAGCCGGTGCGTGGAGCCCCGCCACTGGACCTCGGCGATGGTGCCGCTCAGCGCGTTGGGCCCGTCGCCGAGCCCGACCAGGTGGGGCCGGACGCAGAGCGTGGCGGTGGCACCGCCGGGCACTTCGCCGGTCGGTACGTCGAGCGCGCGTCCCGCGAAGTCGACGGTGCCGGCGCCGTCGGCGACGGTGACCGGCAGCAGATTGGCGTTGCCGACGAACGACGCCGTGAACTCGGTACGCGGACGGCGGTACAGCTCCTGCGGGGTGCCGCAGTCCTGCAGCCGGGCCTTGTCCATGACCGCGATCCGGTCGGCGAGGGTGAGCGCCTCCACCTGGTCGTGGGTGACGTACAGGATGGAGACGTCCGGCAGCTCCCGGTGCAGTCGCGCCAGTTCGGCGAGCATTCCGGAGCGCAGCTGGGCGTCGAGCGCGGAGAGCGGCTCGTCCAGCAGGAGAACGCCGGGGCGGATGGCCAGCGCGCGGGCGATGGCGACGCGCTGCTGCTGGCCGCCGGAGAGTTCGCGCGGGTAGCGCTCGGCGTAGCCGGCCATGCCGACGAGTTCGAGTGCCTCGGCGACCCGCTCGGGGATCTCCGCCTTGGCGACCTTGCGGGCCTTGAGCCCGAAGGCGACGTTGTCCCGGACCCGCATGTGGGGGAAGAGGGCGTACTGCTGGACGACCATGCCGATGCCGCGCCTGTGCGGCGGCAGGCCGGTGACGTCGCGGTCGCCGAGGTACACCCGGCCGGAGACGGGCTGGACGAATCCGGCGACGGCGCGCAGGGCGGTGGTCTTGCCGGACCCGGAGGGCCCGAGCAGCGCCATGACCTCGCCGGGTTCGACGGTCAGTTCGAGCCGGTCGAGGACGGTGTTCCCGCCGTACGCGACGCTGACCTGGTCGAACCTGATGCCGCTGCGGACGGCGTCGGCCCCGCCCGTCATGCCTCCGCCCGCGCGATCAGGTCCGGGAGCTCGGCGACCGAGCCGAGCACATGTGTGGCGCCGTGACGGGTCAACTGTTCCTTGTCGTGGGCGCCGGTGAGCACGCCCGCGACGATCCCGGCCCCGGAGCGCACGCCGCTGAGCATGTCGTACGAGGTGTCGCCCGCGACCACGATCCGCTGGACACCGTCGACGGCGCCGGTGCGCAGGAACGCCGCGAGGACCATGTCGGGGCAGGGGCGGCCGCGACCGCCCGCGTCGGCCGGGCAGAGGGTCAGTGCGACCAGGTCCTGCCAGCCGAGCGCGGCCAGGATGGCGTCCTGGGTGGTGCGGGCGAAACCGGTGGTCAGGACCACGGTCCGGCCCTCGGCCTTGAGCCTTTCGATGGCCTCGCGGGCGCCCGGTACCGGCGCGATCCGGCCGCCGTCCACCAGCTCCCCGTACGCCTCCTCGAAGGCGGTGTTGGCCCGCTGGGCCCGGTCCTCGTCGCCGAAGAGGTGACGGAAGACGGAGATCTTGGACTCGCCCATGGTGGCGCGCACGTAGTCGAGCTTCTCCGCGTGGTCGGCGGAGCCCGGCTCCACGCCGAGGCGCTCGGCCGCGACGGAGAACGCCTGCTCGACGAGGCCGCCGTCGGCGACGGTGGTGCCGGCCATGTCGAGGACGATCAGGTTCAGCCCGTCGGTGGTGTTCGACGTGTCGGTGTTGCTCAACTTCTTCACCAGCCCAGTTCGTTGGCGGTCGTTTCGGCGATGGCGGGCGAGCAGGTCATGCCGCGCCCGCCCGGACCGGTGACCAGCCAGACGCCGTCCCGCACCTGCTGGCGGTGGACGACACGGCTGGTGTCGGTGCACTGGGCGTAGACGCCGGCCCAGCGGTGGCGGATCCTCGGCAGCGGGCGGCCGAGGAAGGACTCGACGACTCCGGTGAGGTGCTCGTACGGCTCCTCGACGGTGTCGAAGGAGAAGGGGTGCTCGTACTCGTGGGTGTCGCCGATGGTCAGCCCGCCGTCGCGGCGCTGGACCATCAGGAGCTGCATCCTGTGCTGTGCCGCGGTCGGCGCCTGCACCTGTTCGGCGTTGAGGGTGTCCAGCGCCTCGCTGCGGTACGCCGGGTAGTAGCGGAAGCTGTCGGCGTCGGCGACGGAGGTGGTGAGCCGCTCACCGAGCGGGTCGGTCTGCATCATCTGGAGCCGGACGCGGCGCACCGGCAGATCGGGGCCGGCCAGTTCGCGCACGAGTCCGCCGAGCCAGGCTCCGGTGGCCAGGATCACGGCGTCACCGGTGTGGACATCGCCGTGGTCGTCGCGGACGGAGGCGGTGCCCACCACCTCGCGGACCTCGCGCCCGCCGAGGTACGTATACCGGCCCGACTTCAACAGCTCTCGCTTGAGGGCCAGTTGGGCGGTGCGCGGCTCGACCGCGGCGTCCCGCTCGCACCACAGGGCGGCGGCGAATCCGCCGCGCAGCGCGGGGTTGATCGCACGGGCCTCGTCGGCGGTGAGCAGCTTGTAGCCGCGGGCCGCCGCGTCGGGGCGGGCGACGGCCGCCTCGGCGACGGCGATCTCCAGCCCGGTGCGGAGCGGGGTGAGCGAGCCGCAGGCCCGGAAGCCGAGATCGGGGACCCGGGCCCCGATGCCCTCCCACAGTTCACGGGCGCGCAGCGCGGTCTCCAGCTCCTCGCCACCGGCCCGGCCGCTGACCCATATCTGTCCGAAATTGCGGAGCGATGCCCCGCGTGCCTCGCTCTCGCGCTCGATCTGTACGACCTCGTGGCCGCGGTTCACTGCGTGCCAGGCGTGCATGGTTCCCACCACGCCGGCTCCTACGACGATGACTCTCACGACGGCCACGCTCCTCGGGGTCGGTGACGCGTACGGATCGGTAGGGCAACGCGAGGGTGAACTGGGCCCCAAGCTTGGACTAGACCCGTTACATTCTCGTTACCTCAATGAGTCGGCCGCCACCGTCGCCCGGAGTCGTTCAGCGCCCGTCCTGCGCGCCCAGGTGTGCGGTGAAGGAGAACCTGTCCCCGCGGAAGAGGGTCCGTACGCGCTCCAGCGGCTCGCCGTCGGTGTCGCGCGAGATCCGGTGGATCAGCAGCATGGGCAGCGCGGGCGGCGTACCGATGAGCAGCGCCTCGCGCGGCGTCGCGAGCACGGTCTCGATCCGCTCGTCCGCATCGCCGAAGGAGATCCCGAGCCGGTCGCGCAGATGGGCGTAGAAGGACGAGTCGGGGTCGAACCCCGTGTCCAGGTCCGGTACGCGGGCGACGGAGACGTAGGTGCTCTCCAGGCCGACCCGGTCGTCGTCGGCGAGCAGCACCCGCTCCAGGTGCCAGACCGGTTCGCCGCGCGCCACCCCGATGTCGGCGGCCAGCGCCTCGGGGCAGGGGAACCGCTCCAGACCGATGAGGCGGCGGCCGGGGGTACGGCCCTGGCGGCGCACGCCCTCCGTATAGCTCGCCAGCGAGAGCGGCTGCTCCAGCTTGGGGCCCGCGACCACGGTGCCGCGCCCCTGGCGGGCGAGCCGCCCCTCCAGCAGCAGTTCGCGCAGCGCCTGGCGCACCGTCTCGCGCGAGACCTCGTAGCGCTCGGCGAGATCGCGCTCGGTGGGCAGCATGCCCCCCTCGCCCAACTCCTCTATGAGGAGGGAGACATGAGCCTTGACCGCGTAGTACTTGGGGATGCGGCCGTGCTCCGGGATGCCGGAACGGATGGGTGCGCCAGGTGTCTGGTCGTGCGGGTAGTCCACGCGCCCGATGGTGGCAGACGGACATGAACACGCGTGAACGGCCGATGGCGGGAAGGGGCGGTTCAGGGGTGGGGGCGGCGCGGACGGCGGGTCCAGAACACCATGGCCCCACCGCCGATCAGGAACCCGGCGACGGTGACGCCGGCGTACGCGACGGCGTCCGAACCGGTCGCGGCCAGTTCGGGGAGACCGCTCTCCCCCGGTGCCCGGCCGGGCCGGACCGGCCGCGGGGTGTCGCCGCCAGCGCCGGTCCGGGCTCCGTCGGGCGCGGCGTCACGCGGGGTGTCGCGGGGGGTGTGGACGGTGTCCTTGGTTCCGCCGATGTCCCCGGGCTCGTCGACGTCCCCGGTTCCGCGGATGCCCCCGGGCTCATCGGGCTCTTCGGTCCCGCCGCCGTCGTACTCGACAACGGTGAACGGGTAGTCGTCGCTCTCACCGACCCAGGCCCCGTCGTCCGTCTCGGACGTGCCGCTCGACCCGTGCTGCCGCTGGACGATCGCGGCGTTGGCGGTGATCCGTCCCGGGCTGGTGTCGGAGGTGAACGCCATCCGGACCTCGACGGTGACGGTTGCGCCCGCGGGGATGGTGAAGCCCTCGAAGGTGTCGTCGCCGTCGCCGTCGAAGACGCCGATCTGCTCGTCCTGGTCGCTGGTCTCCCAGCTGACCCGGTGCTCCACTTCGGGACGGGTCTGTTCGGAGAACTTCAGCTGGATCTGGTCGGAGGTCAGTTTGCGGTCCTCGTCGGTGAGGACCAGCACCGGATGGATGGCCCGGCACGGCTCGGTGGTGGTGTTGGTCAGGTCCAGGTACCAGGTCCCGTAGCCGCCGCCGGACGCGTAGGTGTCCGGGCCGCCGCGGATACGGGTGCTGATCGGGAACTCGCTCGCCGCCGGATCACCGCAGGCCGCCGGCTGGTCGGCGGTGGCGGTCTTCGGCTTCGAGACCGGGGCGGCCGAGGACGCCGCGGCGGCCGGAGCGGCGGACGCGCCGGTGAGGACGGCGGGAACCACGCTCGCCGCCGCCAGCCCGAGCGCCAGCCCGTGCCGCGTCCGCCCGGGGAGCGGCGACACGCGCAGGGGCGGCGAGGGAGGCCGCGCGGAGGCGGTGGACACCGGGATGGACGCCCCGTCGGCGAGCGGGAGGGACACGGGGCTCGCCATGGGGAGGGATGCGGTGCCGGACGTGAAGGGCGATACGGCGTCGGCCGCGCGGCCCGTCCCGGAGCCGGCCGGGGAGGGCGTGGCGGACGAGGGGGGTGTGGAGGGCATGCGGGGATCACCCTTCGCGGCTCGCGGGACGGTCGGCTGGGCGAGCACTGAAGACCTTGGCCGGACCTGGGAGCGGCGGCCGACGCGTACAACCACAAGGCGCCGGAGCTGTGCGTGCCGACCGCCACGGGTCCGGCCAAGATCCTCAGCACCCGCCCAGCCTTTGTGTGCCGGAGTTCACCGGTCGTGGACGGCGACGCTGCCACGCACGCGCGAGGCGACCGGCACCGACATGCCGGTGGATCGGCCGGCCGGCCGCCGGGCACCGCTCGATCAGCCCAGTCGCGCGCCCCGCTCGCCCGGGTCCGCGCTCCCGACCCGTCCGAACAGCGGGGCCAGGACCAGTTGCGCGGCTCCCTCCGCGACCGGCCGGTCCCCTCCTCGTGCGGCGGTGACCGGCACCGGCGCGTCGAGGCCGCCCCGGCGGGCGCGCTCGTCGATCACGGCGCGGACGCCCCGTACGTACGGCTCGGGATCGGCGGCGACGGTACGGCCGCCGAGCACCACCCGGTCGATGTCGAGCAGCCCGACGAGATTGGCGGCGCCGGTGCCCAGCACCCGGGCGGCCTCCGCGACATCGCCGCGGGCGACGGCGGCGAGACAGAGCGCCTCGATGCAGCCCCGCCCGCCGCAGCCGCACAACGGACCGTCCAGCTGGACGGTCTGGTGCCCGAACTCACCGGCCCCGGTACGGGCCCCGCGATGCAGCGCCCCGCCGAGGACCAGCCCGGCGCCGAGTCCCGTCCCGAGGTGCAGATAGGCGAAATCACCCGTGCCGGCCGCGCGCAGGGCGAGCCCCAGGGCGGCGGCGTTGGTGTCCTTGTCGACGACGACGGGCAGCCCGGTCCTCGCGGCGAGCGCGTCCCGCAGCGGATACCCGTCCCACTGCGGGAACCCGGTGACGCGGTGCAGCACCCCGCCCCGGTGGTCGAGCGGCCCCGGCACCGCCACGCCGACCCCGAGCACCGGTCGGCCCGCACAGGACGCGCCCTCGCCCCGCCCGGCCGTCCCGGCACCCGCGCCGCGCACCGCCGCGACCATGTCCGCCGCCGTCGTCAGCACCTCGTCCGCCGGGGCGCCGAAGTCCAGCGGGGCGGTGTGGCTCGCGGCGACCGCGCCGGCCAGGTCGACGAGCACCACCGTCAGCTCGTCACGGTCCAGGTGCAGACCGAGCGCGTACCCGGCGTCCGGCACCAGCCGCAGCACGGTGCGCGGCTTGCCGCCGGTGGAGGCCAGGTGGCCCGCCTCGGCCGCCAGACCGTCGGCCCGCAGCCGGGCGGTGATCTTGCTGACGGCCTGCGGTGTGAGCCCGGTGCGCTCGGCGAGTTCGAGCCTGCTGATACCGGGCTCGCCCGCCACCCGCAGCAGATCCAGCAGCAGCGCCGCATTGTGGCTGCGCAGCGTCGGCAGGTTCGCGCCGCTATTACTCCTGTTCACCGCACCATTGTTGCTGACGCTTGCACTTTGGCAACAGCGTTGCTTAAGTGACATGCATGACTGGCAACGCGACTCACGAGACGCCCGGACTGCCCGGGTCCCCCCTGCGCGTCGGGCTCGTCGGCTACGGCCTGGCAGGTTCCGTCTTCCACGCCCCGCTGATCGCCGCGACCGAGGGCCTCGCCCTCGACACGGTCGTCACGTCGAACGAGGAGCGGCGGACGCAGGCGCGCGCCGAGTTCCCCGGCGTGCGGTTCGCCGCGTCGCCCCAGGAGCTGTGGGACCGCGCGGACACACTCGATCTCATCGTGATCGCCTCGCCGAACAGGACCCATGTCCCGATCGCGACCGCCGCGCTCAGGGCGGGTCTGCCGGTCGTCGTGGACAAGCCGGTCGCCGGTACGGCCGCCGAGGCGCGGGAGCTCGCGGCCCTCGCCGAGGAGCGCGGGCTGCTGCTCTCGGTCTTCCAGAACCGCCGCTGGGACAACGACTTCCTCACGCTCGCCCGGCTGATCGCGGACGGCGAGCTCGGGAACGTCCAGCGCTTCGAGTCCCGTTTCGAGCGGTGGCGCCCGCAGCCGAAGGGCGGCTGGCGCGAGTCGGGCGATCCGCAGGAGATCGGCGGACTGCTGTACGACCTGGGCAGCCATGTCGTCGACCAGGCGCTCGTGCTGTTCGGACCGGCGGTGCGGGTGTACGCGGAGTCCGACGTACGCCGCCCCGGCGCCGCCGCCGACGACGACACGTTTCTCGCGATCACCCATGCGAACGGGGTCCGCTCGCATCTGTACGTCAGCGCCACCGCGGCCCAGCTCGGTCCGCGCTTCCGGGTGCTCGGTTCGGCCGCCGGCTATGTGAAGTACGGCCTCGACCCGCAGGAGGCCGCCCTGCGCGCGGGAGCACGTCCGACGCCGGGCGGTCCGTGGGGCGAGGAGCCCGAGACGCTGTGGGGCAGGATCGGTTCGGGCGAGTCCCCGCTGACGGGCGGCGGCGCCCCGATCCGTACGCAGCCGGGCGACTACCCCGCGTACTACGCGGCGGTCACCGACGCACTGCGCGGAAGGGGTGACAATCCAGTGACCGCTCTGCAGGCCGCCGCGGCCCTGGACGTCCTGGAGGCCGCCCGCCGCTCGGCCCGCGAGGGCGTCACCGTGACCCTGCCCGCCGCACCCCCGTCCGCCTCCGCCGACAACGAGGAGCAGCCCGTATGAACCCCACCGCTCCGACCATCTCCGAGCTCATCGCCCAGGAGCGCCGACTGACGCTGCCGCACTTCAGCTACGACGACGCCTACGCGCTCGGCGGCCTGCTCGTCGCGATGGCCCGGGAGAGGCACGCCCCGATCGCGATCGACATCCGCCGCGGCGCACAGCAGCTCTTCCACGCCGCGCTGCCGGGATCGAGCGCCGACAACGACGCCTGGATCGACCGCAAGCGCAGGGTTGTGGAACGGTTCGGCGAGAGCTCGTACCTGGTGGGATCCCGGTTCCGGGCGAAGGGGACGACGTTCGACGACGCCTCGCGCCTGGACCTCGGCACGTACGCCGCGCACGGCGGTTCGTTCCCGATCGCGGTCGAGGGCGCGGGCGTCATCGGCTCGGTCACGGTCTCGGGTCTGCCCCAGGCGGAGGACCACGCCCTGGTGGTCGAGGCGCTGGAACAGTTCGCGACGACGATCGGCGCATGACGCGAGGGAGGGGTGGGGCGCCACCGACGCGGCACCCCACCCCTCCGATCTTTACCTAAGTACCTTTCGGCCCGTCCGGTGATCGAGGACGAAGCGGCCCCGAAGGGCTGTCCCGTACCCTGGCAGGCGCGGATTACGGGACAGCCCCTACGCGTCCTTCAGCTCCTGCCGCTGCCGCCCCAGCCCCGTGACCTCCAGCTCCACCACGTCCCCCGCCCTCAGATACGGCTTGGGCTCGGGCTGCCCCAGCGCGACCCCCGCCGGCGTCCCGGTGTTGATCACATCGCCGGGGTACAGCGTCATGAAGTGGCTGAGGTAGCGGACCACTTCGCCCACCGGGAAGATCTGGTCGGCCGTCGTGCCGTCCTGCTTCAGCTCACCGTTGACCCAGAGCTTCAGCGGCAGCGCCTGCGGGTCGGCGATCTCGTCCGCCGTGACCAGCCACGGCCCCAGCGGGTTGAACGTCTCGCAGTTCTTGCCCTTGTCCCAGGTGCCGCCGCGCTCGATCTGGAACTCGCGCTCGGAGACGTCGTGCGCCGTCGCGTATCCGGCGACATGCGCGAGTCCCTCCTCGGCGGACTCCAGGTAACGGGCGGTGCGCCCGATGACGACGGCGAGCTCGACCTCCCAGTCGGTCTTGACGCTGCCGCGCGGCACCAGCACCGTGTCGTGGGGCCCGACGACGGTGTCCGGCGCCTTGAAGAACAGGATCGGCTCGGTGGGAATCTCCGCACCGGTCTCGGCGGCGTGGTCGTGGTAGTTCAGCCCGATGCACACGATCTTGCCGATCCGGGCGAGGGGCGGACCCACCCGAAGCCCGTCGGCGTCGAGCTCGGGCAGCCCGCCGGGCACGGCCGCTGCGGCCCGTACCCGGGCGAGTGCGGACTCGTCGGCGAGCAGCGCGCCATCGATGTCGGTGACGATCCCCGACAGGTCACGCAGGGTTCCGTCCTCGTCCAGCAGCGCCGGTCGTTCCGCGCCGGCCGTACCCACACGAAGCAGCTTCAACGGTCTTTCTCCCCTTGGTCGAGATCGGGCCCGTCGGATGGGTGGCGGCCATCGCAGGCTGTCCGATCGTCCAAGACATCCGATCACTCCGCAAGACCCTGTTCACACACTGGACCGGTGCACTCGCCGCCCCGATCACGCCGCGGTGGCCATGGCGGTGCCCGCGGCCGGCATGTCGCGGTAGAGGACGGCCCGCTCGACCGCGGTCCAGGTGGTGCTGGTGACGACGTACAGCGCGGCGGCGAGCGGCACGACGGAGACGGTGAAGAGGGTGGCGAAGGACATCAGCGGCATCAGCTTCGTCATCGCGCCCATGCCCGGCACCGGCTGTCCGTCGGGGCCGGTGGCCGGGGTGACCGGATTGGCGGCCATCTGCCGCTTCGTACGCCGGAAGTTGAAGGTGGCCACGACGGCGACGATCGCGAACAGGCCGAGGTAGACCATGCCCTGCGCCCCGAACGGCCCGCCGTGCGCGAGGGCGTCGTGCCAGTGCCCGCCGAGCGGGGCGTCGAAGAGCCGGTGGCCGAGCAGCGCGTTGGGGTCGCCGCCGATGTTCTGGCTGGAGAAGAGGTGGTAGAGCAGGAAGAAGGCGGGCATCTGCAGCAGGCTGGGCAGGCAGCCGGACAGCGGCGAGACCTGCTCCTTCTTGTGCAGTTCCATGAGCGCCTTCTGCATGCGCTCGGGGTTCTTGCCGTGCTTCTTGCGCAGTTCGGCGATCTGCGGCTGGAGCCTGGTGCGGGCTTTCTGTCCGCGCGCCGCGGCCCGCGACAAGGGGTGCACGGCGAGCCGCACGAGCGCGGTGAACAGCACGATGGCGGCGGCGGTGGACGCGGTCTGGAAGAGCGGGTGCAGCACATCGGCCAGCGCGCCGACCAGGCCGGCGAATGCGGACATGAAGACGGACATGGGTGAGCCCTCCGGGGGTCTCGTCGTGCCGGGAAGAAGAACGAACTCGGCATGACGGACCGCGAGGGGGGGTGCTCGCTGCTGCGTGAGCCCCTACGCGGCCGTCGGGAGGGCGTGGCCGGGGGCTCGGGGGCGTCGGCGCCCCTTGGCGTCAGGATCTCGCTGCGGCAGGAACGCGGTGCGTTTCTCCCGGTCGCGGATGGCCGTACGGACCCGGGTGCGGGGCACGGGGGCGGCGCAGCGGGCGCTGATGACCGAGGCGGCGACGAGCGCGGAGCCTGCGGCGGCCGTGGCGGCGAGCGCGACGGCGGCGGAGAGGCTGCCGCCCTCGGCGAGGAGCACTTCGGTGACGAAGAAGAGCAGCAGTCCGGCGGGGCGGAGCAGCCGGGCGAGAACTCCGCGCAGACGCTTCGTGTCACCGTTCATCGGCCCCTCCCTTCTTCCCCTTCGCGGCCCGACGGCCGGGCCCACCCGTCGCGCGCACCTCGCGCGCGCCTCGCACGCGCACATCCGCGTCGATCACGCACCCACGCATGCGTGCGTGCGTTCGGCTCTCCAGCCGTTATACACGATGAGTCCGGCACACTCGTCCGCGCTCAGGGGCGTCCGGTGTCCAGCGGTCGCAGCAGCCGGTGCGGCACCAGCAGGGCACGGCCGACCGGATCGGCGGGGTCCGGATCGAGTCCGTCGCCCGGCCGCATCTCGACTTCCCCAGGCGGCACGGGCCGGGCGCAGGCCGGGCATTCGCCGTACGAGCCCAGTTCCGTACCGCAGGACGCAGGCACCCTGGACGCGGCGGGCACCGCGCACATCGGCGCGTCGCTGTGGCTGCGGCTGCTGCTCGCGCTGGTCGTGTCCGGCATCGGCAGCGGGCTGCTCAACGCCGCACTGCCGCGCCTGGCGGTCGAGTCGGTGCCGCCCGAGCGGGCCGCGATGGGCTCGGGAGCGAACAACACCGCCCGGTACATCGGCTCGTCGGCGGGCGTGGCGCTGACGATCGCGACGGCCGCGACGGGCTCGGGCGCGAACGGCGCGCTGTTGCTGTCGGTCGCCCTGGCCCTGGTGGCGACCGTCAGTGTCCTGCTCCTGCGCGAGCGCCGCTGACCTCCTGCCCGTCCTCCTGCCCGCCCTCCCCGGTGCCGATCTCGTCGCGCGCGAGCACCTCGTCGTCCGGCCGGTCGTCGCGCCCGCGCGGCCCCGCGTACGTCACGCCGAGCGCGACGACGAGGTTGGCGGCGAGTGCCACGATGCCCGCGTTCACCCCCCACACCGGATCGTGCTCCGTAAACACGAACCCGCACACCAGGCCCACCCCGACGACCAGCCCGCTCATCGCCCCGAGCAGGGTCAGCCGCCGCCACATCAGCCCCAGCAACACCATGGGGAGCAGCTGCGCCATCCCCTCGTACGAGATGAGGGAGAGCCGTACGAGGGTGTTCGGCGCGGTGTACGTCAGCACGAGCGCGATCACCCCCGCGACCACCACGACCGTCTGTGCGGCGCCCTTCTGCCGCCGCTCCCACCGCGGCACGAGCGAGAGCACACTGCGCCCCCACATCGTGCCGATGACCAGCATGAAGACGGCCATCGGCACGATCGACGAGAGCGCGGCGGCCACACCGATGACGCCGACCGCCCAGGCCGGCAGGGAGTCCACGACGAGCTTGAAGAGCGCCAGGTTGGACTCGGCGCCGACGAGCCCCGGCACGACGAAGAGAGCCGCCATGCCGAGCAGCATCGGGACGAAGAGCAGCACGTTGTAGGCGGGCAGCAGCATCGCGTTGCGGCGCAGCACGTCGGCGTTCTTCGCGCCGAGATAGCCGGCGACGGTCGTCGGGAAGATCACGACGGTGAGGGAGTTGAGGAACGAGGTGGTGATGAACCACGCCTGCCCGAGCCCGCTGTCCCCGTGCCCCGGGAACGTCAGCCACTCGCTCTTCTCGGTGACGAGCCGGTCGAGGAACGGCCCGTACCCGTCGAAGTAGTGCAGCGGCACGTAGAAGGCGAGGAAGCCGAGCGTGGCGATCACGAGGACGTCCTTGAGGACGGACACCCACGCGCTGCCGCGCAGCCCGCTCACCACGACGAAGCCGGTGGTGACGGCGAAGGCTATGAAGTAGGCCCAGTTCAGGCCGATGGCACCGTAGGAGATGGTCGAGACGACCACGCCCATGCCGGTGATCTGGAGCTGGATGTACGGCAGCAGGAAGACGGTGGCGAGGACGGCGACCAGCGCGCCGAGCCAGGGCCGCCCGAAGCGGTGCGCCACCATGTCGGTGATCCCGACCAGCCCGTGCTTGCGCGCGTACGCCCAGAGCATCGGCCCGACGACATAGCCGACGGCGTAGCCGCAGGACATGTACGCCACCACGTAGAGCACCGGCGCCCCGTAGTTGTAGCCCCATCCCGCGGCGCCCAGGTAGCTGAAGCTGGTGTAGCCCTCCCCGGCCATCAGCACCCAGATGAACACGGTCCCGAGGCTGCGTCCGCCCACGGACCACTCCGCGAGCCCGCCACCGCCCCCGCTCCCCTTCCGCCGCCCGCGCATCGCGAGCAGCCCGAGGGCGACGGTGGCGACCACGAAGACCCCGAAGACGGAGGTCGCGATCGTGGCGTTCACCGGCGGTCCCCCCGTCGGGTCAGCCATACGGCGACGGGTGTCAGCAGGGTCGCGCCGAGCAGCCACACAAAGAGGAACGGCAGTCCGAGCACCACGGGATGGACCCGGTTCACGAACGGCAGCGCCCCCAGGTACAGCACATAGGGGACCAGCAACCACAACAGATGCGGACGTCTTCTGAGCACGTCGGAAAACCTTAGTCCGGCGCCGCTACCGCGCCCGGACATCCGTCAGCCTCCCCCATACGACAAGCCGGTAACGGGAGGTGAATTCGGGCGTGCACGTAGTGAGCGTCACATAGGAACCGGCCGTGGTGTAGCCGGTGTACGGCTTCACGTTGCTGCGCGGCACGGCCGCGATGACACCGCCGTCGCGCGCACTGGTCTGCCCGAGCGTCCGGTCGACGGCGTACGTGTAGACGGCGTCCCGGGTCTCGACGTCGATCCGGTCCCCGCGCCGCAGGCGGTTGATGTACCGGAAGGGCTCGCCGTGCGTGTTGCGGTGCCCGGCGAGCGCGAAGTTCCCCGCCCGGCCGGGCTGCGCGGTGCCCGGGTAGTGCCCGACGTACCCCTTGTCGAGCACTCCGCGCTTGCTGATGCCCTGGGCGACGGGTGCGGCGAGCCCGAGCTGCGGGATACGGATGACGGCGTACGCCTGGTCCCGGCGGGGCCCGGTGGGTGCGGTGCGCCCCGCGGACGACCGGCCACCGGCGGCCCCCGTGCCGGCCCCACCGCTGCCCCCCGCACCGTCGCCGCCCCCCTGCGGCCGCCCCTCTTGCCCCTCTTTCTCCCCTTCCGGCTCCGTCCACTCCCGCTGAAGGGCCCGCACCTCGTGCCGGGCGTCGGCGCGGGCCTGCCGGTTGGTCCACCACAGCTGATGAACAACGAGCAACAACAGGACGACGCCGAGGGTGATCACCACCTCGGCACCCGTCCAGAGCCCACGCGCGGCGGCCCTGCGTCCTCGCGAGTTCCGCTGCGTCACAACCGGTATCCGCTCCCGCACGGCCGGCACGATAGGGCCATGTCCCCCAACTCTCCAGAGCCGGAACCACCCTCCGTGCAGGTGCCGTACAGCAGTACGGTGTGATTCATGCGCCCCGACACGCCTGCCGACCACACCACCGAAGCCGAGCGCCTGCTGCGCACCGCGGCGCAGTATCCGGAGGACCGTGAGCCGCTGCTCCTCCAGGCCGCGGCCCACCTGGAGCTCGCCGGCGACCGCGCCCGCGCCACCACCCTCTACGACGAACTGCTCGCCTCCCCCGACCTCGACCACCCGCACCTGGTGAAGGCCCTGAACGCGGCCAACCTGTGGGAGTACGGCCACGAGGCCGAGGCCCGCGCGATCCTCGACGGCATCCGCGCCGCGGGCCCGCTCGACCCCGCGCCGTGGGAGATCGCGGCCGAGACCCTCGAATCGCACGACGAGCTGACCGCGGCCCACGACTGCTTCACGACCGCGCTGACCCTCCTCCTGACGCCGGGCGAGGAGGTCCCGTACGCCACGCAGTCGCTGCTGATCGGCCGCCACCGTGTGCGCAGGCTGATGGGCACCGACCACGACGTCTGGGACGAACTGGCCGACACCCTCCACACCGCCGCCGTCCCGCTGGACGAGCTGCACGACCCGAAGCGCCTGTGGGCACTGGGCTCCTCGGACCCGGGCGAGCTCCGGGCCGAGATCACCCGCATCCGCGCCGAACTGGGCACGTACCGCACCGCGCTGTCCCGCCCGTTCCCGGTGGCGGTGCTGCACTGGCCGGCCGCCGAACTCGACGAACTCCTCACCGCGTACCCGAACCTGCGCAGCGAGTACCCCTCCCACCCCGACCACCTGGCCCGCCTGGAGGCCGCCCTCCGCGACCTCCACCACGCAGGCACCCCGAACCTCGGCATCGTGACCGGCACGGTCCCGTCGTACGAAGCCTTCGCCGCCTCGGAGGCCACGTCCCCGGCCGACCCGGACCTCCTCCCCCAGTACGCCACCACCCTCGCCGCCCGCGGCCGGGCGATCCCCTGGCCCCCGGCCCGCAAGGCGGCGTGCTGGTGCGGCTCGGGCCGGACGTACCGGGAGTGCCACGGCACGGACTGAACGACGGTACGAAGCGGCGGCCCCGGCCGGGCCGGGGCCGTTCCCGTACCGCACGGCCACCCATGACCTCGCGTGTGAACGTGACACATCGGGCCTCGACCGTCACGACACGACAACGGGGGTGGCGTCCCCCGGAATCTCGATGGCCCCGCCATGCCGCCGATCCGTATGGTGCAGCCATGCCCGACCTCCAGCGTCTCCACCCCGATCACGCCCCGGCCCTGCTCGCGTTCGAGCAGGAGAACCGCGCGTTCTTCGCCACATCGGTCCCGGACCGCGGCGACGACTACTTCACGAACTTCGGCGCCCTCCTAGCGGCCCGCCTCGCCGAACAGGCCACCGGCGCCTGCCACTTCCACGTCCTGGTGGACGACCAGGGTGTGATCCTGGGCCGCTTCAACCTGGTCGATGCGGCGAACGGCTCCGCCGAACTCGGCTACCGCGTAGCCGAAAAGGCCACGGGCCGAGGCCTGGCCACGGCCACCGTCCGCCGCCTGTGCGCCCTGGCGGCCGAGGAGTACGGCCTGACCACACTGCGGGCCTCCACCACCCACGACAACCCGGCCTCCCAAGCGGTCCTGACCCGCGCGGGCTTCGTCCCGACGGGAGAGGAACTCCTGCTGAGCGGGCGGCCGGGGCTGGGGTACGTGCGGGACTTCGGCAGAAGCCCCAAACGCGGGACCCAATAGCCGAGACGCCAGCGAGGGCACGGGCAGCCCCACAGCTTGTCAGCCCGGCTTGATACAACTGCACGGGTAGGTGACGAGACGAGGGGGACTCGGTCATGCCCAACGACTTTGCAGGCGACGCGGCTCCGATTGCTGGGCTGTACGAGACGCTGATCACCCGTCGTCTAGAAGAACGTATGAAGCAGCTTGACTCAACAGGCTGGCGTTCCATCGATGACATAGTCGGCCACGAGTCCGTGCCTCACGTGCTGTCGCGCCATATCGCGAACGTCGTACGCCACGTCCTTCAGGGCCTCTCACCTGCGGAGCAGGTGATCGCCGCCAACCACATCCTGGAGTCGCTCAACACGATCGAGGGTGCGGCCGAGTGGGCCGATCTCGTCATCGAGGGCCCCAGGCAGCTACTCGCAGTCGCTGAGCAAGAGGCTCCCGGCGTATACGCAATTCGCCCGGCAACGCCCCTCTCCGAGACGGCATTGATCACCAACTCGCCGGATGACCCGAGTCTGGGTTTTGAGCTGCGCGCCGAGTTGGCTACGGCGGATAGCGTTGATCTACTTTGTGCCTTCGTGAAGTGGCACGGACTACGAGTCCTTGAGCAGTCGCTTTCCTCCGCGCGCGACCGTGGTGTACCCATTCGCGTGCTGACAACGACCTACATCGGAGCGACGGAGCGTCGCGCGCTGGATCGTCTGGTCCGCGAGTTCGGTGCCGAAGTGAAGATCAACTACGAGCTCCGTTCAACACGCCTTCATGCCAAGGCCTGGCTCTTCCGTCGCGAGAGCGGCTTCGACACGGCGTACGTCGGCAGCTCGAATCTGTCCAAGGCCGCGCTTCTTGACGGGCTCGAATGGAACGTTCGGCTGTCGTCGGTCGCTACGCCATCCGTCCTCCGCAAGTTCGAGGCAACATTCGACGCGTACTGGAGTGAGCGCTCGTTCGAGCCGTACGACCCCGACAGCGACGCGCAGCGACTGGACGATGCGCTGTCTCACGCTGGCGGGTCCAACCAAAACGGCGGCACCGTCATCACGCTCTCTGGACTTGAAGTCCGCCCCTATCCGCACCAGCGCGACATGCTGGAACGTCTCGAAGTGGAGCGCACCGTCCACGGTCGGCACCGCAACCTCCTCGTTGCCGCGACCGGCACAGGCAAGACCGTGATGGCAGCTCTGGACTTCAAGCGGCTGCGGCGGACGCTGGGCCGTGACCCGCGCCTGCTCTTCGTGGCCCATCGCAAGGAGATTCTGGAACAGTCCCTGCGCGTCTACCAGAACGTGCTGATTGACGCAAACTTCGGCGAGCTCTTCGTCGGTGGGGAGATCCCCGACAACTGGACTCATGTTTTCGCCAGCGTCCAGTCGCTCAACTCGCGTGCGTTGGACCGCTTTGCTCCAGACCACTTTGACGTCATCGTGATCGACGAGTTCCATCACGGCACGTCCCCCACGTACCGACGGATCCTGGATTACTTCGACCCCAAGGAACTGCTGGGACTAACCGCTACCCCGGAACGCATGGATGGGCTGAACATCCAGGACGAGTTCTTTGGAGGTCGGATCGCAGCAGAGATGCGCCTCTGGGAAGCCCTGGAGAACGACCTACTCAGCCCATTCCACTACTTCGGCGTCACTGACAACACCGACATGAGCGCCATCGCCTGGAAGCGGGGGTCGTACGACGCCACAGCCCTCAGCAATCTCTTCACTGGCAATGACGCACGAGCCAGGCTCGTCGTCCAAGCCGTGAAGGACAAAGTTACCGACCCGGGCACGATGCGTGCGTTGGGCTTCTGTGTGTCAGTCGCACACGCAGTCTTCATGGCCGACTTCTTCCGTCGAGCCGGCCTCAATGCGATCGCCCTGTCCGGTGAGACCCCACGTCACGAGCGCAAGGACGCCCTGGACCAGCTCAAGGCAGGCACGCTCCAAGTCATCTTCTCTGTAGACCTGTTCAACGAGGGACTCGACATCCCTGACGTCGACACCCTGCTCCTTCTGCGCCCAACATCCAGCGCCACGGTGTTCCTCCAGCAACTAGGCCGAGGCCTGCGTCGGACCGAAGACAAGGCCGTCCTCACAGTCTTGGACTTCATCGGTCAGCACCGCAAGGAATTCCGCTTCGAGGAGCAGTTCCGCGCCCTGACCAACCTCACTCGCAATCGCCTGCTGGCCAACATCGAGCACGATTTTCCGCAGTTGCCGTCTGGTTGCCAGATCATCCTTGAGTCGAAAGCCAAGGATCTGATTATTGACAACATTCGCAGCCAGATCAGCGTCAACGTCACTCAGCTCGCTCTGGAGGTCGCCGCATACGCGGAGCCTAGGCTCGCCAACTATCTCAAGGAGAGCGGACGAGAGCTCAAAGAGCTCTACCGGGGCAACGGAAACTCATGGACGGGTCTACTCCGCCGGGCCAAACTCCTCCCCAAGGCCGGGCCTGAAGGAGAAGCGACGCTACTCAAGCGAGTATCGGCCTTCCTCCACGTCGACGACCCGCTCCGAGCCGCCGCGTACAGCAAGTTGCTCTCCGAGGACGCCCCCGCGTATGACGAGCTCAGCGAGCAGGAACAGGCATATGCCCGCATGTTCTTCTTCTCCCTCTGGCCGTTGGGCGGTGGTTTCGGCAGCTATCAGGAGGGCTTCGACGCTCTTCGTCCTCAGCACGCCTTCCGCGACGAGGTCCGCCAGGTTCTCGCCCACGTCCTGGACCAAGCCGACCACGTGCCCGTCCCACTGCTCGGCGAGCATGCACGCCTGCCGCTGACCATCCACGCCTCATACAGCCGCGAAGAAATCCTCCCCGCCCTAGGACAGTCCTACGTCGGCGGCTTCATGCCGGGACACTTCCGCGAAGGCGTGAAGTGGTGCGACAACATCCAGACCGACGCACTGCTCATCACCCTTGAAAAGGACGAGAAGGACTTTTCCCCAGAGACTCGCTACAAGGACTACGCCCGCAATGAGCGCTTGTTCCACTGGGAATCTCAGAATCAGACCTCAGAGACATCACCCACTGGCATCCGCTACCAGACCCACAAGGAGAAGGGCACTCACGTCCTACTCTTCGTCCGCCGCTACAAGAAGACAGACATCGGCGGGCCTCAGCCATGGATGCTCCTTGGACCCGCCGAGTACGTCGAACACAAGGGCAGCAAGCCCATGGGTATTGTCTGGAGCCTTCGTCACGAAATGCCGGCCGATGTGTGGACCTACTCAACGATTGCTGCGGGGTGATCCGCCCTGTCGCGGCCAACTCAATGAGTTGATGAATAGGGCTCTTGCGGCGCGCTCTGCCCGACCTGTTGTTTAGAGGCCCTGTGAGCGATCGGCCCATCGGGATCGATGCTGGGTTAGACAGGCCGCATCGATCCGATGCTCGCGCTTCACGTGGAGGTCTCCAAGCACCTGCCGGCTGAGTGTATCCACGACCTTGAGGTCATCGGTGATGAGGCGTGCTCCGTTATCAAAGAGCACGTGACAGTTCGGGCACAGACACAGAATGTTGCTACGTACATCGCGACCACCATGCGGTCTACCAAGCGCATGTATGTGCGCACCTTCGCTGTACCGCGCGCCGTTGATGTCGACCACGACTGGGACACGACACATCTGACAGGTGTTGTCGTAAAGCGCCTTTATGGCGCGGGCCTCCTGGGTGTTGCGCACACGCCGCTGAGTGCTGACGTACCTCGCGGCTGCTTGCTCAAACGGGGTTACCTCTTCTTCCGCAGCTGTATCGCTCGCCTCGTCAGATCCCCAACGTTCCCCCGCCGCGATCTTCGCTAGACGGAACTGCCACATGAGGTGCCCACGATCAGTCAGCACGCTCCAATAGCCCTCCACCAGGTACAGGCCCCGGTATCGGTACCCTTCAGTCGCCTTGCGCCTCTTGATCCCCAGACCGCGCACGTATCGGATAGGCAGACCCTCCCGATAGTTGATCAGCATTCCTTCGTTGACCCCAGTCAATGACTGGTCCTCCGTGATGTGACCGTCGTTGTCCGGCGAACCGCCTTGCGCCGTATAGATGATTGTGTCGCCCAGATCCTCATCACCGGCATAGCCACCACTGGCGACGATCGAGTCGACGCCTTCGTGCGACGTTCCCGAGATCCCCTGGCCACGAAACCGGTGCACATCGGCTGCGTACAGGGCATCGTGCGTACGGAACCACTGCCCCTCGCTCACATCAGGAGGTGGGCCGAAGTAGATGGGCTTCGATGGCGACATGCGAACATGCTGCCGAATACTGGCGTTCGATCAACACGCACAGCTGATCATGGCCGCTTCTCATCGGAAGGTGTCCCAAAGCAACCACTTTGCCAGCGCGGCGGGTGCGCGACAGCGCCAAAGCCTCATCCCACCGTCACGACCGCCCAAGCGCCGCAACCTGCCGCCGAGCCCGGATGCCGCTACCCATTGGAACGGATCGCAGCGTTGTCACGGAAGAGCGCGACTAGCTTCGAGCCCTCTTCACCGATCCTCGCCAACACATGCCTGATCGCCGCCGTCCCCGTACCAGGAGCGGGAGGCTCGATTTCGCGCCAGTGGATGGGAGCTGCGGCTAAAGCGATCGCCGGTGCCACCTCAACTGTGATGAGGAAGAAGTCGTCCCGCCGACCGAGGGGGAGGAGTTGATGGACCGACACTCCCGGCAGGAACCCGCAGTGCTGAGCAGCGCACACGAGCGACCACAGGTTGTACGACTCTGTCCAATCACAATCTGCATCCAAGTCGTTGAGCTCTTCCGCGATTTCAATGAGCTCCTCGGGCGAAGGTTGCTTCACGCCGGATCAGCCGCCGCGGCCTCGAAGTGTGCTTGCGCGCAATCCAGGGCCTCGTCCGGATCACAGCCGTGGGCGCGGAGCCAGTGGAGGAGGTCGACGATCAGGTCGATCGCCGCCTCCTGCTGTGCAGCAGCGCGGCTCCGCCCCTTTCCGAGGCCCGGCGCCGTGTCGGCCGAGTAAAGGATCAAGCAGGCCTCACTCTTCGCGACCCTCGGGTCATCGATATGCCCGGCGGGCGAGCGGAGTTGGGTGACCAGGTCGCACCAGACAAGCTTGGAATCCGCCCCCAGGATCACGCCCCACCGCTCCGACACAGCATCCACCAACGCCAGCCCGCGCCCCGCCTCGGCGTCCGGACCGGCCGAGAGAAGCGTCGGGAGGGCGCGGGTGTCCGGGTCACGGAGGCCGATCCGCAGATGCGTGTCCCGCATCTCAGCCGTGAGCGTGCATGGCGTTCCTTCACCGACGTGCCGAATCACATTCGCCGCCAGCTCACTCACGCAGATCTCGGCGGCGTCGCTCACGTCCGACAGTCCCCACAAGCGCAGGTGCAGGCGCACGACTCGTCTCAGTCCGGCGACCTCTTCGGGCTCCGCCAGGAAGGGCAGCTCCCAGGGCTTTCGCGTCATGCAGCCGTCGATCCCGTTCACCACGAGCGCACGCCTTTCACCGGAGCGAGAACCTACACCTCACCCTTCGTGAAGCGCGGTGACTCACAGTCGTTCCGTGACAGAGAATGCCAAGCTCCGATCCCTTCATGCAATGTGCACGGCGAGATTCGCTCCTTCAGGTGATTGGCCGAGGCTTCCAATTCCGATGGGATGGAACCTTCGTTACGCAAAGGGGAGTTGAAGTGTCCGGTTCACCCACAGCACGTCGTCGCCGACTGGCGATCGAGCTCAAGAAGCTCCGCGACGAGAGCGGCCTGACCTGCAACCAGGTTGGCAAGGAACTCGACTGGAGCGGCTCCAAGGTCAATCGTCTGGAGACGGGCCAGGGCCGGGTGCAGCCCTCGGACGTGGACGCGCTGTGCCGCTTCTACGGAACGTCCGACGAGTTGCGCGACCTGCTGAAGTCGCTCGCGAAGGAGTCGAAGACCAAAGGTTGGTGGCACGCCCACGGGGATGCCATTCCTTCGTGGTTCTCCGTGTACGTGGGCCTGGAACAAGCCGCCTGCAGCATGCGCACCTACCAGGGAGAGTTCGTCCCCGGCCTGCTGCAGACGCCGGAGTATGCAACCGAGATGAGCCGCGTCACGCCCGACCTCCCCCACGACGAGATCCAGCGCCTTGTCGACGTACGCATGCGCCGCCAAGAGCTGTTGACGGCTGCGGAGGGCCCCGACTTCTGGTCCGTGATCCACCAGAGCACCCTGATGCATGTGATGGGTGGCCGAGAGGTCATGGCGGCCCAACTCGAACGTATGCTGGAGATCTCGAAATTGAGGAACGTCACGGTGCAGGTATTGCCGTACGACGCCGGGGCGTATCCCACCACCGGGCCCTTCACCGTGCTCGGCTTCCCTGAGCAGGAGGACCCCGATGTGGTGTACAGGGAGGGCCTCACCGACTCGATCTACCTGGAACTCCCGGCAGATGTCAGTGTCTACACCCGAGCTTTCGACCACCTCAGGGCCCTCGCTCTGAGTCCGCAGAGATCAGCTGAGCTGATCCGTTCCGCCATGGAGGAGCACTCACGATGAACCTGCCCCCCACCGCCTCGCACTGGCGGAAGAGCAGCTACAGCAACGGGGCCGGCGGCGAATGCATCGAGATCGCCGACCTGCACGCCGCCGTAGGCATACGCGACTCGAAACGGCCGAACGGTCGCCACATCGCCGTACAGCGAGACGCATGGGCCGGGTTCATCGAGTCGGTTCGTCTGCAACAGCTCTGATCCGATCAGTGAGAGCGAAGGCCGCCACCACCGCGGCGGGTCACGCCATCCAGAGCGACCTGTGACGGTGTGGCGGCGAGGCCGCGTACACGGCGTCCGCGGCTTCGGGTGCGAGCTCGCCGAAGGCTGCGTTCACCAGCCGACAGATGGGCGTTGTCTGCCTACGGAACCGTTGCCGGGCCCGCCCGCCCTGCCCTGCTCCCGTCAGCCAAGCACCCGAGCAGGACCCTCCAGCGACTCCAAGACCCTGTGGCTCTGCTCGGTTCCGGGAAGCGCACGTGGTGCCTGCAGCAGCGGTGGAAGAAGTCCAGCTGGAGTACTGATTAGCCGCCGTAAGCCCCCTCCCGAGAGAGGGGGCCAGGGGCGAACCTGCTCAGACGATGCAGGTTTTGCTGAATTCTACGAAACCAGCCCAGGAGGACGGCGAGAATGCGAGTGTTCCACCGTCTCGGTCCTTCGTGTCCCGGACCATGACCTTCTCCGGGTCATTGTCGGCGACTTCAACGCAGCTGTCCGACTTCGTGTAGGCACTGGTGCGCCAGCTCGGCATTTCAGCCACGACTTCCCCTTCCCATGCGATCAAAATGTTGAATAGCGGTCAAGATTAGATCCCTGGCGGACTGTCCATACACAGCAGACTGACGATGGAGCTCAAACGCTTTACGGTAAATCCCGATTTCCGCTGGCTGCGTCACAGAGATCTCCGCGGAGTACGTCTCCACCATGACGAGCCTGTCGTCGAACATCGCAAAGCTGTGCCCGAGCCATAGGGCGAGGGGAGTCGACCTCGGGACGATGCCCAAGCTGAGGCGCGGAAGCGCCAATACGGCGAGAAGCCGGTCAAGTTGCGCCCTCATGACCTCCGAACCGCCGTGGTTCGAGTAGAGGGCCTGCTCGCCAAGGAGCACGTTGAAGATCCGGTTTCCCTCGTAGAGGTACTTCTGCCGTTCGAGGCGCTTGGCCACGGCGGCTTCCGTGTCGGCCGGCGTCTCATGGAAGTTCGATACCTCCTCGAAGACGGTTTCGGCGTAGTCGGCGGTCTGGATGGTGCCCCAGATAATGTCGGGCTCCCAGATTCTGAAGACTTTGGTCTTCTGGTACAGCGGCAGGGACTTTTTCTGGCGGTTCTCGGCCCCGTCCTGGAGCTGCCGCCGCCACTCCATCCACATCTCGTCGATGTGGCGAAGCGTGGCGACGAGGTCAGGAAGGTCGGCCTCGTGCCTGGTCATCTGACACCAGAGACGGATGTCTTCCTCACTCGCGTTCTGCTTACCGTTCTCAATGCGAGAGACCTTGGATTCCTGCCAGCCAGTGGCAGCGGCGAAGGCCCGACCGCTGCCGAACCCCGCGTCCTTGCGGAATCCACGCAGCCGGGCACCCAGCGCCTCACGTGTCTCTCGTGCTTGGTCGCTCACGGGTCCGTCAGGGCTTGTACTCGATGGTGGGAGTAGCAATGGGCCAGAGCAGGTCCCGGACGCGGATGCACTCAGCGACGATGGCGGGGGTCTCAATGGTCGCGGAGCCCAGGACACGTCCTGCGTCGTCGAAGTGCCCCACGGCCAAGAGCTTGTCGTCGAAGAGCCACCAGTCGTTGCCGTCCACGGGGAAGCGCAGGCCACCGGGGAGCTTGTGCCGCGGCAACCACCGGATCGACTCTCCGGCCTCTTCGTTGACGTTAGTGGTGGCGTACTCCCACTGGATGTAGGGACTGTGCGGCTCGGTGACAACCCGCACCCGGCGGACGGTCTTTCCTGAGTCCGTGACTCGTTTCATGAGCTTTGTCCAGGATTCCATGAACGAGTCGTCGGCTGGTGTCCCGTTGAGCCAGTTCTCAAACGATCCCGCCTCGTCCGGAACTGAGTAGTCGTCCCTCAGCTCCAGGTGGAAGGCGTCGTGCGTGAAGCTCTCAAAGAGCTGGTTGCGCTCGGCGCTGGAGATCAGCTCCATGCGGTTCCTCCAGTAGGGCTGCGATCGCGGCCTTGGGGACCTCGACCACGGTCTCGTAGTCCGGAATCGTCATCTGGGCCAGGGCCCCGGGATCGGTGACTTTCTGGCCCTGGACAACGTACGTGCCGCACGGCGTGAGGATCATGAGGGGGTCGCCCAGGCGCCGGAACTCACCGGAGGGGAGGCCGTCCCTCTCCAAGTGCTCGAACAGTTCGGTGGGCACCTCCACGGCCGTCTCGCCCTCGGGGATGGTGAGCTTCATCAGCAGGTCGTTCGCGAAGATCTTCCACCCTTGGACGAGGTAGGTGTCCCGATCGGTGGCATAGAGCGTCGGGCAATCCCCCGACTTGGAGTTCTTGCCAAGGAACCGTAACTGCATGGCTGTCTCCCATCTGCCGCCTTGCGCAAATTTGCGTGGCACTCCGATGGTCGATGCCCTGTTCAGGCCCGTCAATCAGGCTTCTGCAAACTGGCGCAATCTTCTTGGACGTTGTGGAAGCGCTGCTCTAGGTTCGTTTTGACCGAGCAGCCAAGGCAGCCGCAAACCATGCGGTACCGAGGAGAAATGTGTGGTGTCCACCGTGGCTGAAGAACTCGAGGCCCCGAGCGTTGACGGTCGGCCGATCGACAAGGAACTGATCGGGGACAACCTCGACACTGCCCTCGAAATGATGCTGAGCACGTCGACGCGTGAGGACATCGATTGGTGGACAGCGACCCTCATCGGGCACCTGAGTTTGCTCGCCGGTGAGGAACTGGGCGCAGACGACGACCCGGAGGTCAAGTCGCTGTTCTCCCAGGCGTACAAGCTCCTGGATCTGAGACACCGGCCCACGAACGAGACTCCGGCCTTCAGCGCGTTCAACTACCTCCGTCAGACGGGCTTGCTGACGAGGCGCTTCCTGACCGTCTACTCGCGGAGGCAGGGGGTGGGTTGCGGGTGAACCCTCGCCAGCAGCAAGTGGCTCACATCTTGGCGCTCCTCGGCATCATGGCCGCTCTGGCGGTCGGCATGTCCGTCAGGTCGTGAGCCGTTGATCTTCCGCCCGCGAGGTGACCTCCGTCGGCTCCCCCGTACGGCACCAACCCTCGCGTGGCGGAACTCAAATCCCATCCCGGCTGGCCGGTACCCCTGAAGAAGGACGGTTCGGGCCAGGGTGGGTGCGAGCGCACTACGGCGCGGAGAACGACTCTCCGCACAGCACATCCGCAAGGAGGACTACCCGTGCAGAACCTCTACACCCTCCCTGCCGTTACCAACGGCGCGTTCGAGAACTTCTGCGGCGGCAACCTCAGCGGCGAGCACGAATCGTGCATCGACGTGGCGGCCATCCCCGGCGCCACGGAGGCGTTTGCGCTCCGTGACTCGAAGCCCGAGGGAGCCGGCCAGGAGTTGCGTGTCACCGCAGCCGAGGTGGACGACTTCGTCCTCGGCTGGGCCAAAAAGCGAGGCCTCGCGCTCTAGTCTGGCGCTTCCCCATTCAGGACAAGACGGGCCGCCCTACTTCGGCAGGGCGGCCCCGTACCTTCAGAAGGGAACAAATGAGCTGGTCAGGGCACTGGCACGGGTACGGGCCGTGGGTCGGTCCATCAAAGCTGTATGGACAGGAGGGAGGCCGACGGCCCCCGCATCCCAACGGTCCGCCGTCGGTGCTGGACCCCGAGGACAAGAAGCAGCAGGCCGTCCTCGACCGGTACCGAGAAGCCGCCGCAGAGTTCCAGACGGGCAATGTGCCGCCCACCATGACCGGCTACTGGCTTCTCAAGAAGAGCCAGGTCTCGGATGACCGGACCTGGGCCGACATGGGTATCGCCCTGGCCTGGCTGACGAAGCAGTACGAGACGAACCCTCCGTTCGTACGTTCCGACGGCCTTGAGGCGTACAGCAGCCTCGACAACAAACTGGAGTACGCCACCGACGTACTGCCCCGCGGTGTCGATGTGAGCTGGGTGTACTACGCGTCGTCGAAGAGCCTGATCTCGTTCTCCGTCGTGTGTTGCCCGAACCGGTTCAACTCTGAGATTTCCTGCCCCCTTCCACCCTCGTAATACGAGAGGAGACCCCCATGTCGCTGCGTCTCTTACTGCCCGAGGACGGTGTGACCGATCTTCTCCTCACCTGGCCTGACGAGCCGCGCGTGTACGAGCGAGGTACGACGGCACTGGACGAGACGATCACCTCGGACTCACTGAAGGACTACCTCTTCACTGGTTGTGCCCCCGCAGATGAGATCGCGGTCGTCAAGGCTCCCAACCCGTCCTTGAACAAAGGCGCCTTCACGACGAACGGCCGGAGCGATGCGGCCAAGCTGCGGCGACTGCATGACAGCGGACACACCATCCGCCTGGGCAACCTCCAGAGGGTGCTGCCGTACATGGCGCACGTCTCCAAGCGCATCCAGGAGGAGACGGGCTACTCGAACTACGTGCACGCCTTCATGACCCCGCCCGGCAATCAGGGCTTGCGCCACCACTGGGATCAGCAGATGGCCGTGATCGTGCAGACCGCGGGCGTCAAGCGATGGCAGTTGTGGCGGCCCCCGGTAGAGGCCCCCATGCGCGAGTTCAACGAAAGCTGGCGGGTCTGGCGTGATGACTACATTCCGACGTGGGAAGCACAGGGCCCTGACATCGAGGTCGACCTCAAGGCCGGCCAGTCCCTCTTGCTCCCGCGGGGGTGGGTCCACAACCCGCTCGTCACCGACTCCGACGAGACCAGCGTGCACTTGACCTTCGCCATCAGGGAACGCACGCCACTGTGGCTGGCCGAGAAATTGGTGGCCGGCGTCATCGCCGAGGGCGAGTTCCGCCGCGTCATCCGTCCCGAGCAACTGGGAGGGGTCGAGCTGGGTAGACAGCTCCAGGACACTCGTGACGCCCTGATCCAATACTTGGCAGGGCTCGACGTAACCCAGGTAGCCATGACTGTCCGGCAGGCTGCCATGAGCGAAACGGAGTACACCACCTGACCGGAGGCTTCCGGGCCTCCGGCCTGAGTGAATGAACGAATCCCAGCGCCCCGCCTCAGCCGTCACGGATGAGGCGGGTCCGCAGTGCTTACGACAGCAACGTGGCGGGGGTGACTGCCTCGACCACCGTCCCGCCGATGGCGTTCTCGACGACGCCTTCCGCCTTACGCGGCTTGGTGACATCGGCTGTCGCTGTGCGGCGACATCACAACGATCACCAGTGACGGCCCCTCGTATGCGGGCTCGTACCGCTACGTGCTGCATCGCATCGCCGAGCACCCCGACACGGATGTCACATTCGAGGCCGAATGCTTGTGGTGCGACTGGGCCGCGGAACCTTCAGCAGATTCCGCGCACGTCGACGCGGCATGCATGAGCCACGAGGAAACGCACCTGGCAACCGTCTACCGCCGCGTTCTGGCTCGACTTCTGTGATGACGGTTCGCCGGTCAGTTGATCCGGTCGGCGCACTCGGGGAACGGGCAGGTCAGGGGGCCATCCGGCGAGGCGGGCGGGTTAGGCAAAGCACCACAGAAGTTGAGCGAGAACCCGAGAACCGACAGCACCCACTCGCGGCGCGGGCAGGCGCCCGCTGGATACTCTCCCGGTATGAAGATCACGATGGGTGCTCTTGCGGCTGGGGCGGGATTCGGGGCGGCTACCTCGCTCATCAACGCGCTTTCCTCCCCGTACGGGGAGCTCGGCGCCCCTCTCAGGGGAACCGTCTGGGCCGGCGCTGCCAAGGTGCTCAGCCTGCTGGTGGACGCAGGCTGGTCCTGGGCGGCGCTGGCGGTGGCGGTGGGCTGGCTGGCCGGGACACCGGTCCGAGGCGCGCTGGTCGGGGCCCTGGCGCTGATCGCTGCCACTGGGGCGTACTACGTGACGGACGCCTTCGCCTCGGGGGCCGAAACGGAGATGGTCAGGTGGGGGGTGGCAGCAGTGCCGCTCGGGCTGGTCCTGGGCGCGGTGGGTTCAGCCATCCGGCGGCCTGGACTGGTCGGCCTGCTTGCGGCGTTGACGGTTCCGGTGGGTGCTGCCGTGCAAATGGTCGTGCTACCGCCCCGACCGCACATCACCTTGACCCCGACCATTGTTCTCGCCGAGGTCATCGTCTGGACGGCCGCTGTGTTCGGTGCGGGCTGGGCTGTCTACCGTTTCTGGGCGGCGAGGCGTGTAGCCGTGGCCGGATAGCGGAACCACCAGGGATGCCCCGTTCTGGTCAACGGCGAGCCGACGGCCGTCTCTCCCAAGATTTTCCCTGTGCACTCAGCCGACGAGCGGAAACATTCTGCTGAGACGTGGCAGCCGACGCGACGCTTCGTCCGCGTTGCGTATGTCCCACGCCTCGCCGCTCGGTTCGGGATTGCAGGGGAGGTCCAGGCCCTCGGACTGCAGCGCCGTCTCAATGCCTTCCTCTTCGCCCGTCAGCATGTCGAAGGCCTCGGCCGCGACGTAGTCCAACGACTCCCAATCGGGCCACTCATTGTCCGACCAGGTCTTCATGGGCCGACCGGCCAACCGGCGCAGCTGCGGCACCTCCGCCAACGAATCCGGATCGGCCACTGCCCTCTCGTACGCCTCTCGGCCGAGGCCGATCACCCAGAACTGGAAGTACCAGAAACTGTCGTCGGAGCACGATCCTCCGTGTATCTGCTCGGCCGCGGCCCACATCTCCCACGTGTCGATCCGCTGTCGCACCCGGTGCAGGCACGACTGGAACTGCACGATCTCCGCCAGCGGTCGCTGCATGAGTTGCTCACGCAGTGCCTCCAGCCGCTGGTCCGGGTCATCGGTCTGCTGCTGAGAGCCCTCCAGCAGGGCCCAGAAGGAGTTCTCATCCATGGGCCGCACTATGGCAGTCAGGTCGGACACTCCCACTCCCGGACGTCTTCCTCGTCTACGAAGCGGGAAGTGATGAACGGTATGGAAAGCGCCGTGGCGGACCGTGGTTTCTGGCGAGATACCACCAGGACCACGGTCCGCCACGGTTCGGACGTTCTGAGGGACAGGTGCGCTCAGCCCTTGGCCTCGGAGGCCTGCGGGCTCTGAGCGAGCGGGTTCGGCTGGATGTCCTTGCAGTAGGGGACGGTCCCGGTCTGGACTGCGTACTTGGCCGAGATCCATGCCTGCTCGTCACGCAGCAGGTACCAGACGTCGTTGCCGGCGACGTTCTGTGCGCGGACCTTGCATCGCAGGCCCACTTGATCGGCGTATTGGAGGATGCCCAGCACCGATGAGTCGGTGCTGGGGTACTGCCGCTCGTTCACCCCACTCTGGCTGATCACCGTGGCGTAGGGCACCGCGGGCCAAGCCTGAGCGGGAGCCGCAGCGGCAAGCAGCGGAGCACCGAGCACGATGGCTGCTGCGCCGGCGCCCGAGCTCGCGGCGATGCGCCACGCGCGCCTCCCCGAGATCTTCAAGATAACCATTCCTCTCGCTCATTTCCTGACATCGGATCACATCCGATCACCCTTCGGTTTATACGCCCTGCATCCCGTGCCGAGGCAGCGCATTTAACCCCCCGAAAAGACGTACGAGATCCCCCAACTGCGGAAATGGCTACGCGGTCAACACATCGACCTCCGCATCACCGGAAAGGGAACCGCTTCCGGCGAACGGCTCAGCGAACGGAGATGGGTCGTTCGAAGGCACGAGGTCCTGCCCGGCCGACTACCGCCGTCCGTCCCCCAAGCTGCGAACGCCAACCCCGCAACCGCAGCGCAATGACGTGTCGGCGCCGCCTTCGGGACTGGGCCGAGGCTGGGTACGGCCTTGCCTGAGGCAGCCGGAACGCGCGATCGCCGAGCAGGGCCGCCCGGTCATGTCACCGATGCCGTTGCCCGTAGGCCACCCGCAGCCTCAGGCCTCGCCGAGTCGGAGGTCTGTGGCCTGGATTCTTGCGATCCGTTCGCGCCACGGGGCGCCCTCAGGGAAGGCTTGGTTGTTGCTGTTTGAGTTCGCGTGGGCCGTGGCCCTGCGGCAAGGGGCGCACTCCGTCTCGTCGCCCAGTGGCCGGAAGAGGTGTTCCTCGCCTGGGCCCTTGCACGGAATGAGCTCGCGAACGGGCGGAGGCTCGTACGGCTGGGGTGAGGTCTGAGCCTCGGGGAGTTTCTGGGCGAGGCGGTAGCGCAGGAAGCCGACCGCCGAGCGCACGCCCTCTTGCGGGCGTTCGGCGAGCAGGGCGTGGCGGAGGTCGGATTCGGTCAGGCCGCGCTCCAGCCACGCGACCGCTTCCGTTGCCAGCGCGCGGGCCTCGCGTACGCCCAGGTGCAGTTCGCGGCGGGAGTGGCGCAGCGAGAGCAGGACCCGTTCCGCCCGCGCGAGTTGGGTGGGGTCGGCCGTCGGCGCGGGCGGCTCGGCTTCGGAGGGTGGGTGGGGAGTGGTCTTATCACTGTGGTCTTCTAACGGTTTATAGCCACCGGCCGTCCGGGCGGTCGGTTCGCCGACCGTCGGGAAGTGCTTACTCGGTGGCGCGGCGGCCGTCGGGGAGGTCCCTCGCAGATGTCCCGCCTGCTCGCTCGTCAGGGGGTTGTTCGCGACGAGCTGCTCGGTCAGCCAGCGGCCCCCCTCGCCCTGGCTCCGCCACTCGTGCACGTACCCGTGCGCGACCAATTGTTCCTTCGCCTTCTGGTACGCGCGGCCCTTGATGCCCAGCTTCTGGGCGAGTTCGCTCAACGGCTTGTACGTGGGGTCTTCGGGCAGGCCCTGGACGTACAGGAGCAGGATCTTCGCGTCACTGCTCAGACGCGGATGACGGACGACATCGTGTGATGCCTTCGTGTAGCGCGCGGTGGGCGCGATAGCATGACGCAGCATTTCCTGTGGCTCTATTCCACTGGTGGTGTAGGCCCTCGGATGGTGTTACCAGCACCGCCGGGGGCTGCCTCATGCGCACGGACGCGCACGGAGGGTGATGATTGCGTCACCGTACCGCATCGCGTCCATCCCTCGCCATGCGAACGGGACTTCACGCCGCGACCTCCGCGTCTGCGCCCGCCGGACGAGCCGGAGTGCGGTGCAGCGGAGGTCGCGGGGTATCGCCGAATGCCTTGGGATTTCCGGCAGTTGGCTTGCGCGCGTCCGGCTGAGGCGGAACAGGGCGGTGCCCCCGTCCTCGAAGTTGCCGAGCACGGGGGCACACAGGAATCGGCGCGTCAGTGCTGCTGCTGCGCCTTGCGACGACGGATCACCAGGTAGCCGCCGGCCGCGACGAGCGCGGCGGCCGCTGCGGACAGCAGGGCGACGGGTGCGCCGTTACCGGTCTCGGCGAGGTCCCCGCCGGTCTGCGTGGAGGGTGACGAGGAGGGGGTCGAGGCGGAGGAGCCCGAACCCGGGGAAGCTGGAGCAGCGCCTTCAGGGGCGGACGACGCGGGCTCCGCGGTCGGCTGCTCCGGGCCGGACGGGGTCACGGACGTCGACGGGGTCACGGACGCCGACGGGGCGTCGGACGGGGACGGGGTGTCGGACGGGGACGGCTTGCCGCCACCGGGCTTACCGCCACCAGGCTTGTCGCCGCCCGGCTTCGATCCTTCGCCGCAGTCGACCCAGAAGACCTTGTGCTTGGCCCGGCCGTGCTCACCGTCGAAGTTCCAGAACAGCTTGTAGTGCCCGTCGGGCAGGGACTGGTCCTGCGAACGGCCGTGCCCCTTACCGTCGAGCGTCAGCGAACCGGACTTCACGGTCTCGCCCTTGACATGGGCGGTCGGGGCCCAGGCTTCGATGCGCCAGTCGACGTCCTGCTCGGCGTCGAAACCGAAGGCGTCGAGATAGAAGGTGCACACGTGAGGCTCGTTCTTACGAAGCTCCTCACCGGTCGCGGCATCGTGAACCTTCACGGTGCCGTTGTCGCCGGGGGCGGTGGCGTATGCCGTAGGGGCAAGCAGGAGGGCCGCGGTGACGGCGGCCGTGAGCGTGCCTGCGGAAGCAACTGTGCGCATGGGTAATCCAACGGTTGGGAGCAGAAAGGGCTTCCGTGGGGCACTGCTCAGCTTCCTACGACCGCCGCGTACCCGTCAATGCACCTCTGACCACATGCGTCACACAGTGCATCACTTGCCCCTTTAGTCCCACAGAACGATTGGATCAGCGCTCCGGCCGATTTCGACGATTTGACTTGCGCCTACATATCGAGAAAGCTAGATGCGAACCATGCCGCACAGAGAGGCAGACCGGTGGACCCCCTGGCCGTACACAAGGCACTCGCCAATCCCGCACGCCTGCAGTTCATGCAGTGGCTGCGGGAGCCGGAGAAGCACTTCGACGAGGACTCCTACCGTCAGCAGGGGCTCGGCTTCCACATCGGGGTGTGCGTGGGCGACATCCAGAAGCGTGCCGGACTGGCGCAGTCAGTGGTGTCCGGGTACCTGCAGACCTTGAAGGACGCGGGGCTGCTCACCTCGGAACGCATCGGCAAGTGGACGTACTACCGGCGCAACGAGCCGGTGATCGCGGAGTTCGCCGCGCACGTCCGCGACGAGCTGTAGACCCGAGGAATCCCCTGCGAGCACCGCTCCGTCGGCGCATATATCTACTTTTCTAGATTTGATGAAAGGTTGCCATGAGAAAGGCCTCCGTCACCGTCCTGGTGCTCGCCCTGGGCGTGTTCGGGATCATCACCACCGAGATGGGGATGGTCGGCGTGCTCCCCCAGGTCTCGGCGGAGCTCGACGTCGCACCGTCCACCGCCGGCTGGCTCGTCGGAGTGTTTGCGCTGGTCATCGCCGTATCCGGGCCGTTCACCACGTTGCTCGCCTCCGGCATCGACCGCAAGAAGGTGCTGGCGACCGCGATAGCCGTGTTCGCCGTGTCCAACGCCGTCTACGCGCTCACCACCCAGTACGAGGTGATGCTCGCCTTCCGTATCGTTCCCGCGCTCTTCCATCCCGTGTTCTTCGCGGTCGCGCTCGCGACCGCCGCGCGGCTGGTGCCCGCCGAGGACGCCACTCGCGCCACGACCACCGTGTTCGGCGGCGTCACCGTCGGCTTCGCCTTCGGGGTGCCGCTGACCTCGTACCTCGCCGAGCATGTGTCCCTGGCCTCGGCGTTCTGGTTCGGCGCGCTCGTCAATCTGCTCGCCTTCATCGGCGTGCTGTTGTTCGTCCCGCCGATGCCTGTCGGTCAACGGGTCTCCTACGGTGCCCAGTTGAAGGTCCTGAAGCGGCTGCGGCTGTGGCTGACCATCGCGTCCGTCGTTCTCGTCTTCGCGGCGATGTTCTCGGTCTACGGCTACTTCGCCGAGTACCTGGGCCAGGTCACGCACATGGACGGCACCTGGGTCAGCGCCATGCTGATGGCGTTCGGCGTGGTGATGGTCCTCGGCAACTTCGTCTTCGGTGAGCTGTTGCGGCGCGATCTCATTCGTACCGTGGTCGGCTACCCGGTTCTGTGCCTGATCGTCTACGTGCTCCTGTACACCGTGGGCCCGCTGTTCGCGCCGATGGTCGTCGCCGTGCTGGTCTGGGGGGCCGTGCACTCGGGCGGGCTCGTCGTGAGCCAGAGCTGGCTGGGGCGGGACGCCTCCGACGCGCCCGAGTTCGGCAACAGCCTCTTCATCTCGTTCTCGAACCTCGGCATCACGATCGGAACAGCGGTCGGGGGATGGGTCCTGTCCGCGTACGGAGCCCGTCAACTCACCTGGGTGGGAACGGGGTTCGCCGTCGCCGCACTGTTGGTCACGGCTCTGCAGCTGAGCCTGGACCGCGCCGGGGTGCGGCAGGGTCCGTCGGTCGCCCCCGGCGAACAGAGGTGCGGACCTGAGACCCGTCGTACCCATCGCACCCGTCGCGTCTTTGATCCGCGGCCGTCCGGGAGACGCCGTAGTGTGTGCGGCCAGGAACCGTCCGGAGGGGGAACGTTCATGGGAACGACCAGCGCCGACGACGCGTGGGCCGGGGAACGCGAGGATCTTCTCGCGATCGTCGCCGATCAGCGCACCAACTTCCTCTACACCGTCACGGACATCAGTGACGAGCAGGCCGGACTCGCCACCACCGTCAGCGAGCTGACGCTCGGCGGCCTGGTCAAGCATCTCGCTGACGTGCAGCGGACCTGGCTCGCCGTGGTGGACGGTACGGCGCCCGGCGAGGTCGGCTGGACCGACCTCGATCCCGACAGCAATCGGATGACCGACGGCGAGACCCTGGCCGGGCTGCTCGACGCCTTTCACACGGCGGCGGCGGAATTCGATCGCACCGTACGGCAGGAGCCCGATCTCGGCCGTCTCGTGACACTTCCCCGGTATCCCTGGTCGCCGCCGGAGCCGATCACATGGACCGTACGGCACGTGCTGCTGCATGTCTTCCGGGAGATCGCGCACCACTGCGGGCACGCGGACATCATCCGCGAGGCGCTGGATGGTGCCAGCACCACGGCCCGGATGGCCGAGGCCGCCTCACGCGGCGTCGGCGCGGATGGTGGCGAGGGCAGCGGAAGTTGACGGCCGGGGCGGGCCTGACGGCCGACCGGGGCGGGCCTGGCGGTCCGTTTCGGTTGTGAGCCCCGTCCCCGGCCTGGATCCCTCCTGGCGCGGGCCCCGCCCCGGTGGTGGGTCCGCCTTGGACGCGTGACCGCCCCGTGCCTCTGAGGCATCGTCCCCGGCCCCTTCGCCATTGCCACAGCCTCCGGCAGCGAGTACGAGCATCGGCGCCCGCGCCACGAAATCCGCACGCCCTGCCGTCTTCTGGCGCACCGCGTTCCGTCGCCCCTCCGCGTGCCGCGTCACGTTGCGATGCATAGACCGTGCCGGCCCGGCAGGGCACTCCACCGACGAAGCGCATGCGGCCAAACGAGTGCCTCTTGGCCGGTCTCGGGGCGCGCGGCAGAAGGATTCAGGAGACTGGCGGCCAGCACCGGAAGCGGATCCTGACTGTGCGCGCCGAAGCGTCGATTTCCGGCCACAACACAACGCCCCTTACGCTGCACCATATCGGTCACCGACGGTCGGCCGGGAGAGAAGGGCGACAACATGACCTCAGAGACCAACACACTGGGCACCATCGATGCCACAACTGCCGTGCTGGAGGCGGAACTTCCCCGCCTGGAGCAGCACCAGCAGACCCTGGAGAAGGAACTCGCGACTGTCACCGAGCGGCTGGAGTCGGTGCGGACCGCGCTGACGGCACTGCGTTCGCTGGCCGCCTCCCCCGTTCCCGCGAACACGCAGGCGCGTGACGCCGGGACGGAGGACGTCAAGACCGAGAACGAGGACGTCAAGACCGAGGCCGAGAGCGTTGTCGCGGCCGAGGTTCCGCAGACCCCGCAGATCCCGCAGATCCCGCAGCAGGCTCAGGGTTCCATCGATTCCGCCGTCCGGGCAGAGGCTCCGCAGGAGCCGGCAGCGGCTGCCCCCGCACGCCGCACCGCCCGGCAGACGTCCGCCCCCAAGGGCCGCAAGCAGGCTACGGCTGCCGCCGCCAAGCCGAAGAGCGAGCGCGGCCAGGCCAAGAAGCCCGTCGCGGCCAAGGCCGCCAAGTCCGCGCAGCCCGCGAAGACCACGAAGTCCGCCGAGCCGACAGCCAAGAAGGCCGCCGCTGCGAAGGGCAAGAAGGCCGCCGCGGCGCCCGCCAAGGCCACCAAGTCCGCGAAGGCCGCGGCCCCGAGGAAGGCGGCGCCCGCCGCACCGGCTGTCGACGACAGTGGCAGCCTCACGGAGATGGCCATCAAGGTGCTGTCCACGTTCGGCGACACGCCGGTCCGTGCCCGTGACGTCACCAAGGCCCTGGGGCGTGAACTGACCCCCAACGGCATCAACACCGTCCGCAGCACCCTGGACCGGCTCGTCGCCACCTCCCGCGCCCACCGCGCCGGCCGGGGCCTCTACCAGGCCCCCGCCAACTGACGTCCCCCGCAGGGGAACAGCACGAGCCGTACGTCCCCGCTCCCGTTGCGGCCTCCGGGCCGTAACAGGAGCGGGGACGGAGGTCGTCGGCCGGCCGGAGCCCGGCGACGTGCGGTACGGTCCTCGGCGACGTGTGGTGCGGTCTTCGTCGCCGGGTGCGTTGTGCCTGCCGGGCGTTGTGCGTGCTGTGCGTGACTGCGCGCCGTGGCCGGAAATGATCACGAGCCCCGACGGGGTGTGAACGAACGGATCACCCGACGCGGCCGGCGATGATCCGGGCGCACTCCATGGACTCGTTCCGCGTCGTGTCCACTTCCAGGTCGTAGAACACTCCCTGGTGGACCACGTCCGCCTGCAACGCCGCCATGCCTGTGATCCGGTCACCGCGTGCGACCTCGCGGGCCGCGGCGACCTCGCTCTCGCACCGTACGCCGACCCACAACACGCCTACGCCGTCCAGCGCCTTCTGCCAACGCCGCTGGGAGTCCGCTCCGCCGAGGAAGACCTCGTCGACGATGACCCTGGCTCCGGCACGGGCCATCGCGGCGACCCCCTCGATCCACGCCGTCTCCAACGTACGGAACTCGGGGCCCACGATCACCTCACCGTCCGGTGCGAACTCGATGCCCCCGTCCGATGCCTGCATGGACGCGGGCATCGCGTCGACCAGTGTGTCGACGCCGAAGGACAGCCAGGGATCCGGCAGGACCGCCTGCAGACACCGGGCGATCCCGGACTTCCCTGAGCTGGAGCCACCATTGAGCACGATCGTCCGAGTCATCACGGCGCCACTCTATGACCACGCCTGTGAGCTCACCCACCAGATCCATAAGCTCTGGACGTCCCCGCCGGGCTCGTGAGTCCATAGGAGACCGGCACAGGCCGGATCAGCGTCGTCAGGGGGGTCGTCCATGCCACGCCGCAAAGTGAGAGTTCCAAGTGTTCGGCTGTGCGCGGGAATCGTGCTCGGCCTGGCCGCCGGGCTGGTGACACTGTGGCTGCTGACCCTGCTCGGTCGTGCCCTCTACACCCGGGAGGGCGCGCTCGGACTGCTGCTTCTGGCGGCGAGCGGCATTGCCATCGGTTGTGCCATGGCGCTCACGCGACTGGGCACCGGCATCGGGTACTCGTGGGGGTTGCTGGGAGGGATAGCGGCCCTGTTCTTCTGCGCCCTGCACATGCAGTACCTCTCGTCCAACGCCCTGCACGACCGGGGCCGGGAGGTGTACGGCGTGATAGAGAAGGAGACCTCCTCGACCTTCGACTCGGACGGCATCGCGACCTACACCTACGCCGTCTCCTACCCCGGGAACCTGCGTCAGCGCGAGCTGTCCACAGTGAACACGGAGTTGCGGACCGGAGGCCGGTATCTCATCACCATCGACCCGGAGCGCAAGGTCCACCCGGCCCTCGGTCCTCGACCCGGTACGGATGTCTTCCACCTCGTCTGGGAGATCGTGAGCGGCGTATTCGTCGTACTCTTCTGGACCGCCTCCGTCATGATGCGCTTCCGGCCGGACGAACTCGAAGGCTGGTGGGAGGCTTAGGCCGTCGGCCAGTCCCAGCGCGATCTGTCGGCGTTCCTGCTGGGCGAGTCCGTCTCCCGGCATCGCGGCCTCCTTCGTGGCCCCCCGGCGTCTCCGGGACAGCACCCCGAAATAGCGTTCACTCTCAATTCATTGCAACGAACATGATTGAGGTTGTTGCATTATCTCCTGAAACATTGCAATGATTTATTAGCTCTGACCTGCATCGATGCCATCTCTGCGCAACAAGCGTGTTGCTGTATCAGTGAATGCTACGTAGCGTTTCCATCATCAGAAACAGCGAGCCGAAGGAACGCGCGATGCAGAAGAAGCAGGGCACCATGCAGAAGTTCGACACCCCCGCCCCGGTCTCGGCCGCCCTCGACATCCCCGCGGGACACATCCGGTTCATCGCCGCGGACCGGGCAGACACCACCGTCGAGATCCTGCCCACGGACGCCTCCAGGAGCCGCGACGTGAAGGCGGCGGAGCAGATCGAGGTCGTATACGGCGACGGCGTCCTGCGGATCGAGGCCCCGGCGGCGAAGAACCGGATCCTCGGCCCCTCCGGATCCATCGAGGTGACTGTCCAACTGCCTGCCGGCTCCCGGATCGAGGTGAAGGCGGCCGACGCCGAGTTCCGGGGCGTCGGACGGCTCGGCGACGTCGCCTTCGAGGGCGCGCAGGGCTCGGTCGGACTCGACGAGGCCGCAAGCGCCCGCGTGACCCTCCAGGCCGGCGACATCTCGGTCGGCCGCCTGGGCGGCCCCGCACAGATCAGCACCCAGAAGGGCGACCTCCACATCACCGAGGCCCTGCGCGGCACTCTCACGCTGCGCACCGAGTACGGCGACATCGCAATCGGCGCCGCCCAGGGGATCTCCGCCTCCCTGGACGCCGGCACCACCCACGGCCGGATCCACAACACGCTCAAGAACACCGACGGCGGCTCCGCCGACCTGAACATCCACGCCACCACCGCCTACGGCGACATCACCGCCCGCAGCCTGTAGCCCGCAGCCTCCAGAAGGAGCCCCCTCATGACCGACTCGGCCATCGCGGCGAACGGGCTGCGCAAGTCGTACGGCGACAAGACCGTGCTCGACGGCATCGATCTGACCGTCCCGGAAGGCACGATCTTCTCCCTGCTCGGCCCGAACGGCGCCGGCAAGACCACCGCCGTCAAGATCCTGTCCACTCTCATCTCCCCCGACCTCGCCAGTGGCCGGATCCACATCGGCGGCCACGACCTCGCCGCCGACCCGCAGGCCGTGCGTGCCGCGATCGGTGTCACCGGGCAGTTCTCCGCCGTCGACGGCCTGATCACCGGCGAGGAGAACATGCTCCTCATGGCGGACCTGCACCACCTCTCCCGCAGCGAGGGGCGGCGGGTCGCCGCTGAACTGCTGGAGCGGTTCGACCTGGTCGAGGCCGCGAAGAAGCCCGCCTCCACCTACTCCGGCGGCATGAAACGCCGCCTCGACCTCGCCATGACCCTGGTCGGAGGCCCGCGGATCATCT
>NZ_JBIBYR010000035.1:0-73817 GCF_043083485.1 Streptomyces sp. NPDC014727 | reverse complement strand
AACGCGGGAGACCAGCGCATCCAAAACCGTTCGGGATACGCGCAGTGCCGGGCAGTGGGTCCAAGACTCACTCCTGCTCACTGATTAGGAACGGTACCCGAGCCGCCCCTCCGCGGCCCGCGGCCCGCACCGGGACAGGCCGCTTGCGTTCGTCCTGTTCAGCGGCACGGCGTTCCGCCATGATGAAGCGTCAGCACCCGGCCCTCTCCCCGTTCCTGAGTCTGTCCCGGAGAACCGCGCAGTAGCGGCCGCTCGCCGCGAGGAAGCCGGGCCCGGCGTGATCCGAACGAGAGGCCCCAGGAGCCGCCCCGTGTTCTATTACGTGCTCAAATACGTCATCCTCGGGCCGCTGCTACGGCTGTTCTTCCGGCCCAGGATCGAGGGCCTGGAACACATTCCGAAGGACGGCGCGGCCATCGTCGCCGGGAACCATCTGTCGTTCTCCGACCATTTCCTGATGCCCGCGATCCTCAAACGGCGCATCACGTTCCTCGCCAAGGCCGAGTACTTCACCGGACCGGGCGTGAAGGGGCGGCTGACAGCTGCCTTCTTCCGCAGCATCGGGCAGATTCCGGTGGACCGGTCCGGCAAGGACGCGGGGAAGGCGGCGATCCGTGAAGGGCTCGGGGTTCTGGCCAGGGGCGAGTTGCTGGGGATCTATCCGGAGGGCACCCGCTCGCACGACGGACGGCTCTACAAGGGCAAGGTCGGCGTGGCCGTGATGGCGATCACCGCGCAGGTGCCGGTGGTGCCGTGCGCGATGGTCGGTACGTTCGAGATCCAGCCGCCGGGACAGGTCGTCCCGCGGATCAGACGGGTCACCATCCGCTTCGGCGAACCGTTGGACTTCTCGCGCTACGTCGGTCTGGAGAACCAGAAGGCAGCGATCCGGGCCGTCACCGACGAGATCATGTACGCGATCCTCGGCCTCTCCGGACAGGAGTACGTCGACGAGTACGCAGCCAAGGTGAAGGCCGCACAGGACGGGCAGGACGCGAAGCCGAAGAAGTTCCCGAAGCTGCGACGCCGAGGGCGAATCCGCGCTCGGTGAACTCCGCTGGTCCGGGCTCCGGCCTCGGCCTAGCGTGCTTCTCATGAGCAAGGGAAACGCATGGGTTCTGGGAGCGACGGGACAGATCGGGCGGGCCGCCGTGCAGGCGCTCGTCGAGGACGGCTGGGAGGTGACGGCCGCTTCGCGGGGCGGCGGGCGGGACGCGGGGTGGGACGACGCGGTGCGCGCGACGGCTCTCGACCGGGACGCCGACGGGGCGCTCGCGACGGCACTGGGTGAGGGCTGTGACGTACTGGTCGACATGGTGGCCTACGGCGGGGGCCACGCCCGTCAGTTGACCGGTCTCGCGGACCGGATCGGTTCGGCGGTGGTCATCTCCAGCGGTGCGGTGTACGAGGACGATCGGGGCCGCGGCTTCGACACCCAGGACGAACCCGACGGGTCTCCGCGATACCCCGTGCCGATCCCGGAGACCCAGCGCACCGTGGCGGCCGGCGACGCCACCTACGGAACCCGGAAGATACAACTGGAGCAGGATCTGCTGGCGGCGGGGGATGCGCTGCCGGTGACGCTGTTGCGGGCCGGCGCGATTCACGGGGTGCACTGCCGGTCGCCGCGCGAGCTGTACTTCGTGAAGCGGCTTCTGGACGGCCGCGGGCGGCGGGTGCTCTCGTACGGCGGGACGTCCAGGTTCCACCCGGTCCATGTCTCCAATCTGGCCGAGCTGATCCGGCTCGCGGCCGGCCGGCCCGGTTCGCGGGTGCTCAACGCCGGGGACCCGCAGGCACCGACGGTCACGGAGATCGGCGAGGCCGTCGACGCGGTGTTCGGCCGGAGGACCGAGACCGTGCTGATGGCGGGCGCGCCCGGTGAGGACGGCGTCGGCTCGACGCCGTGGAGCGCCGCCCATCCCATCGTGTACGACATGACGGCCGCGGAGCAGGAACTCGGGTACCGGCCGGTGACGGGTTATGCGGAGTCGCTTCCGGCGACGGTCGAGTGGATCTGCGCACAGCTGGAGGGAAGGGACTGGAGGGAGGCCTATCCCGTCATGCTGCGGGCGTACGGGGAGAAGCTCTTCGACTACGCGGCGGAGGACGCCTGGCTGGCGACGTACGACCGGAAGGCATGAGACGGACCCCGCACACGGGAACGGGCGGCCGGAGGTTCGAGACCACCGGCCGCCCGCGTCCGTCGGCTGTGACCGCTACGGCTTCGGCGTGGCGTGCGGGGCGCACGTCACGTCGTCGCGGTCGGTCCTGCCCGTGAGCAGGTAGGTGTCCACCCGCTCGTTGATGCAGGGGTTGACCAGACCGGTGACGCCGTGCGAACCGGCGTCCCGCTCCGTGATGAGGCGCGAGCCCTTGAAGCGCTTGTGCAGTTCGACGGCGCCTTCGTACGGGGTGGCGGCGTCATGCGTGGACTGCACGATCAGCACCGGCGGCAGGCCCTTGCCGGTCTTCACGTTCAGCGGGGTCTGCTGCTTCGCCGACCAGGTCGCACAGGGCAGGTTCATCCAGGCGTTGGCCCAGGTCATGAACGGGTATTCCTTGTGCAGCCGGCTGTTGTCGCGGTCCCACTTCTGCCAGCTGGTGGGCCACTTGGCGTCCGTGCACTCGACCGCCGTGTACACGGCGTTGCCGTTCTCCGAGGAGATGTTCCCGGCGGTGTCGGACATGTCCGGGCCCGCCGCGTCGACCAGAGCCTGGGTGTCGCCGCCCAGGTAGTCGCTCCAGATCCGGGCGACGGGCGCCCAGGAGGAGTCGTAGTACGGCGCGCTCTGGAAGAAACCGATGAGCTCGGCGGGGCCGACGACGCCGCCGATCGGGTTCTTCTTCGCGGCGGCGCGCAGCTCCAGCCACGCCTGCTCGACCTTCGCGGGGGTGTTGCCGATGTGGAAGACGGAGTCGTTCTTGGCGACCCATGCCTTCCAGTCGTCCCAGCGCCCCTGGAAGGCGATGTCCTGGTTCAGGTTGGCCTGGTACCAGATGTTGTCCTTGGCCGGGTTGACGACACTGTCGACCACCATGCGGCGGACGTGGGTCGGGAAGAGCGTGCCGTAGACCGCTCCCAGGTAGGTGCCGTAGGAGACGCCCAGGTAGTTGAGCTTCTCCTCACCGAGAGCGGCGCGGATGACATCCAGGTCGCGGGCGGTGTTCGGTGTGGTCATGTGCGGCAGCATGTCGCCGCTGCGCTGGGCGCAACCGTCCGCGTATTCGGCGGCGAGCTTGCGCTGGGCGCGCTTGTCGGCCTCGGAGTCGGGTACGGGGTCGGCCTTGGGTGCCTTGACGAACTCCTGGGGATCGACGCAGGAGATCGGCGCGGAGTGGCCGACGCCGCGAGGGTCGAAGCCGACGAAGTCGTACGCCTTCGCCGTGTTCGCCCAGAGCGGGTTCTTGTTGGTGATCCGGGTGGGGAACCGCATCCCCGAACCGCCGGGGCCGCCCGGGTTGTACAGCAGGGCGCCCTGTCGCTCGTCCTTCGTACCGGTGCTGACGTGCCGGTCGACGGCGAGCTTGATCTGCTTGCCGTCGGGCCTGGCGTAGTCGAGTGGCACGGTCACCCAGCCGCACTGGATCGGCTTGGCCAGGGCCCAGTCGGCCGGACAGTCCTTCCAGTCGATGCCGGACCTGGCCGCCCGTGCCGCGGCGACCTGTACGCCACGCGCCTCGGAACCGTTGTGATGACGGCCTTCGGCCGTGGCCGCCGGTGCGGTCACCGCGCCCGCTATGAGCGTGCCCGCGATCAGAGCGCCGGCCGAGCCGAGCACTGCTGTGCGTCTCAAGTGGAACCTCCCCCACATCTGAAGCGCCGCCGGTGGCGGCGCGTTTCATTACGTGACCTCCCGCGGATCCTGTCGTCTGTGAGGTTCCTGAGAACAGGCCGTACGCACACTTCTTTACCGAATCGATAACCGGACACCCGTGTCCCGCTGAGCGGTGTTCACCCCGCTGAGGCACCGAATACGTCGTTCATCGCGCTGTCCAGGGCGCCGCGCCACAGACGAGCGTCGGGAGCGAGGGCCGTCACCAGCACGGCCGGTCCGGCGAGCGGGGTGAGGACGGCAGTCGCTCCAGCAGGCGCACTTCGGGGCATTTGTCGTCGAACGACTGGTCGACGAGCAGAAGTTGACCGACAGCACGGTGCCCGCGCAGGGCGGCCGGACCGTCCCAGCCGCCGGGCGCTCCTGGACCGTACGCCGTCTGCTGGTCGATCAGCGGACGGCCGGCGCGGTACACGGTGAGACGGGGCTGGTGAGGGTGTCGCTGCTCTCGCCGTGGCGGCCGAGGACCTGCTCGTCGCGCAGCACCAACCGTGCGGTGGGGGCGAGTTCGACCCGTGTAGTCATCCCCAGGGAGCTGCCACTCGGCCGCGATGGTGGACAGCCGGATCCGCAACTCGGCGAAGGCGAGATCCTCGGGCACGGCCGGGTTGAGGTGGTGACAGAACATCAGCATGTCGAGGTGTTCCTCGACGCTGATGACGGTGTGCGGCCGGGTCGAGCTGGGCAGGACGTACGGCTGGGAGACAGTTTTTCCGGCGCGTTAACTGAGGGCTGCCTCGTAGCCCCTGGCGGGCGCACGACGACAGCCTCGGCACCTCGCCGCGCTGTCGGCACGTCCGCATACATCCAGTACGCGGACGTCCCTGCGCCTTGCGATGCACCGCATCCGACGCCGCAGTCGGCGAGGCAGCGCCTTCGGCGCGAGCCTCCTGCCATCGCGCGGCCATCGCTCCTCCCCGGCACGTGGGGATCGTGGCCACGTCCGGCCACCCTCCACGGCCTCCACGCACCACGGACCTCGGCCGACGCTCAGCGGCCCGGCTCCTCAGACCCCCGGTGCTCCGCCGCGATACCGAAGCGCCGCCGCTCGCCGGGAGCGGACACCGAGGAGCCGATCGAGGAGACGGAGCTGATCACCTGCTCCTCCGCGGCCGCCTCATCGTTCTCCAGTCGCTCCAGGTCAGCGGCCGATACGAGCGCCACGAGCGGCTTGCCGTGCCGCGTCACGACCACTCGCTCACCGCCGTAGACGACGCGGTTGATCAGTTCGGCGAGCTCAGCTCGGGCTTGCGTCACCGGAATCTCGTAGGCCATGCTCCTAGCTTATGTAATGTCCACCTGGTCCGCCGTGGTCCGTGGTGACAGCGATTATCCAGGTCAGAGGCTCTCGCGTGCTCCCGTGCGCTCTCGTTGTGAGAGATGTGTGAGACGACGCGAGACGAAAAGTTTTCTGGTCGCCCTGAATCCTGGCGGGTCTCAGCGGGGATCGACGCCTCACATGACGCGATCGGGCTGGTACAGCCAGACGTCCTGGCCGTGAGGTCTCCCGGCCGGCCCGAAGCGTCGGCGGGCGGCTCACTCCGAGACCGACATACCGCGCGCACAGCCTCGGTCCGGTCCCACAAGCCGCGCGTCCCGGGCCCGCCGCCGTCGCCGCGTGTGCCCTGTTCTCCCGAAGCTGCCGCGAAGCCAGGGTCGCAAGGCCAAGTAGGTCGTTGCCCAAGAGTCGGTAGCGAACCAGGTCGATGCTGCGCCGGTGCTCGCGCACAGCGTGCACGTCGTAGCGCGTGAAGTCGCCGGCGATACAGATCAGCCGCGGTCCGGTCCACAGCACCTGGGCCGCAGCCGTTCCCCCGAGCCGGTCGCGGACCAGGTGCTCGAACTCCGCCCGGTGGTCCATCAGCCACGCGAGATAGAACAAGCCCTGGTTGAAATCACGTTCTCTGAACCGGCCCGGAGAGGCTGGCCGGCCCTTCGCGCTTCCCGGCGCCTGTCCCGGAAGACCCCCGGCGGTCTGAAGGGCGGCGAAGTCGGTGTGCGTCGCGGTGACGGTGTCGCCGGTGGCGGTCTCCACCGGGCCGGCTGGGCCAACCTCGCCAGCGCCCGACGCACACACGCTCAACCCGAGGCTGTCCTGGCCCTTCACAGCATCCCTTGATCAGAACAGACCAACAGGACTCTCCCCGTGGGCCCTGGGAGCAGAGGGCCGGCGGCGCCTCGGGCGTGGCGAGAGTGGGCCATTCGGGTGAACCCGTCGCAGGCATCTTGTCTGCATCTGACGGCTTTGGCGTACTGGTGAGGACACACCGGCAGAGGACGCCCACCTCATGCCAGAAAAAAGCAGAGGACTGGGCCTACCAGTTCTGCGTGCCCTGCGGGGCGGCGGCACTGATTGCGGTCCCCTGTCGGCTCGGTGAGCCGGGGCGACCGCGTTCCCACGACGGCAATGCCCATGCCGCCTGGTTGGGGGCAGCTGCTCCTCCGGTGCCGGCGCGCACCTCGCAGCGGTCCGTTGCCGCGCTTCGGCACGCCCTCGGGCTGTTCCGCGTCGCCGTGTGGCGCCCCCGGGGCGGGCCCGTGCGGACCGGCTCGTAGGGGGCACCAGCAGGCCTGCCGTGCCCACGCCCTCCGCACCCGCGCCACGCCGCGCCCTTCCCGGCCGGGGCCCGCGCGAATCGCCAAGCGTCCGTGTCCGGCCTGATGGAGCGTCATGTCCACTGCTCATGTCCCTGGCTCCGGCCCCTTCGGTGGGTCCCGCCCTCCGCACTGTCTTCGCCATCCCGACGATCGCCGACGGGCCGCGCCACCGGTGCCCTGCCCGCGCGCCGGCACGAGGGCGGTGCGGCGGACCGTCACCCGTCGCATGCGCGCCGACATGGCCGCAGGCCGGGTCGGCCGACTCTGTACGCGCAGGTTACCGGGGGACACGAGTGCGGCGGGGAGGGCGTCATGAGCGTGTACCCGAGCCAGGGACCGTACAGCGGCGGCACCCAAGTGGTCGTCGTCGGCCGCAACTTCCTGGGCGCGACCGCGGTGTTCTTCGGCGCCCGGGCGGCCCTGGCGTTCACCGTCCTGGACGACCGGACCATCGTCGCGGTGACGCCCGCGGGCAACGACACCGTGCAGGTCGCCGTCACCACACCCGGCGGCACCGCCCCGGTGGGCGCCTTCTCCTACCTGCGTTGGCCGATGCTGTGCGGCCTCGTTCCCACCACCGGCCCGCTCGCCGGGGGCGGGACCGTGACCCTGACCGGGACGGGCCTCAGCACGGTGAGCAGCGTCCACTTCGGCAGCGCGGCAGAGTTCCCCACCGCCCTGTCCGACCAGCAGTTGCTCGTCACCGCTCCCCCCGCGGCGGTGCCCGGCACCGTGGCCGTGTACGCGATCGCGACCGGCGGCGTCAGCAACCGGCTGGCGTACACGTACGCGGCCGCTCCGCAGGTCACCTCGGTCACTCCCGCCGACGGGCCGGTCGCCGGCGCGACGACGATCGTCATTCGGGGCACCGGGCTGAGCACGGCCACCGGCGTCACCGTCGGAGGGATCGCCGCCCCCTCGTTCCGTTCGAACTCCGACGCGCTGATCCTCGCCGTGACGCCACCGGGTGTGGCCGGGCCCGCCACGGTCGCGGTCACCACTCCCGGCGGCACCGCCGCGCTGCCGGACGCCTTCTCCTACCTGGCGGCCTCGGTCACGGCGCTGACCTCCGAGCCCGATCCGTCCGTCTCCGGTCAGCCGGTCGTGTTCACCGCGACCGTGACGGCGACCCCGCTCACCGCGGGCACGCCGAGCGGGACCGTCACCGTCGACTTCGGCGACGGGACACCGTCGGTGACGGCGCCGCTGGTGGAGGGCACGGCCACGGTCACGCACGCCTACGCCGACCCGTCGGGCAGCCCGTACACCGTCACCGCCGCCTACAGCGGCGACGACCTGTGCTATCCGTCGTCCGACACGGTCACCCATACGGTGCAGCCAGCGGCGACGACGGTCACCGTCGCACCGACGCCCGACCCGTCCGCGGCCGGCGAGCCCGTCACCTTCGTGGCGAGGGTCGTCCCGGTCGCGCCGGGCGCCGGCACGGTCACCGGCACCGTGACGTTCGACTTCGGTGACAGCACCGCCCCGGTGACCATTGCGGTGTCCGGGGCGGTCGCCTCCGCGACGCACGCCTTCGCCGGTACCGCCGGCAGCCCGTACACCGTCACCGCCGCCTACGGGGGCGACACCGGCTTCGCCCCCGCCACGGGGACGGCCGCCCAGAGTGTGGCGCCGGCCGACAGCTCCACGCTGGTGAGCCTTACGCCCACGCCCTCCGCCACGGGCGAGCCGGTGACCGTGACCGCCTCGGTGGCCGCGGTGGCGCCGGGGGGCGGCACACCGACGGGCGCGGTGACCTTCGACTTCGGCGACGGCACCGCTGCGGTGACCGCGCCGCTCACCGCCGGTGTCGCCACCACCACGCACGCCTTCGGCGGCACCGTCGGCAGCCCCTTCACGGTCAGCGCGACCTACGGCGGCGACGCCGACATCGCGCCCTCCGTGGGCACGGGCAGTCAGACCGTCCAGGCCGCCGCGACCACCACCGCGCTGACCGCCGCGCCCGACCCGGCGGTCGTCGGCGAGCAGGTCACCTTCACCGCAAGCATGACCACGACCCCGCCCGGCACCGGAACCCCACCGGGCACCGTCACCTTCGACTTCGGCGACGGCACCCCACCCGTCACCGCCACGCTCTCCGGCGGCGTCGCCACCACGACGCACACGTACAGCAGCACCGCCGACAGCCCGTTCACCGTCACCGCGAGCTACGGCGGCTCCCCCGACCACACCACCTCTCAGGACACCGGCAGTCAGACCGTCCAGCCCGCCGCCTCCACGACCGCCCTGACCGCCGCGCCCGACCCGGCGGTCGTCGGCGAGCAGGTCACCTTCACCGCAAGCGTGACCACGACCCCGCCCGGCACCGGAACCCCACCGGGCACCGTCACCTTCGACTTCGGCGACGGCACCCCACCCGTCACCGCGACACTCACCGACGGTGTCGCCACCACCACGCACGCCTTCACCCAGGCGGCCGCCACTCCGTACCCCGTCACCGCCACCTACAACGGCTCCCCCGACTACACGACCTCCCAGGACAACGGCGGTCAGGCCGTCCAGCCCGCCGCGACCACCACCACGGTCGCCGCCGCACCCGACCCGGCAAGTGTCGGCCAGACAACGACGTTCGTCGCGCGGGTCACCCCGCGGGCGCCGGCGTCCGGTTCGCCCTCCGGCACAGTGACGTTCGGCTTCAGCGACGGGACCGGCCCGCTCACGGCACCCGTGGTCGGCGGCACCCCGACCGTGACCCGTACGAGTCCCGGCGTCGCGGACAGCCCGACCACGGTGACCGCGGCCTACAGCGGCGACTTTGACTTCACGGCCTCCACGGGCTCGGGCACCTACGCGGTCGCTCAGGGGATGACGACCACGGAGGTGAGCGCCGCTCCGGAACCGTCGGTGACCGATGAGCAGGTCACCTTCACCGCGACCGTGACCGCGCTCCCGCCCGCGACCGGCACCCCCACCGGCACCGTGACGTTCGACTTCGGCGACGGCACCACGCCGGTCAGCGCCGGTCTCGTCGGCGGCACCGCGACGACCGTGCACACGTACACCGTCGCGGCGGCCGTCCCGTACAGCGTGAGTGTGACGTACGGCGGGGACACCGACTTCACCGCCTCCACCGGCGCGGCCACGCACACGGTCACCCCGGCCGGAACCACGACCACCGTCACCGTCTCCCCGGACCCGTCGGTGACCGGCGAGCCGGTGACCGTCACGGTCGTGCCGGCCGGCACCGGGAGCACCGTCCCGACCGGCACGGTGACCGTCGACTTCGGCGACGGCTCCCCCGCCGCCACCGTCCTGCTGGTGGCGGGCACGGCGACGGTCGTCCACGCGTACATCGGCACGGCCGGGAGCCCGTACACCGTCACCGCGGACTACAGCGGCGACACCGACTTCGCCCCGTCGCAGGGCACCGCCGTCCAGACCGTCACCGCCGCGGGCACCACGACCTCGGTCGCCGCGAGCGCGGAACCCTCGGCGACGGGCCAGACCGTGACGCTGATCGCGCGTGTGGCCACCGTCCCGCCGGGCAGCGGTGCTCCCGGAGGGACGGTGACCTTCGACTTCGGCGACGGCACCGCGCCGGCCACCGCCGCCCTGACCGGCGGTACGGCGAGCGTCACCCACGCCTACACCGGCACCGAGGGCAGCCCGTACACCGTCACCGCCGCCTACAGCGGCAACACCGACTTCGCACCCTCCACCACAACCGGCACCCACGCGGTGGCCGCCTCCGTGTCCGCCACCGCGACCACGGTCACCGCCGCGCCGGAGGCGTCCACCAGCGGCCAGGAGGTCACCTTCACCGCCTCGGTGGCCGCCGTCCCGCCGGCCTCCGGCACCCCCACCGGGACGGTGACCTTCGACTTCGGCGACGGAAGCACGCCCGTGGCCGCCACGCTGAGCAGCGGCACGGCCGGCGTCACCCACACGTACGCCACCGCGGCCGGGAGCCCGTACACCGTGACCGCGGTGTACGGCGGCGACGCCGACTTCGCCGGTTCGACCGGCATCGAGACCCACGGCGTCTCGCCTGCCGCCTCGACGACGGCGCTGGTCACCGCCCCGGCCGCCGCTCTGACCGGCCAACCCGTCACCTTCACCGCGACCGTCACCGGCGGCGGGGACACGCCCACCGGCACGGTGACGTTCGACTTCGGCGACGGCACACCCGTGGTGACCGTGCCCGTCACCGGCGGCGCCGCCGCCACCGTGCACGCCTACGCCCACAGCGCCGGCAGCCCGTACGCGGTCACCGCCGCGTACAGCGGCGACGCGGGTGTCACCGGTTCCACGGCCACCGGTACGCAGACCGTGACCGCGGCGGCGTCGTCCACCGCGATCGTCGCGTCGCCTCAACCGTCCGTCGTCGGGCAGGAGTTCACGTTCACCGCCACGGTGGGAGTCCTGCCGCCCGCGTCGGGCACGCCGACGGGCACGGTGACGTTCGACTTCGGCGACGGCACGCCCGCGGTGACGGTGCCCGTGTCCGGCGGCGTGGCCGTCGGCACACACACGTACACCGACACGACGGGCAGCCCGTACACCGTCAGCGCCGCCTACAGCGGCGACAGCGACATCGCCGCATCCAGCGGCGCGATCAGCCACACCGTCGGCCGGGCCGGGACGACGACGAGCGCTGCCGTGTCGCCGGACCCGTCCGTCGTCGGCGAGCCGGTCATCGTCACCGCGACCGTCACGCCGGTCGCGCCGGGGGCCTGGGTGCCCGACGGCACCGTGACGTTCGACTTCGGCGACGGCACCGCGCCGCTGACCGCTCCCCTCGTGGGCGGCGCCGCGACGGTCGCCCACCCCTACGCCGCCACGACCGGGAGCCCCTACGTCATCACCTCCGCATACGGCGGGAGCACCCAGTACACCGGCTCGCTCGGGACGGCCACCCAGACCGTCGGGCAAGTGGGGACCACCACGGCGGTGTCCGCCTCGGCAGATCCGTCCGCGGTCGGGCAGCCGGTGACCGTCACCGCGACGGTGGCCCCCGCCGGGCCCGGCCCCGGCCTCCCGACGGGCACCGTCACCTTCGACTTCGGCGACGGCAGCCCGCCGGTACCGGGGCCGCTCAACGGGGGCACCGCCACCGCCGAGCACACCTACGACGGCCAGCCGGTCGGCAACTGGACCGTCGGCGCGGCCTACGGCGGCGACGGCGACTTCACCGCCTCGGCGGGCACCGCCACGCAGACGGTGCGCCGGGCCATGACCGCGCTGGCCGTCGCGTCGTCCGCCGATCCTTCCGTGACCGGGCAGCCGGTGACCTTCACCGCCACGGCGGTACCCCTGGCGCCGGGCGACGGCGCCCCCACGGGCACGGTGACCTTCGACTTCGGCGACGGCACCGGCCCGGTCACGGCGCCCCTTGTCGGCGGGACCGCCGAGGCCACCCACACGTACACCGACGCCGACGTGTCGGGCACCCCGTACGGCGTCACCGCCGCCTACGGCGGGGACACCGGTTTCAGGCCCTCGAACGGCGCCCTCACCCAGACCGTGGCCCGGGCCGACACGGTCACGGCCGTGACCACATCGCCGGACCTGTCCGTCGCCGGCCAGCCGGTGACCGTCACCGCGACGGTCTCCCCCGCCGCGCCGGGCGCCGGGACCCCGTCCGGCACCGTCACCTTCGACTTCGGCGACGGTGCCCCCGCGCTGACCGTGCCCATGGCCGACGGCACGGCCGTGGCCACTCATGTCTACCTGGGGACGGGGGGCAGTCCGTACACCGTCACCGCGGCCTACGGCGGGGACACCGATTTCGCACCCTCCACAGGAACCGGCACCCACACCACGGGACAGGCCGTCACGGTCACCGCGCTGAGCGAGCTGCCGGACCCCTCGGTGCCCGGGCAGCCGGTGACGTTCACCGCCGTGGTGTCGGCTGCGGCGCCGGGCGCGGGCGTGCCCACGGGCAGCGTGACGTTCGACTTCGGCGACGGCAGCGTGCCCGTGGCGGTGTCGCCGGCCGGCGGCACCGCCACGGTCGAGCACACGTACTCCGCCGGGACCGGTGGCAGCCTTTACACGCTCACCGCCGCCTACGACGGGGACGACGACTTCGCCGCTTCGGCGGCCACGGCGACGCACACCTTGCTGCGGGCCCGGACCGAGGTGACCATCACATCCTCGGACGAGCCTTCCGTGGCCGGAGAGGCGGTGGCCTTCACCGCTGCGGCGGCTGTGATCGCGCCCGGCGACGGCACCCCCACGGGCACGGTGACCTTCGACTTCGGCGACGGCACGCCCGCGGTGACGGTGCCCGTGTCCGGCGGCGTGGCCCTCGGCACGCACACCTACACCGACGCGGCCGGCACCCCGTACGCCGTCACCGCCACCTACAACGGGGACACCGGTTTCCGGCCGTCCACCGGCGTGCTCGCCCAGACCGTGGGCCGGGCCGGAACGGCCACGAGCGTGACCACGTCGCCGGACCCCTCCGTCGCGGGCCAGTCGGTGACCCTCACCGCGACGGTGGCCGCGATCGCGCCGGGCGTCGGCACCCCGACCGGCACGGTGACGTTCGACTTCGGCGACGGCACCCCCGCGGTGACCGCCACCCTGAGCGGTGGAACCGCCACCGCGACCCACCCGTACGCCGGGACCACGGGCAGCTCGTACTCGATCACCGCCACCTTCGACGGGGACGCCGATTTCGCACCCTCCACCGGAACCGCCACCCACACCACGGGACAGGCCGCCACGACCACCACCGTGACGACCTCCCCCGATCCCTCCACGCCGGGGGAGCAGGTGACCGTCATCGCCCGGGTCGGCCCTGTCGCGCCGGGCGCCGGCACGCCGACAGGCAGCGTCACCTTCGATTTCGGCGACGCGACGCCGACCGTGAGCGCGCCGCTGTCCGGTGGCGTCGCCACCTCCACCCACACCTTCGCCGACGTCTCCGTCACTCCGTACGACGTGACCGCCGCCTACAGCGGCGACGCCGACTTCACGGCCTCGTCCGGCACCGACGCGCAGACCATCACCGCCGACGCGGTCTCCACCACGACCACGGTGACCTCCGCGCCGAACCCTTCGGTGACGGGCCAGACGGTGAGCTTCACCGCCACTGTGGCCGCGACGGCCTCGGGAGCGGGGGTGCCCACGGGCGGCGTGACGTTCGACTTCGGCGACGGCACGCCGCCCGTGACCGCCGCCGTGAACGGCGCGGTCGCCACCGCCCAGCACACGTACACCGGCCCGGCCGACAGGACGTTCTCCGTCACCGCCGCCTACAGCGGCGACGCCACGTTCAGTTACTCCACGGGCACCACGGTCCAGACCGTGGACAAAGCGCCGGCCACCGCGACCGTGACCACCTCGCCGGACCCGTCCGTGGCCGGCCAACCCGTGACGATCAACGCCACGGTGACGCCCGCCGGTGCCGGCGCGGGAGTGCCGACCGGCACGGTGACGTTCGGCTTCGGCGACGGCACGCCGTCCGCGTCCGCGCCGCTCACGAACGGCGTGGCCCGGCTCACCCATACGTACGCGCACACAGCGGGCAGCCCGTACCCGGTGGCCGCCTCCTACAACGGTGACGGCGACTTCACCCCGGCCGGCGCCGCGACGACCCAGACGGTGACCGCGGCGCTCGCGACGGTGGCCCTGGCCTCGTCACCCGATCCGTCGGTGGTGGGCCAACCGGTCACCCTCACGGCGACCGTCGCCTCCGTCGCTCCGGGCGCCGGCACCCCCACCGGCACCCTCACCTTCACCTTCGGCGACGGCACCGCACCCATGACCGCCACACTGACCGGCGGCATCGCAACCGCCCAGCACGCATACGACGCTACGGGGCCGTACACGGTGGCCGCCGCCTACAGCGGGGACACCGACTTCGCCGCCGCGGCCGATACGGACACCCAGACCGTCAGCCGGGCCACGACGACCACGGCTCTCGTCTCCTCCCCGGACCCGTCGGTGGTGGGCCAACCGGTCACCTTCACCGCGACCGTCGCCCCCGTCGCTCCGGGCGCCGGAACCCCCACCGGCACCCTCACCTTCACCTTCGGCGACGGCACCGCGACCGCCTCGGCACCCCTCGTCAACGGGGTCGCCACCACGCAGCACACCTACAGCGCGGCCGGGCCGTACACCGTCACCGCCGCCTACGGCAACGACAGCAACTTCCGTTCCTCCAGCGGCACCGACACGCAGACCGTCAACCAGACCACGACCACCACGGCTCTCACCTCGTCCCCGGACCCGTCGGTGGTGGGCCAAGCGGTCACCTTCACCGCGACCGTCGCCCCCGTCGCCCCGGGCGCCGGAACCCCCACCGGCACCCTCACCTTCACCTTCGGCGACGGCACCGCAACCGCCTCGGCACCCCTGATCAACGGGGTCGCCACGCTCACCCATACGTATGCGACGCGCTCCGGCAGCCCCTTCACCGTCACCGCCGCCTACAACGGCTCCCCCGACTACGCACCCTCCACCGGCACCGACACCCAAACGGTCAACCAGGCCACGACCACCACCACCGTCGCCACCACGCCGGACCCCTCGGTGATCGGCCAGCCCGTCACCCTCACCGCGACCGTCGCCCCCGTCGCCCCGGGCGCCGGAACCCCCACCGGCACCCTCACCTTCACCTTCGGCGACGGCACCGCAACCGCCTCGGCACCCCTCGTCAACGGGGTCGCCACGCTCACCCATACGTATGCGACGCGCTCCGGCAGCCCCTTCACCGTCACCGCCGCCTACAACGGCTCCCCCGACTACGCACCCTCCACCGGCACCGACACCCAAACCCTCAACCGGGCAACGACGAAGACGGCGCTCACCTCGTCCCCCGACCCGTCCGTGGTGGGCCAACCCGTCACCTTCACCGCGACCGTGGCCCCGGCGACACCCGCCACGGGAACCCCCACGGGCACGGTCACCTTCACATGGGGCGACGGAACCGCCAGTGCTTCGGCGCCGCTCGTCAACGGGGTCGCCACACTCACCCATACGTATGCGACGCGCTCCGGCAGCCCCTTCACCATCACCGCGGCATACGGCGGCGACACCAGCTACACGATCTCCAGCGGCACCGACACGCAAACGGTCAACCGGGCCACGACCACCACCACCGTCGCCACCACGCCGGACCCCTCGGTGATCGGCCAGCAGGTGACCATCACCGCCGCGGTGACCGCCGCGGCCCCGGCGTCCGGCACGCCGACCGGCACCGTGACGTTCAGCTTCGGGAACGGCACCGCACCCGTCACCGCCGTGCTGTCGAACGGGGTGGCCACGGCCACGACCACGTACACCGGCACGACCGGCAGCCCGTTCTCGATCACGGCCGCCTACGGCGGTGACACGGGCTACGCGCCCTCCACCGGCACCGACACCCAGACCGTCAGCGGCGCGGCGACCACCACCGCGGTGACCACGTCCCCCAATCCCTCACGGCCGGGAACCAAAATCACCGCCACCGCCACGGTGGCCTCCGTCCCCCCGGCCACCGGCACCCCCACCGGATACGTCACGCTCGTCCTCGCCGACCGCCAGACCCACGTCCTGCAGCTGACAGGCGGCATCGCCACCACGACCTTCACCCCCGTCAACGCTGGCACCTACCTGGTCACCGCGACCTACTCCGGTACCGGTACCTTCGCACCCTCCACGGGAACGACCACCCAGATCGTCGACCAGCCGCCTAACGGCCTCCCCCGCGATTGAGATCTGGGTGTGCTGGTCCGGCGGTTCGGCTGGTGGATGATTCAGCAGGCCGCCGTGCTGACGGGCACGAGTTCGGTGCTTGTCCTGCGCCGGGTGGCGCGTTTGGCTGCGCGGTCGGAGACGAGCCCGGGGATGGCTCGGTGGGTGTCGCCGTAGGTTTCGCGGCGTCCGGTATACCGCTGGTGCGGGCGTGGGCGCAGCAAGGGGCCACGGCATCGGACGGTGTCAGCTCTGGCGGATGAGCTCGCGCTGGACGGGGACGTACGCAAGCAGCTCGTCGAATTGGCGCGCGAGGGCCGGTTGCGGGATCACTGGACGCGTCCGGGCGGGCTGTGTGAACTCCCCAGGTCGGTCGAGGACTTCACCGGTCGTATGGCGGAACTGGTGTGGATGAGCGAGCTGGTGTACGCCGAGAGTTCACCGGGGGTCGGCGTGGTGGGACTCATCACCGGATCCGCGGGCCTGGGAAAGACCACGTTCGTCGTCCGTGCCGCGCATGCCGTGCGCCCGAGTTTCCCTGACGGGATCTTCTTCGTCGACCTGTTCGGTATGTCCCAGCGACCGCTGGCCACCCAGGATGGCAGGTGCGCCCGCTGCTTCCCGGCGGCGGCGCGGGCCGGGCGCTGATCACCACCCGGCGGCTGCTGGCCGGCTTGGAAGGGGTTCGCCGACTCGTGCTGGGGCCCCTGCCGTTGCCGGAGGCCACCGGGATGCTGACCGGGATCCTGGGAGAACGCGCCGTGTCGACGCCCTGGAAGGGGCCGTCTCCGAACCGGCCTGGCGGACCAGGCCGTCCTGGTACCTGGTCGCCACCGACGACCACATGATCCCGCCGCCCGCCCAGCGCGCCATGTCCGAGCGCGCCAAGACCACTGTCACCGAGACGCCTGGCAGCCACGCCGTCTACGTTTCCCGGCCAGCCGTCGTTCGCATTCAACGGGAACACCCATGCCCACGGTGGCGGTGCATCGACTGCGATCGTGGCTCGTTGCGAACACCGCCGATCGATCGACCAGCCAGGCTGCGGCAATCGGGTCAGCGAGGTCGAGGCCTCGCCGGATTTCGGCTCAGTGGCCAGCGACCTACTCCTTACGAGCTGTCAGCAGTGAGGAAATGGTGGACGGCCGAGATGACGACGGAACCTTCGCCGACGGCGGAGGCGACGCGTTTGACGGACCCGGCTCGAACGTCGCCGACTGCGAAGACGCCGGGCAGACTGGTCTCCAGTCCGCACAGGCCGGCCTCCATGAGGGTGGCGGCGTAGTGGATGCCGTTGCCCTCGAACCGGGCCAGGCCAGACAGGTCCAGTCGTCGGTAGCGCGCGCCGGTGGCCACGACGACCGTCCTGGCCCGCAAGCGGTCGCCGTCCTCCAGCGTGATCGTGTAGGGCCGTCGGCCGCAGTCCAGCCCCACCACCAGGCGGGGCAGCACGATGCGGGCGCCGAACTTCTGCGCTTGGACCTGGGCGCGCCCGGCCAGTGCCTGGCCGCTCACCCCGATGGGGAACCCCAGATAGTTCTCGATCATGGAGGAGGTGCCGGCCTGGCCGCCCGGCGCCTCTGCCTCCAGTACCACGGTGTGCAGTCCTTCGGAGGCGGCGTAGACCGCGGCAGCCAGTCCGGCCGGGCCGGCGCCGACAATGGCAAGGTCGTACACCGCGGTCGGGTCCAGTTCCTCGGCGAGTCCAAGGTGTTGTGCCAGTTCCCGGTTGGTGGGGTTCTCCAGGAACCGGTCCGGCCGGTAGACCACCACCGGCCAGGTCCTGCGGCCGTCAAGGCCGTAGCGGCTCAGCAGCTCGCGGGCGGCTGGGCCGCCGGCAGGGTCGATGGCGGCGACCGGGTAGCCGTTGCTCTCGAGGAAACGCAGCACCCGCAGGGTGTCGGCGGTGGTGGGCGGGCCGGCGACCAGCACGGTGGCCTGACCGTGCTGGATCAGGCCGAGGCGGCGCAGGATGAGGGCGCGCATCACGGTCTCGCAGATGTCTGGTTCCGCGGCCAGCAGGCGACGGAACTGCGGGTGGTGCAGGCGCACCACTTGTCCGTCCTCGCCCATCCGGCCGTTGACCAGGGTCTTGCGGTCGTTGAACAGGTCCAGCTCGCCGGTGAACTGGTGGGGTCCGTGCACCGTGATGACCTGGCATGTGCCGTCCGGGGCCTCGTGGTAGATCTCGATGTTGCCTTCCAGGACGAGGAAGAAGTCCGTGCTCCGGTCCCCGCGCCGGAACAGCGCGGTTCCGCCGCGGAGGTCCTCGACCTGTCCGAAGCTGCGGGTGCGGGCCACCTGCTCGTCGGTGAGCTGCGGGAAAGTCTGCGCCATCCGCCGATAGGGATCTGTGGTGTCCGCGCCGGGCTCGGCCGGTATCCCGATGCCGCTGCTCGTACTCATCAGCCCACCACCGCTCCCGTGGAACCGACCTTTGCCTCTCTTGGCCGGCACCAGGCCGAATCCGCTGCCAGGACCTCTTCAGTGTCCCACCGCGCCCCCGCGAAGCGACCGAGTTCATAAGTGCCCGGACGGCTGCTACCCGCCCGGACCCGCAGCACCACCGGTCATACGAAGAGAGGCACATCATGTGCGGTGCCGGTTGAAAGGAGCAACGATGGAGGTGCGCACTGCGAAGGAGATGAGTCATGTCCGAGAACCGCGGCATTCCCGGCATCGACCCCTCGGTGCCCCCAAGTGGAGACGGCTGCGTCGAGTGTCTGGCCGGTGACGCCCCCGGCTGGTGGTTCCACCTGCGCCGCTGTGCCGCCTGCGGCCACATCGGCTGCTGCGACTCCTCCCCGGCCCAGCACGCCACCCGTCACGCACGCCAGGAAGGACACCCGTTCCTCGCCAGCTTCGAACCCGATGAGGACTGGTTGTGGAACGTCGAAACCGAGCAGTTCTACACCGGCCCCGGCCTGGCCCCGCCCGCCAACCACCCCACCACCCAGTCCGTCCCGGGACCGCAAGGGCGCGTACCGGGGGACTGGCAACGACACCTCCACTGATCCACCGGTTAGCCGCTGATGCCCATGGAAGCTGAGCTGCTCTGCGCCCGACGCCAGAGCCTGTCCGGCGCGTCTCGCCTGGCTCGCAACAGAGGCGGCACGATGTCGTCGAGGATCTCCTCGACGACATCGTCGGCTGGAGCGCCCCACAACACCAGTCGGGTATTTCCCCGACGACTCGCGCTCCTATGCCACCCACGGCTGGTGGCACGACGCCCAGTTCGTGATCTGGCTGCCCGGCCGGTGGAACGGCGGATGACAACGATCTCCTCGCGACCGGCTTCGCGGACGGGTACCAGTTTCTGTGGCCGTACCACCAAGCGGCCTACTGGGGACTGCCCCAGAAGATCTTCCGTGAGGAGTTCGACCCGTCGTACGACCACAAGTGCCCGGGGGCTTCGGCTGACTGGACGACCGAGGAGATCTTCGCTGCCTGCCCCTCCGACGCCGCGTACGACTACGCCTCCCGCCCCGCCTCCGTCCACCGCGCCGTGGCGAAGGTCGCGCTGACCGGGCGGATCGGCAAGCCCGTGATCACGTTGCATGGTGATCTGGAGTCGTTGCTGCCTATCACCACCGACTCGGATATGTACAAGCGGATGGTCGATGACCAGGGCCGCGGCCGACTGCACCGCTATTACACCGTCGAGAACGGCACCCACACCGACGGCCTCTACGACACCTGTCCGGACAAGCTGCATCCGATCCTGCCCTGCTACCGCTCGGCGTTCACGGCCCTCACGGCTCGGGTGGAGTACCGCACGGCCCCACCCGCGGACCGTGCGATCCGCAGGCCCGCGAGCGGTGATGTGGGCAGTTCCTGCGCGCTGAACTGCAGCGCGGTATCGGCTGTCGCTCAGATGGCCGACGCCGCCGGACCGGACGACGATGGGGCAAGTGGCTACCGTGGGCGGACCCGGGCCCTCACGGTGGCCGCGGTCTTCAGGGGACATTCGAAGCTCCGGAGGAACCATGGTGACGACGGAAACCCACCGGGGAGCCGGGATGTGGCCGCGGTTGCGGGTTGCCGAGTGGACCGAGACGCGCGACACGCTGCATATGTGGACGCAGATCGTCGGGAAGGTCCGGCTGGCACACGCTCCGCTGCTCAATCACTGGTGGCAGGTGACGCTCTACGTCAGCCCACGGGGATTGACCACCTCGGCCGTTCCCCACGGTGCGGGCGCCTTCGATATCGAGTTCGACTTCGTCGACCACGTGCTGCGTCTGCGCACCAGTGACGGCGGCGCCCGGCGCATCGCCTTGAAGTCCATGCCGGTGGCGCACTTCCACGCCCGTGTCCTGCGGGCCCTGGAGGACACGGGCGTCCCCACCACGATCCAGGGGCATCCGAACGAGGTCGAGCGGGCGGTCCCGTTCGCGGAGGACTTCTCCCACCACACGTACGACCCGCATGCCGCGCACCTGTTCTGGCGCCAGCTTCTCCAGGCCAACCGGGTGCTGAACGAGTTCCGCAGCTATTTCGGAGGCAAGGTCAGTCCGGTTCACTTCTTCTGGGGTGCCATGGACCTGGCATGCACCCGGTTCTCCGGACGCGGCGCCCCACGCCACCCCGGCGGCGCGCCGAACTGCGGTGACTGGGTCATGGAGGAGGGCTACTCACGCGAGCTGAGCAGTTGCGGTTTCTGGCCCGGCGGCGGTGACGAGGGGGCTTTCTACTCCTATGCCTACCCTGAACCCGACGGATTCGCCGAGAGCTCTGTCACCCCCTCCGAGGCGTTCTACAGCCGAGAGAACGGCCAGTTCCTGTTGCCGTACGAGGCGGTACGCACCGCCCCCGAACCCGATCGGACGCTGCTGGGCTTCCTGCACAGCACCTACGAGGCCGCCGCCACACGGGGCGAATGGGACCGGGCGGCGCTGGAGGCGGATCCGGCCCGCTGGAGCGGACATAGGTAGGCAGGCGCGCGGGGACGGCTCGTAACCTCCCCGCTCGAGGGGGCGGCGTACCGGTGGCGGGTATGCGGTGGCGTCCGCTGCTGCCGTGCGTGCGCATGAGGCCGGTCCGACTTCGTGGTCCAACGGGTCGGTCAGAGGGGCGCAGTGCTCTTGGCGGCCACGTCGGCCTTCCCAGTCGTGCCGTCCATCGTCGAGTCGGGAATTCGCGCCGCACTCGGTCAAGGATGGCAATCCACGGGTGCAGGGCCCACCTTCCGTCTGAAGGAGCTGGTTCAGGGCCGAGGTGAAAGCCTCGGTCTCCGGCATCGCATTGGCCATCGCCACGGCGATCCGATGCCGCGTAGACCTACGCGCGCCGCTGTCGAGCCGGGAATGAGCGCCCAAGATTCCATTTCGAAACAGCGGCGCCGCGCCAGATCGGCTGAGACAGCGTCCGCCATCCGCAATGCCGGACGCGCAGGGTTCCATCGGCGAGGACGTGCGGCCGGGTGACGGAGGCGGCGTGCAGGCCCAGGACGAACAGGACGGTGTAGACGTCCACGACCAGGAGCAGGGTGTGAGTGATGGGCCAGTTGGCGGCGGCCAAGTCAGCGAAGAGGACGTCTCCCAGATCACCGAGGAGGTCCAGTGTTCCCTGTCTTTTACGGCCATCGGGCGGGGAGTCGGGCACGTCGCCGAGACCTGCCAGCACCTCACCATGGAGAAGCAGCAACGCATCCGGTCGGACGGGCTGCGTCGGGCACCCCCCGTGCTGCCTCAGCCACCTCGTCCCCGTGGTTCGATAACTTCCGCTTCGACACCACCGCCCGGGTACTCACTGAGTACGAGTACTTGTTCGCCTACACCTTCCAGGCTCCCGGATCGAGTCGGGTATTGGAACCGTCTGAATGCCCCTGCCCTGAGACTCCCCCTCGGTCCCCAGCGTGCTGCAGACCGGTGTCAGACCGGATCGGTGCGAGGATCGATGGCCCAGTGGTTGGTTCGCAGGACTCGACCGGCGAAGGGCACGTCTTCCTCGTCCAGGAACCTGAAACCGAGTGCACGGCAGATGCCGTTTGACGGGGCGTTCGCTGTCGCGGGGAAGGCGTGTATGAGCCCCCACCGGCCGTCGTTGCGGGCCAGCTCAAGCAGCATCCGGACGCCCTGCTTGCCGAGTCCCTGTCCTTGGAACTCTGGCAGCACCATCCAGCCGATCTCGGAGATGCGCTCGGCGCCGACGCCATGGGGCCACAAGGTCACGGTTCCCGCGACCACTTCCGGCTCGGTCTCATCGGGCACGATCAACTTGGTCCAGTCCGTTCCTGCCTCTGCTCGTTGAACATCGCGTTGGACCTTCGCCTCCATACCCTCGCGAGGCAACGGGCCGCCCAGCTCGGTCATCATGGCCGGGTCGCATCGCATCCGGATGTAGGCGTCGATGTCGCCGTACTCAACATCACGTAGCAGCATCTGTGTTGCTCCTTTCGCTTTGGAAATTGACATCATGGCTGACGGCGGCTGACCTCGGCCGCGTATGCGGCCCAGTCCCCGGCGGCGGCCCGCTGCCACTTGACGGCGACGGTGATGTCGATGCCGAGACTGCGGGCGAGGACCGCGGCGGGCCGTTCGGTGGCGAGCTGGAACAGCGCGGTCGAGCGGGCCTCCGCGAGTCGGATGTCGAGTTCGCGGAGCCGTTCGCCCATGGGCCAAGCACTGATCGGGCGGCCAGGCTGGACTCCGGGGAAGAGCCAGGGCGAGTCTGTGCGGAGGAGGACGGCATGGCTGCGGCGAACCTCGACCTGCTGGAGGGCCAGTTCAGCGACGGGTTGCTGGCAGGTCCACTGGGGCGGCGCCCAAGGCGGATGCGGACCGCTCCGTCCGTCTCCTCGATGTGGTCGACGGTGAGCCGGGAGATCGCTGCGGGCACTGGGCATAAAGAAGCAACAGCAGCCCGACGAGGCGGACTTCGGACTTGAGGGTGTTGTCATGCAGCAGGCGGCGGGCGCCGGCCCGGCGGGCCTCCTCGTCCATCGACCCGGAGGGACCGTTCCATCGCTCGGCCGGGAAGGTGAGATCGCGGGCGCTCTTCTGGGAGAGCGCGCACCGCACGAAGTGGCCTGCCTCCCGGCGAAGACGGGCGTCGTCGCTGGTCATCCAGCGTTCGATATCGGTCTGTCGGCAGATTGCAAGGGTCACGCTGTGGTCCTCCAGCCAGTTCAAGAGATAGACGGCCGCCCGCAGATGTTGCCGGGCGAGATCGGACGGGACAGTGGAGGCGATGCCCTTGGAGAGCCAGCGCATCGCGGTGCCGGCGCGTTCGGTGCTGGCCAGGGCGTCGTGGAGGGCCTGCAGTTTCGTGGGTATGGCGCCTGTGTCAGTCAGGAGCTCGTGGAGCCGCTGCTGGAGGGTGCAGCGCGGACACGGGCCAGGAGCGTGCAGCCGGCGGGGTGCCGTGCCGGGCGTCGCGCCCCGTCCACCCGAGCCGGGGCTCGATAGCGGCCTGAGGCCACGCACGAGTAGTCGCACGTCTCCAGGGGGCCGCTGCCGCTTGGCGTGAGCAGCCACGCTCGTCCCTCCCTCCTTCGGCCTACCCGGAGCGGCAACCATGCCCCTCGGCGCCCGCGCTCTGAGACGGACCCCGCACGTCCGCTCAGGTGCGGTCGCGGTGGTAGGCAGCGAGAAGGAAGAGCCAGATCTCACTGACGGTCGGGAAGCAGGCGATGGCGTGCCTGAGCCGTTTGAGCGGGACCTCGCCGGCCACCGCGACAGTCGCCGAGTGCAGGAGTTCGCTGATTCCCGGTCCGACGAACGTCACCCCGAGCAGCACTTCCCGGTCGAGGTCGACCACCATCCGCGCGTGGCCCTGGTAGTTGTCGGCGTAGAGATCGGCGCCCTGGGCGGCGTCGAAGTCGAGGTCGACGACCTTGATGCGGTGGCCGGCCCGGGCCGCCTGTTCGGCGGTCAGGCCTACGGCGGCCGCCTCGGGGTCGGTGAAGAAGACCTGGGGCACGGCGCACTGATCGGCGGTGGTGGCGTGGTCTCCCCACGGGCCGTCGTCCAGGGGCAGGCCCGCGGCGCGGGCGCCGATGGCGTCGCCGGCGGTCCGCGCCTGGTACTTGCCCTGGTGGGTGAGCAGAGCGCGGTGGTTGACGTCGCCGACCGCGTACAGCCATGCGCCGTCGACCCCGCGGACCAGGCACGTGGTGTCCACCTCCAGCCACGTGCCAGGGGTGAGACCGACCGACTCCAGGCCGAGGTCGTCGGTGCCGGGGGTCCGTCCGGTGGCGACCATGACCTCGTCGGTCTGGAGTTCGCTGCCGTCGTCGAGGGTGAGGGTGACGGGGCCGGTTGGGTCCGGGCGGCGCAGGGCGGTGACCTGGGTGCCGATCCGCACATCCACACCCGCCTCGGTGAGGCTGCGTGCGACGAGCTCGCCCGCGAAGGGTTCCATGCGGGGGATCAGACCGCGGCGGGCAAGCAGGATGACTTGGGAGCCCAGGCCCTGCCAGAGGGTTGCCATCTCGACGCCGACCCCGCCGCCTCCGACGATGGCGAGCCGGGCGGGCACGGTAGTGGAGTCGGTGCCCTGCCGGTTCGTCCAGGGCCGGGCCTCCCGGAGGCCCGGAATGTCGGGCAGCAGCGGTCGGCTGCCGGTGGCGATGGCCACCGCGTGCCGGGCGGTGAGGGTGAAGCGTGCACCGTCGTCCCTGGTGACCGTGGTGCGCCGCGGGCCGTCGATGCGGCCGTGGCCGCGGAAGAGACTGGCACCGATGGACTTCACCCACTCGGCCTGTCCGCTGTCGTCCCAGTCGGTCACGTAGTGGTCACGGCGGGCGAAGACTCGGTCGGTGTCGAGCCTGCCGGTGACGGCCTGCCGGGCACCGTCCACCCGGCGGGCGTCGGCGACCGCGATGACCGGCCGCAGCAGGGCCTTGCTGGGGACGCAAGCCCAGTAGGAGCATTCGCCGCCGACCAGCTCACGCTCCACGACAGCCACGGTGAGGCCGGCGGCGCGGGCGCGGTCGGCAACGTTCTGGCCGACCGGGCCCGCCCCCAGCACGACCACGTCGTAAGCACCGTCTTCCTGGTTCTCGCGTGCTTCGCTCATTGCTCCCTCGCGTCCGATCGGGGCTGACAAAACCACACCCCGGCACATATAACCGCGCGGTGCGCGCACGACGTCATACCTTGGCCGTAGGAGCCACCGACAGCGGCCATCCGTGCGCCGCATGTGGCCGCACACACACCGTCCGGCCCCAGTGCTGTGACCGGAAAGGTTCACCGGCTCGCGACGCCCGCCACGGCACCCCGACACAGCGACGCGGCGAGCTTCGTCCACGGTGCCGTATTGCCCGTGGACGGCGACCGCACAGCCGTCTGACCTGAACGGCCTGCCGGCGCCCCCAGCCGCCTACCACCAGCCGCGGTGTCCGGCAGGCCGGTCCGCTGGGAGATCACCGTTCCGCCCCTTCTCCGTCGCTGTGCCATGTGTCCACGGCGTCGGCCACTGGGTTGCCGTACTCCCCTCCTGCGGAACCACCCCCTGTCGATCCCGGTCATGAGTCGTGAACTCCGGCGCGAACGAGCGGGCGAGGGCGGAGCTCCCGCATGGCCGCCCAAGCGGATCAGGAGCAGTGGCGGCGGAGAGGGACCTACGTAGGCTTGATCGCGTAGGAAGACGGCCTCCTGTCCCAGGGGGCTGCTGTGCGGTACTTGCACAAGGAGACGCGTCATGAATGCTTCCTCTGGGGGTTCCCGACGTTCGGAGAGCGCTGCCGCCGGATTCACGGCCTCGCCGCAGTTGACCCGAGCGTTGCAACAGATCGTGGTGGATCTCGTCGAACTGCACCTCCAGGGGAAGCAGGCCCATTGGAACGTGGTCGGCCACAACTTCCGGGACCTGCACCTGCAACTCGACCAAATCGTCGACGACGCACGGGAGTCGGCCGATGTCGTCGCCGAACGCATGCGCGCTCTCGGGACCTTGCCGGACGGCCGCTCCGACACTGTGGCTGCGAGCACCACTCTCCCCGCATTCCCGGAAGGAGAGCTGAGTGTGAGTGCTGTTGTCGATCTCGTCACTGCGCGCCTGCGCGCCACCGTCGACACGGTGCGCACCCACCACGACCAGATCGACAGCGAGGATCCCGCCACGGCCGACCTGCTGCACACGATCATCGACTCCCTGGAGAAGCACGCCTGGATGGTCAGCGCGGAAAACCGATCCCTCTGACACCATTCCACGCCCCTGGAAGCGGGCCCGGGAGGTACGGGGCGTCAGCATCCGGTCCTGCTCGACCGCGGGTGTGCGGTCGAGCCAGAGCAGGGCTTTGCCGACGCGGACCAGCACCGTCGCATCCTGCGAGCCAGGCACACGGAGAGCTCACCGACTTGGACGCCGCGCGCACGCGGACATCGGCACCGCGGCGCTCCAGGGTCCAGTTCCTCTGTATATGGCCGAACAGATCACGGTCTTCCCTCTCCGCACCGCCCGCCGCCGACACGGGACCGGGAGAATCGGCGCCGTCGCCATGTTTCCGATTCCGAGTGACCCTGTGACGTCGGGTCGGCTACTCGGCGAAGAACCTGAGCAGCTCGGCGTTGACCTCTTCGGCGTGTGTCCAGCACAGGCCGTGGCCGTCACCCTCGATGCTGTACTCGCTTGAGGGGATGAGCTCGGCCGAGCGCGGGCCGCACGCCTCGATCGGGAGGGCCTGGTGTCCTCGGTGCCGTGCAGGACCAGCACCTGCTTCCAGTCGGGCAACTCCTCGCCCTTGCGGCGCCGATGCGGCATCACGAGCCCGGTGCCCGGATAGCCGCCGTCGGCGATCGTCATGGTCGTGCCGACGGCGGCCTTCGCGCCGGACTCCTCCCATGCCTTGCAGTCGTTGCGGTTGCCGGGCAGGGGCCGGCCGACCACCACGACGAGGCGGGTGTCGGCGTCGATGACTACCTGGTGATTGGTCGAGTACCGGTAGTTCTTCGACTGCTCGGCGACAGCGTGATCCCGGGTGGGTACCAGGGTGCCGTCCACGATCAGCACGGTGTCCTTCGCGAACCGCTTGCGGGGCTGGAGGGCGAGCATCGGCCCAAGGTGATCGATGATCCGGTCCGCCGCCGACTTGGAAACCCCGAACAGCGGGGCCAGTTGACGCATGGTCAGGTTCGTGCGCCAGTAGGCCGCGACCAGCAGCGCCCGGTCCTCCAGCGACAGGCTCCACGGCCGACCCCTGCGCACCGCGTCCGCACCCTCGCGGGGCTTTCCGCGTGAAAAGATGGGCGCGGACGGTCGCACAACACCCGCTGGGAACCGCGTCATGGACGCCGATTCCGACTTGCCCGCGTCCTGCCGAAAGCGGCGGCCTCCCGCACAGGACCGATGATCTCCCCCTGCAGGAGTCGCAGCGTGTCGAGGTGGTCTGCTGTCCAAATCACCCTCACCGCAGCAGAAGCGCCGCACCTGCCACCGTCTGCGGTCAGATCACGGTGCAGGGCCTCCTTGAGTACTTCGTTCGCCGCCGGTGGACTGACTTTGCGAGGAGAAGCCGCGAGGCTGCCGGTGTGCGGCCAGACGTCTCAAACCAAGCCACGATGGGCTCGCAGGCGCCCAGGATCGCGGCACGGGCGGCGGCTCGGTCACCTCTGGTTGGTAACCCGCGCGCGACCACAGCCGTAGCCCATTGCGCGGCGAAGCCTGGCCGGAACACGCTGGCAGGGCTTCGTCGCCTCACACGCTCTCTCACTGATCTATGACGGGAGCATGGCCGTGCGGGCCTGACCAGGCAGAAGCCCTCCCGGGCAGGAGGAATCGCGGCCGAGGACCTGGAGGAACTGACGGAGGAACACGTCGAGTCCGTGGTCGCCTGGCTACTTGTCGACGCCCGCAGGCGTGGCGGCCAAGCCGGCACAGGACTTCACCCCTCGACGGCCCAACCCCTCGGCCAACCCGCTCATGACTTGCCACCTGCGTGAGGCCGCGTACTCCCTGCAGCGGAAGCTGGAGCTGCGGAAGGTCCGGCTCTACGACGCGCGCCACTCGTGCCTCACGTTTCTTGCCGTCAACGGCGTGCCGGACGTCGCCCTCGCCGCATGGGCCGGGCATGCCAACGCCACCTTCACCAAGCGGGTGTACGTCCACCCGAGCCGCGAGGATCTTCGCGTCGCCTCGGACCACCTCGCTTCTCCACTCGGTTTCAGTGAGGGCGAAGCAGCCTGATGATCAAGACGTCTAGAGATTGCGATATCCGCTCTCAGCGAACAGTCAAAACGGCTTCTGACCTGGGACTTTTAGTGGATCACCAGGATCACGCCGCCATCATAACGATCTGTACGTCCTGTACATTTTTCACAGAGAAACCCACGCAGGCCCCGCACAGACCCGGAGGAGAGGTATCACCCATGCCGTTCCGTCCCAGCGCCCGCTACGTACTGCCCGAGTTCACCGAGCGCACGACCAGCGGAACCCGCACCTTCGACCCGTACTCCAAGCTGCTCGCCGAGCGGATCGTGTTCCTGGGCACCCCGGTCGACGACACCGCGGCCAACGACCTGATCGCCCAGTTCATGTATCTGGAACATGACGCTCCGGACCGACCTGTCTCGCTCTACATCAACTCCCGCGGAGGCTCGTTCGGAGCCATGTCCGCGATCTACGACACGATGGAGTACCTCACCTGCGACGTGGAGACCTTCTGCCTCGGCCAGGCCGGTTCCTGCGCCTCGGTACTGCTCGCCGCGGGCGCTCCGGGCCGACGGCACGCACTGCCGGGAGCCCGGGTCGTCGTACAGCAACCCGCGCTCAGCGAGCCGGTGCAGGGCCGGCCTTCCGACCTGGAGATCGAGGCCTGGGAACTGGAACGCATCCGCGAGATGCTCATCACACTGCTGGCCCGCCATACCGGCCGCAGCGCCGAGCAGATCGCCACCGACATCGAGCGCGACCTCATTCTCGACGCACCGGGCGCCAAAGCGTACGGCCTGGTGGACCACCTCACGCAGAACCGGAAGTCATCACTTCCCCCGCACGGCACGAGGTGAACGCCCGGTGCCGCCGCCACACTTGCCACAACTGCCCGCACTGACCCGCGCGGAGGGGGAGTTCGTCGACCGCTACCTCGAAGTCCTCGACCAGTTGGGCCGGATCAATCCGGCCCGCGGCAGCGACACCTATGGCGCGCTGCGCGCCGCGCAGGCACTGGTGTCCCGGGCGGGCGCGCTGCGGGATGCCCTCGCGTCGATGCATGAACGCGGCGAGGCGCAGATCCACACGGGAACCCTGGCGCGAGCCCTGCGCGTACTGGACGGGGAGCGGCGGGCAGGGCGCGTCACCCTACCCCCCGCTCCGCCGAGTTGATCAGCCTCCACCGGCCCCGCTGCCGCCGGGGCCCGGCCGGCTCCCCCGGCCCCGTCGGCAGCCGGGATTCGGCCAACTCCCGTATACGACACGCCCGGTGGGCACATCGAAATTCCTCGCTCGTTCGGCGTAGGAAGCCCCCCTCGCGCGGGATATCTCAACTTGCGCTTTTCAGATGACCAGTGATCGGAATCAATGATTCCACTGCTGGTACGGGACGGGTCCCGATGGGCGACCCCGCCACCGAATTCGTCACCTCCACCCGAACGGGTCAGTCGTGAGGAGCCTCACAAATCGCTGTTTCCACTCGGAAATCCGGCTATCGGTGAGTCAAGATCCCTGAGACGACAAGCCCCCGCCACCGCGACGGGGCGGTCCGGGCGGACGCCGAGTCCTGCCGCCGTCCGGATGCCTGGTCGACAGAAGTGGATCGGCAGGAGTGGAGGACCCGAGCACAACGGGTCGACCGGATCATCGGTCGACCCTCGGGGTGAAGCCGCCGAGCGCGGCCGGGCAACTTCGCCAGCCCGAACCCGACAGGTCATCCTTCACAGGCGGCTGACGAAGGGTTGCGCATGACTGCGCAGGTTCATGTCCCGTCTCTGCTCGTCCGGGCCGGTACGGCCTCGGTTCTGACTCTGGCCGCCGTCGGCGGCACCATGCTCGCCCCGGGCGCCACGCCGGAGGCCCAGGCAGCGACTCCCTCGATGAAGGCGCTGAACATCGCCGCGTCGAAGAAGGGGGCGCCGTACCGGTGGGGGGCCACAGGCCCCAACCGCTTCGACTGTTCGGGGCTGACGGTCTATTCGTTCAAGAAGGTGGGCAAGAAGCTCCCCCGCACTGCCCAGCAGCAGTACAACAAGACCCGCCATGTCTCGGCCTCGCACAGGAAACGCGGCGACCTGGTCTTCTTCCATTACGGTCGCAGCGTCTACCACGTGGGGATCTACGCCGGCCACGGCAAGATCTGGCACTCGCCGAGGACCGGCGCGGTGGTCCGGCTGGAGAAGATCTGGACGAAGAGGGTCTACTACGGGCGGGTCGGCTGACCCGCCCGGCGGATCCTGGCCGCCCTCCGGACTCGATCCGCCGGCGGAGCACCGTCCCGTGCCGCTGACCCGCTCGTCACCGGTGCGGGGGCGGTCACCCGGCCCGACGCGGCGCGCCCTGCGTCGCTCCCGCCCTCGGTCAGCCCTGCACGGGGATGCTCCAGGGAAGCGCGATCCAGACCGTCTTGCCGCCATCGGCGGTGGGGGTGACGGTGAGCCGGCCGCCGCACTCCTTGGCCAGACAGCGGATGATCACCATGCCGCGCCCGTTGTCCTGCTGAACGGCGGCAGGCAGCCTACGGGGCCAGCGCGGGTGGCTGTCCGTCACCCCCAGATACAGCTGTTCCTCCTGATCCAGTCTCAGTTCCACGGTGAAGGTGGGCGACTGCCCGAAGGTGTGCTGGACGGCGTTGGTCGCGAGCTCCGAGACGATGAGGCGGATACTGTCGGCGAACTCGGTGTCGGCGGTCAGGCCCCATTCGGTGAGCACTCGGACCACATGTTTCCGGGCCGCCGAAACCGAGGCCGGATCGCTCGGCAGAGTGAGGCTTGCTACTTGATGGTCTGCCATGGCGAGCCGTCCCTTTCCCACCCGGACCGACGCGGGATCGGTCCCGGTTGCGCTTCGCGCCAGATTGCCATCGATGCTGCCCTCCCCGACGGCGATCCACCAAGATATGCATATATCTGTCGCTCGATGCGGTGAACCCTGCCCCGCAAAACCGGATGCGGGCGCCACACTGTCCGCTCGGCACGAGAGGGAGGGAGGCCGCGCATGCAGTACGGCCCTGCGGTACGACGCCGCAAGCTCGGGGAGGAGCTCCGGAGTCTGCGCCACGCGTCGGGACTGACCAGTCGGGACGCCGCGCGGATGCTCGGCTGGCACCAGTCCAAGGTGAGCCGGATCGAGACCGGTGTCAGTGGGGTGCGCCCGGCCGATGTGGCCGGACTGATGGACGCGTACGGCGTGGACGACACCCGCCTCCGGACGCTGCTGGAGGCGCTGGCGGGCTCGGCCGGCGGTGGCGGCACCGGGTGGTGGCATGCCTATCGCGGTCTGATTCCTCCGCAGTACCGCGACTTCATCAGTCTGGAGTCGCAGGCGCGGACCGCGCGGACCCTGGAGACCTCGGTGATGCCGGGACTTCTGCAGACGGCGGACTACGCACGCGCAGTGACCCGGGCTTCGCTGGACGGTTTACCCGCCGGCCAGTTGGACTCCCTGGTGGAGGTGCGGCTCGCCCGCCAGGGGGTGCTGCGGACCGATCCGCCGCTGCGGCTGAGCGCGGTGCTCGACGAGGCGGTGCTGCGGCGCGAGGTCGGCGGGCGCATGGTGATGAGGAACCAGCTGCGCCATCTGGCTCGGGTGGCTCAACTACCTCATGTGGAACTCCAGTTACTGCCGTTCTCGGTCGGCGGCTACACCGGCCTCACCGGGCCTTTCGTTATCTTCTCATTTCCGAACACTTCTGATCTGGATGTGGTCGTTCTCGACCATTTGACGAGTAGCCTCTACCTGGAGCGGAAAGAAGACCTTGAGGCGTACAGCTCGGCCTTCCGCACCATGCAGGCACATGCGCTGTCGCCGCAGCACTCGTTGGACCTCATCGCCGCGATCGACCGCGACGGTCAGTGACCCCGGACTACCCGAGAGGGGCGTCATGTCGGATTGCCTCACAAAGCACGAGTTACGGTGGCGGCGCAGCAGCCGCAGCACGGGCATGAACAACTGCGTGGAGGCCGCTCCGTTCGGTCACGGGCGGCTGGCCGTGCGGGACTCCAAGGACGTGTCCAGGCCACCACTGCGGTTCTCCGCGGCGGCCTGGACCACCTTCGTCTCCGGCCTGAACCGGCGTTCGGCCGGCTGACGGGTACGACCGCCCACAGAGGCGGTCCGCCCACAGGATCGGCCGGCCGATGGCGGGAGGTTCCGAGGGGGGAGGTTCCGAGGGGAAGTCCGCCCCCGCATTCGTCCGGCTGACAGGCAGGACCGTCCACGGAGGAGGTCGGTCGGCGGAAACGGTCGATCGGCCGTCAGGGCCGGCCGGCGGGGGCGGTTCGCCGCACGACCGCCACAGCCGTGGCGATCTGTTCGTCGGTCAGGTCCGCCCGCGCCGTCAGCCGCAGCCGGGAGACGCCGTCCGGCACCGAAGGCGGCCGGAAGCAACCCACCGCGATGCCCGCGGTGCGGCAGTCGGCCGCCCAGCGCACAGCCGCCTCCGCCGAGGGTGCCCGCACCGAGACCACGGCCGCGTCGGGGCGTGCGGCGGTCAGTCCGGCCGCCGTCAGCCCCTCGTACAGCGCGGCGGCCACGGCCCGGGCCCTGGCGGCGCGCTCCGGCTCGCGACCGAGCAGCCGCAGGCTGCCCAGGGCGGCGCCGGTGGCGGCCGGTGCCAGGCCCGTGTCGAAGATGAACGTACGGGCCGTGTTGACCAGGTGGTCGATGACCGTGGCCGGACCGAGTACCGCTCCGCCCTGACTGCCCAGGGACTTGGAGAGGGTGAGTGTGGTGACGACTCCCTCGCCGCCGGCAAGACCGGCGGCGGCGAGCGCACCCCGACCGCCCTCCCCCAGCACACCGAGGCCGTGCGCGTCGTCGACGAGCAGTGCGGCGCCCTCCGCCCGGCAGGCATCGGCCAGTTCGGGCAGTGGCGCGGCGTCGCCGTCGACCGAGAAGACCGAGTCGGTGACCACCAGCGCGCGCCCCGCGTGTGCCCGCAGAGTCTTGCGCACGGCATCAGGATCGGCGTGCGGCACGACGGCGGTCTCGGCCCGGGAGAGCCGGCAACCGTCCACGATCGAGGCGTGGTTGCCGGCGTCTGAGACGATCAGCGAACCACGGCCGGTGAGCGCGGTGAGGGCGGCGAGATTGGCCGCGTAGCCCGAGGACAGCACCAGCGCCGCCTCGAAGCCACAGAAATCGGCCAGTTGATCCTCGAACTCGGCATGCAGCGCGGTGGAGCCGGTCACGAGCCGCGATCCGGTCGCGCCCGCACCCCACCGGTGCGCGGCCTCCGCCGCGGCGGCGGTGACCTCGGGGTGCCGGGTCAACCCCAGATAGTCGTTGCTCGCGAGATCCAGGAGCTCCGGTTCGGCGGGCCGGGGGCGGAGCGCGCGGACGAGTCCGGCGTCCACACGGCGGCGCGCCTCGTCGTCGATCCAGTCGAACGGGTCGAAGGGCATGAGCGGTCCCTTTTGTAGGCAGCTCACAGAGGCTAACCGGGGGCGCAGCCGGTCATGATGTGGCAATACACACACCCTCGACGCGCGCTGTTGTCCGGTTCCTCCTTGGCCGCGGGCCGTGCCGTAGGCCAGGATCAACGCCATGGACCTCCTGAACACGCTGGTGGACAAGGGACTGCGGCGCGAACTGCCGACCCGTGAAGAAGCTCTCGCCGTGCTGGCGACCTCGGACGACGATCTGCTCGAAGTGGTGGCCGCGGCCGGAAAGGTGCGCCGCCAGTGGTTCGGGCAACGGGTGAAACTGAACTATCTGGTCAATCTCAAGTCCGGGCTCTGCCCCGAGGACTGCTCGTACTGCTCGCAGCGGCTGGGCTCGAAGGCCGAGATCCTCAAGTACACCTGGCTGAAACCGGACGAGGCCTCGAAGGCCGCCGCGGCCGGGGTGGCGGGTGGCGCCAAGCGGGTGTGTCTGGTGGCGAGCGGTCGTGGTCCTACGGACCGTGATGTCGACCGGGTGTCGGAGACCATCGAGGCGATCAAGGATCGACACGAGGGCGTCGAGGTGTGCGCCTGCCTCGGTCTGCTCTCCGACGGACAGGCCGAGCGGTTGCGTTCGGCGGGCGCGGACGCCTACAACCACAACCTCAACACGTCCGAGGGCACGTACGGCGACATCACCACCACCCACACCTATGCGGACCGGGTGGAGACCGTGCAGCAGGCGCAGGCCGCCGGGCTCTCGGCGTGCTCCGGGCTGATCGCCGGGATGGGTGAGAGCGACGCCGATCTGGTCGATGTCGTCTTCTCGCTGCGCGAGCTGGACCCGGACTCGGTGCCGGTGAACTTCCTGATCCCGTTCGAGGGGACCCCGCTGGCCAAGGAATGGAACCTCACCCCGCAGCGGTGTCTGCGCATTCTGGCGATGGTCAGATTCGTCTGTCCTGATGTGGAGGTACGGCTCGCGGGCGGGCGCGAGGTGCATCTGCGTTCGATGCAGCCGCTCGCCCTGCACCTGGTCAACTCCATCTTCCTGGGCGACTACCTCACCAGTGAGGGGCAGGCGGGGCAGGCGGATCTGGACATGATCGCGGACGCCGGTTTCGACGTGGAGGGAGCGGGGACGACGACCCTGCCCGCGCACCGCGCGCAGCCGGGTGGTGGCTGTGGTGCGCACGACGGCGGGTGCGCGCCCTGCGGCGACGGGCCCGGGAAGGCCGTTGCCGAGACCGGTGAGGTCCCGGCCGCACGCACGGATCTGGTGGCGGTCCGTCGGCGCGGAGCGGGAACGGAGTTCGCCCCCAATGCCTGAGCTGCTCTCCCCGGCCGAGCTGCGGTCCCTGGACCGGGCCCATGTCTGGCATCCGTACGGCCCGATGCCCGGACGTCAGGAGCCGCTGGTCGTGGAGTCGGCGTCCGGGGTTCGGCTCCGGCTCGCCGAACCGGCCCACGGGCAGGACGAACTGGTCGACGGCATGTCGTCCTGGTGGTCCGCGGTGCACGGCTACAACCACCCGGTGCTCAACGAGGCGGCACGCGGTCAGCTGGACCGGATGAGCCATGTGATGTTCGGCGGGCTCACCCATGAGCCCGCCGTACGGCTGGCCACCCGGCTGGTCGAGATCACCCCGGAGCCGCTGCGGCATGTCTTCCTGGCCGACTCCGGCTCCGTGTCGGTCGAGGTCGCGGTGAAGATGTGTCTGCAGTACTGGCGATCGGCCGGCCGGCCCGAGAAGCAACGGCTGCTGACGTGGCGCGGCGGCTATCACGGGGACACCTGGCAGCCGATGTCGGTGTGCGACCCCGAGGGCGGCATGCACGGGCTGTGGTCGGGAGTGCTGCCGCGGCAGGTCTTCGCGGACGAGCCGCCGGCCGGTTACGACACGGAGCCGGATGCCGCGTACGTACGCCACCTGCGGGAGCTGATCGCGGAGCACGCCGACCGGCTGGCCGCGGTGATCGTGGAGCCGGTGGTGCAGGGCGCGGGCGGGATGCGGTTCCACTCCCCCGCCTATCTGCGAGTGCTGCGCGAGGCGTGCGACGCGCACGACGTGCTGCTGGTGTTCGACGAGATCGCCACGGGCTTCGGCCGTACGGGGAAGCTGTTCGCCGCCGGTCACGCGGGGGTCTCTCCCGATGTCATGTGCGTGGGCAAGGCGCTGACCGGCGGCTATCTGACGATGGCGGCGACCCTGTGCACGTCCCGGGTGGCGGAGGGCATCTCCAGCGGCGAGGTGCCGGTGCTGGCCCATGGACCGACGTTCATGGCCAACCCGCTCGCCGCCTCGGTCGCGTGTGCCTCCATCGACCTACTGCTCGGCCAGGACTGGGAGCGGGAGGTCCGGCGGATCGGTACGGGGCTGCGGGAGGGTCTCGCCTCGGCGGCGGCTCTGCCCGGGGTCCGGGATGTAAGGGTGCTGGGCGCCATCGGTGTCGTACAGCTCGATCACGAGGTGGACATGGAGACCGCCACCCGGGCCGCGGTACGGGAGGGCGTGTGGCTGCGGCCGTTCCGCGACCTCATCTACACGATGCCGCCCTATGTGACCGGTGATGACGACGTGGCGCGGATCTGCCGCGCCGTGTGCGCGGCTGCGCGGGAGGGCTGAGATGACGGTTCTGGTAGTGACGGGTACGGGCACGGAGATCGGCAAGACGGTCGTGACCGCGGCCGTGGCAGCGGCGTGCCGGGATCGCGCCGTCGCGGTGCTCAAGCCCGCGCAGACGGGGCTGGCGCCCGGCGAGCCGGGGGACGCGGCCGAAGTGGTACGGCTGGCGGGCGGCCACGTGACCGCGGTCGAACTGGCCCGGTTCCCCGATCCGTTGGCCCCGGTCACGGCCGCCCGCAGGGCCGGACTCCCACCGGTACGGCCGTACGAGATCGCCGAGGCGGCCGGGAAGCTGGCTGCCGAACATGATCTGGTGCTGATCGAGGGTGCGGGCGGACTGCTCGTACGGTTCGACGAGGAGGGCGCGACCCTTGCCGATGCGGCCCGGCTGCTGGCCGCGCCGGTCGTGGTGGTGACGCCGGCCGGACTGGGCACGCTCAATACCACCGCGCTGACCGCGGAGGCCCTGCGGGCGCGGGGGCTGGAGTGCCTCGGCGTGGTGGTGGGCAGTATGCCCGCCGAGCCGGACCTCGCGGCGCGGTGCAATCTGGAGGATCTCCCGGTAGTGGCGGACGCCCCGCTGCTGGGTGTGGTGCCGGCCGGTGCGGGCGCGCTGGCACCCGCCGACTTCCGTTCCCGGGCGGGGAGTTGGCTGACCGCGCAGCTGGGAGGGAATCGACCCGCCGGATGAGCGGCTGAGGCGCGTGGGACGGGGGAGAATCGAAGTAGTCGTACCTTTCTGGTCGAGCGCCGTGCGGCCGGGCGCCGCGTGGAGGAGGTCCGTCATGCGTCTGCGTGACACGAAGATCCCGGAGGACACGGTGCACCACCCCGTCTTCGCCCGGTTCTACGCCCGGATGAGCGTGGCCGCGGAGACGAGGGCGGGGCTGGCCGCGGTGCGCTCGGAGCTGTTGGCAGGCCTGTCCGGCCGGGTCGTCGAAATAGGTGCGGGCAACGGCCTGAACTTCGCGCACTACCCGCCCGCGGTGTCGGAGGTGGTGGCCGTCGAACCCGAGCGCGTCCTGCGGCAGTTGGCGGTGCGGTCGGCGCTGCGCGCCGGAGTTCCGGTGGATGTGGTGCCGGGCACGGCGGAGTCCCTGCCGGTGAAGAGCGAGGCGTTCGACGGGGCGGTCGCCTCACTGGTGCTGTGCACCGTTCGGAACGTGGAGCGTTCGCTCGCGGAGATCGTGCGGGTGTTGCGACCGGGCGGTGAGTTGCGCTTCTTCGAGCATGTGCGGGCCGATGACCGGGCCATGGCAGCCGTCCAGCATGCACTGGACCACACGGTGTGGCCGCTGGTGACCGGCGGGTGTCACACGGCGCGCGACACCCTGGCCGCCATCGAGAGGGCCGGATTCGTGGTGGAGGCCTACCGTCGGGTCAGGATGCCGGACTGGGGAGTCCGGCTGCCCACATCCGCCTGTGTGCTGGGCGTGGCGCGGCGGCCGACCGCGGTGGACTGAGGCGTCCGGCCGCCAGGCCGTACGGAGCCGTCACAGACTCCACTGACGCGTCCGCCCGCCAGTGCGTACGGAGCCGTCAAAGGCTCCACTGGCGCGTCCACCCGCCAGTGCCTACGGAGCCGTCACAGGCTCCACTGACGCAGTTCGTCGGCGATGGCCCGGACGTCCGCCTTGCCCTCCTTCACCAACCTGGCCAGATCGCGCACCTGCTCCGGCGAGGTGATGACCTTCAGCCCGGAGGCGACGAGATAGCCGTAGGCGACAGCGGAGGAGAACATCGCGTTGGAGTGTTCGAGCGCGGGGACGTGGAGCAGCAACTGCAGCAGGGCGGCGGCCCTGGAGTGCGGGTCGCTGTAGACGGGGCTGCCGAAGATCTCGGCCTCATGGCGGGCCACCGCGGCCACGAGCGCCCCCCAGTCGACGACCTGCGGATCGCCGGGTGTCTTGTGCTCGGCCACCATGAGCAGCCAGGAAAGGTCGATCTGGAGGTTCAACGCGTCCCTTTGCGCTCCGGGCCGAACTCCTCGGCGAAGACCGACTCGTACTGCTTCATGAAGTCGGCCGCGGCCTCGACAAAGGTGTGTCCGACCTCGCCCGCGTCCTGCTTCACGAGCTCCTCTATGTAGCGGTTCACGCTCATCCCCCTCTGCAGCGCGCGCTGTCGCGCGGCCTCGGCGGTCGCCTCGTCCACTCTCACGTTCAGCTGAGTCTTGGGCACGGCAACACGCTAGCGCCGGTTCACTAGCACCGGCAAGGGGAGCAGCATGGTGCCCAGTACACCGGTCGCCGGGACGCTCCGAGTGCGCCCCTTCTGGCAGCCATGCGCTCCCGTCCAAAGGTCCTCCACCGTCCTCACCTCACGCGCCGACGACCGTGCGGTGTTACAAAGGTCAATGTGGCCATACGTTTCGGCCGATTCCGGAACGCACCGGTTCGGTCACTCATGGACAGGCGCCCCTGGAGCCTCGCTGGGCAGGTCTTCGCCCTCCAGGTGGTCGTGGTGGCGTTCCTCGTGGCGGCCGCAGTGCTGGCGCTCGTACTCCAGTCACGGCACGACAACAACGCCGAGGCGAGAAATCGTTCGCTTGCTGTCGCGCAGACGTTCGCACACTCACCCGGCATTCTGGCCGCGCTGAGGTCGCCCGATCCCTCCAAGGTGCTCCAGCCGCACACCGAGGCCGCACGGAAGGCCGCTGACGTCGACTTCATCGTGGTGACGAACACGAAGGGGATCCGCTACACACATCCCCGGCCGGACGAGATCGGGAAGAAGTTCGTCGGCACCATCGGGCCGCCGCTGGCCGGCCGTGTGTACACCGAGAGCGTCAATGGCCCGTTGGGCCACGAGGTGCAGGCCCTCGTCCCCGTCTTCGATCGCGGTGACAAGGTCGTGGCCGTGGTGGCCGCGGGCCTGAAGGTCAACCACGTGACCGGTGTGGTGGCCCGGCAGCTTCCGATCATCCTCGGCACCGGAGCGGCCGCGCTCGCCTTCGCCACGGGCGGAACCGCGCTGGTGGCCAAGCGCCTGCGGCGACAGACCCACCGCCTGGGCCCCGCCGAGATGACCCGCATGTACGAGCATCATGACGCGGTGCTGCACGCCGTGCGCGAAGGCGTACTCATCGTCGGCGCCGACGGTCGGCTTCTGCTGGCCAACGACGAGGCGAGACGGCTGCTGAATCTGCCGCGCGACGCCGAGGGACGGCACGTCTCGGACCTGCCCGGCCTCGATCCCGGCACGGTCGAACTGCTCGCCTCGGGCCGAGCCGCCACGGACGAAGTGCATCTTGCGGGAGACCGCTTGCTCGCGGTGAGCCAGCGCCCCACGGAACGTCACGGCGCCCGCGAAGGGACCGTCGCGACCTTGCGCGACTCCACGGAGCTGCGGGCGCTGTCGGGCAGGGCGGAGAGCGCCCGCCAGCGGCTGAGGCTGCTGTACGACGCCGGGCTCGGCATCGGTACGACCCTCGACGTGGTGGGCACGGCCGAGGAACTGGCGCAGGTCGCGGTCCCCCGTCTCGCCGACTTCGTCACCGTCGATCTGGCCGACCCGGTCCTGCGCGGCGACGAGCCGGCCCATACGAACACGGACCTGCGCCGCGCCGCCGTGCACGGCATCCGGGACGACCATCCCCTCTATGAACGTGGCCGGCTGCACGACTTCCTCCCCTCGACGCCGCAGGCACGGGCCCTGAGGAAGGGCCGGTCGCAGCTGGTGCCCGAACTGTGCGCCGCACCCGACTGGCTCGCCCAGGACCTGGAGCGGACACGGTCGATCGTCGACTACGGAATCCATTCGCTCATCGCCGTGCCGCTGCGGGCACGCGGCGTCATCCTTGGTGTGGTCGACTTCTGGCGCTCGGAAAAGCCCCAGCCCTTCGACGCGGACGACCTGTCCCTGGCCGAGGAACTGGTCGCCCGGGCGTCGGTCAGCATCGACAACGCCCGTCGCTACACCCGGGAGCACGCCATGGCCGTGGCGCTGCAGCGCAGCCTGCTCCCCAGGGAACTGCCCGAGCAGAGTGCCCTTGAGGTCGCCCATCGTTACCTGCCCGCGGTCTCCGGGGTCAGCGGCGACTGGTTCGATGTGATCCCCCTCCCGGGCAGCCGGGTGGCGCTGGTCGTCGGAGACGTCGTCGGTCACGGCCTGCACGCGGCCGCCACCATGGGACGGCTCCGGACGGCCGTGCACAACTTCTCCACCCTCGATCTGACGCCCGACGAGATCCTCAGCCACCTCGACGACCTGGTCGGGCGCATCGACCAGGAGGACGTGGAGACGACCGTCGGCGCGGGGGTGATGGGAGCCACCTGCCTGTACGCGATCTACGATCCCGTCTCACGCGACTGCGCCATGGCTCGGGCCGGGCATCCCCCGCCCGCACTGGTCCGGCCCGACGGCGGCGGCGTGACGTTTCCCGACCTCCCGGCCGGACCGCCCCTGGGCCTGGGTGGCATGCCGTTCGAGACCGCGGAGATGGAACTGGAGGAAGGCACGCAGCTCGTCCTGTACACCGACGGGCTCATCGAGGACCGCACCCGGGACATCGACGAAGGGATCGAGCTGCTGCGCCGGGCCCTGGCATCCCATCCCGGCCGCTCACCGGAGGAGAGCTGCCGGGCGGTGCTCGACGAGCTCCTGCCCGGTCGGCCGAAGGACGACGTGGCGCTGCTCATCGCCCGTACCCGGGCGCTCCCGCCCGACTGTGTCGCCGAGTGGGACGTACCGTTCGATCCCGCCGCTGTGGCGGGGATGCGCGCCGCCGCTATCGAGAAGCTCGACGACTGGGGTCTGTCCGCGCTCTCGTTCGCCATGGAGCTGGTGCTCAGTGAACTGGTCACCAACGCCATCCGCCATGGCTCCGCACCGGTCACGATGCGGCTGCTGAACGATCACGGCCTGACCTGCGAGGTGGCCGACGGCAGCAGCACCTCACCCCATCTGCGCTATGCCGCCGCGACGGACGAGGGCGGCCGCGGCCTGTTCCTCGTCGCACAACTGACCGAGCGCTGGGGCACCCGGTACACGCCTCAGGGGAAGGTCATCTGGGCCGAGCTGTCGCTGCCCGGATCCGAGGAGGACGTGGACGGCGCGGCGTTGTTGGACATGTTCGACACGGAGCTCTGAAGGCCGGGATCCGAGGGTGACAGGGTCCGAACCGATGGGGTTCCTGGCCGAGGGGGTTCCTGGCCGAGGGGGTTCCTGGCCGAGGTGGTTCGAGGCCGACGGATTTCCGAGCCCATGGGGTTGTGGATCGACGGGTCCGCGGCCGACGCGACTTCCAGGGCGACGGAGCTTCCCGGCCGAAGCGTGGGCAGCGCTCCTCTGTCCGCTCCTCGGCAATTCCTCGGCGGGGAAATCGTTCGCCGAACGGGGCGGCGCTCTGCTTGGCTCGCACCATGAGCGATCTTCACATCCGTTGCGCCGACCTCGCTGATATCGATGCGGTGCTGCGATTCTGGCGGGAAGCCGCAGAGGGTACGAGCATCAGCGACGACCACGACGGGATGGCCCGGCTCATTTCAAGAGACCCCGAGGCCCTGCTCCTGGCAGAACATGACGGTCTTCTCGTGGGAACCGTCATAGCCGGTTTCGACGGCTGGCGATGCTCCGCCTACCGCTTGGCCGTACATCCGGACCGCCGGAGGCAAGGCATCGCCACCGCCTTGACGGCAGCGGCGGAACAGCGGTTCATCGCCCTGGGCGGACGCCGGGTCGACGCCATGGTCCTGGAGGTCAACGACCGGGCCCACCGCACGTGGGCCGCGGCCGGCTACCACCGCGAGGATCACTGGCGGCGCTGGGTGAAGCCGCTCACGGACTGAAGTCGACCATCCGGAAGAGTGGCCGACTTTGCCGATCCTTTACGATGGACGGAGTCCTGACCGATCCTTCCGAAAGGTGTGAGCGTCCGCCCATGGGCGAGCCTCCCAGTAGTCGACATCGCCGACACCGAGCGATCCTCCTGCCCCTGCCCGATCATGGGACGGAGGTGAACCGATGACCGAAGTGCTTCTGCTGCTCGTGGCGGTACTGCTCTCGCTCGCCTGCGGCGCCTTCGTCGCGGCTGAGTTCTCCCTGACGACCGTCGAGCGCGGTCAGCTCGAACGGGCCGTGGAGCGGGGTGAGCGCGGCGCGGCAAGCGCCATGAAGGCCGTACGCAGCCTCACCTTCCAGCTTTCCGGCGCACAGCTCGGCATCACCGTCACCAACCTGGTGGTCGGCATGCTCTCCGAACCGTCGATCGCGAAACTGATCCGCGGTCCGGTCGAGGCCGTGGGCCTGTCCCCCGGCGTGGCGTCCTCCGTGGCCCTCGTCCTGGGAACGGCGCTGTCCACCGTGTTCCTGATGGTCGTCGGCGAGCTCGTCCCGAAGAACTGGGCGATCTCCTCCCCTCTCGCGGTGGCGAAGGCCGTGGCGACCCCGCAGCGGGCCTTCACCGCCGTCTTCCGGCCGTTCATCAGTCACCTCAACAACACCGCGAACCGGATCGTGCGCCGTTTGGGCATGGAACCGGCCGAGGAACTCGCCTCGGCCCGCAGTCCCCAGGAGCTGGTGGCGCTGGCCCGGCACTCCGCGAAGGAGGGGGCGCTGGAGGCGGACACCGCCGAGTTGTTCGTCCGCACCCTCAACCTGTCGGAGCTGACTGCTGAGAACGTCATGACCCCACGGGTACAGGTCACCGCGCTGGAGGTGCAGGCGACCGCGGAGGACGTCGCGAATGCCACCCGCGCGACCGGTCTGTCCCGCTTCCCCGTCTACCGCGGCGGCCTCGACACCGTCGTCGGCGTGGCCCACATCAAGGACGTGCTGGCCGTCCCGGCCGAGCAGCGGCCCCGTACTCGCGTCTCGGAGATGCTGCGCGAGCCCCTGCTCGTACCGGAGACCCTCACCGTGGACCGGCTCCTGGACCGGCTGTCCGGCAAGCTCACCATGGCCGTCGTCATCGACGAATACGGCGGTACGGCCGGTGTCGTGACCCTGGAGGACATCGTCGAGGAGGTGGTCGGCGAGGTGCGCGACGAGCACGACCCGCACGAGACGCCGGACCTGGCTCCGGCCGGCGAGGACGCCGACGGGCGGACCCTCTGGTCGGCCGACGGCGCCGCCCGACTCGACCAGCTCAAGAGAATCGGACTGCGTGTGCCGGACGGACCGTACGAAACGCTCGCCGGGCTCGTCGCCACCGAGGTCGGCCGCATCCCCGCCGTGGGTGACTCGATCGAGCTGGACGGCTGGCGGGTCGATGTGGTGGACGCCTCTGGACGCCGGGCCGCGCGGGCCCTGCTGCATGCACCGCTGCCCGGCGACGAGCGGACGGAGGGCGCACGGTGATCGCCGTCCAGCTCTTCATCGGACTGATGACCCTGGTCGTCAACGCCTTCTTCGTCGGCGCGGAGTTCGCTCTGATCTCCGTGCGCCGCAGCCAGATCGAGCCCGAGGCCGAGACGGGGAACCGGCGGGCGCGGAGCGTCATCTGGGGCCTCGAACACGTGTCGGCGCTGCTCGCGGCGGCGCAGCTGGGCATCACGGCGTGCACGCTGGTCCTCGGCATCGTCGCCGAACCGGCCATCGCGCATCTGCTGGAGCCGGTCTTCGACGCGGTGGGTGTGCCGCACGGACTGATCCATCCGATCTCGTTCGTGATCGCGCTGTCCGTGGCGACGTATCTGCACATGCTGCTCGGCGAGATGGTGCCGAAGAACATCGCCCTGGCCGGGACCGTACGGGCCGCTCTGCTGCTCGGACCGCCGCTGGTCGCCCTCGCCAGGGCGCTGCGCCCGGTGATCTTCGCCATCAACGCCTTCGCCAACGCACTGCTGAAACTCCTGCGGGTCGAGACGAAGGACGAAGTGTCCGCCACGTTCTCCGACGACGAGCTGGCCCGGCTGGTGAAGGACGCCGGGGACGCCGGACTGGTCGACGACCGCGCCGCCGAACGGCTGCACCACGCCCTTGAGCTGGGCCGTCGCCCCGTGCGGGATGTGGTGATGCCGGTGGAGCGGGTGATGTACGCCAAGGTCGGGACGACGCCGGAACAACTGGAACAGCTCTCGCACGAGACCGGATTCTCGCGCTTTCCCGTGATGGACAGCGAGGCGCGCATCCTGGGCTACCTCCATGTGAAGGACGCCCTGGACGCCACACCGCGCGACGTGCCGTTCCCCGTAACGGCGATGCGCCCCATCGCCCGGGTGCGGGCCGCCACTCCACTGGACGACGTGCTGACCGCGTTGCGGCGCAGCCGGACGCATTTGGCGGCGGTGGTGGACGAGGACGGCAGGCTGGCCGGAATGGTCACGATGGAGGACGTGCTGCGCGAACTGGTCGGACGGTCACAGGCGCGCTGATCGGAGGGCGGGGCCGGCGGGTGGCGGGCAGCCCGGTGCAGATCCGGCCGCGGGCCCACCGACGGGCCGCCAGGGGGCAGGTGCGAATCCGACCGCGTCCCGCGGTCGATCCGGCCCCAGCCGCTGGTGAGCGCCGTAGGGTTAGCGGCCGATCTTATCGAGCTCGGCGAGATCGTCGTCGGACAGCGGGAGTCCCGCGCCGGCGGCGTTCTCGCGCAGGTGTGCCACCGATGAGGTGCCGGGGATCAGCAGGATGTTCGGCGACCGCCGCAGCAGCCAGGCCAGGGCGACCGACATGGGCGTCGCGTCCAACCGGGCGGCTACGGCCGTGAGTGCCGAGGACTGCAGCGGGCTGAAGCCGCCGAGGGGGAAGAAGGGCACGTAGGCGATGCCCTGCTCTGCGAGCTCGTCGATCAGGTCGTCGTCGTGGCGGTGGGCGAGGTTGTACATGTTCTGCACGCACACGATCGGCGCGATCGAGCGTGCCTCGGCGACCTGTTCCGCCGTCGCGTTGCTCACGCCGAGGTGCCGGATGAGGCCCTGCCGCTGGAGGTCGACGAGCGCCCCGAACGCCTCCGCGAGCGAACCGGGCACGGGGCCCTGGGCGTCGCCGAGCCGAAGGTTGACCACGTCCAGCGTGTCGAGGCCGAGGTTCTCCAGGTTCTCGGTGACGGCCCGGCGCAGCTCTTCAGGCTTGCGTGCCGGGGGCCAGCCTCCCTCCTCGTCGCGGGTCGCGCCGACCTTGGTCACGATGTGCAGCGAGTCGGAGTACGGGTGCAGCGCTTCGCGGATCAGCTGGTTGGTGATGTGCGGCCCGTAGGCGTCGGCGGTGTCGATGTGGGTGATGCCGAGGCCGACGGCCTCGCGGAGAACGGCGAGTGCGCCCTCGCGGTCGGCAGGCGGACCCATGACCCAGGGGCCGGCGAGTTGCATGGCGCCGTAGCCGAACCGGGTGACGGTCAGGTCGCCCAGGGTCCAGGGGCCGCCGGGAAGCGAGGCGGAGGGGGTGCTCATGGTGTGCCTTTCGTGTGGAGCCAGGGGATGGTGCCTAGCGGCGCCTTGCACCACTATTGGTGCGTAGCTTCTTATTGGGAAGTAGGCACTTCGAGGTGCGTAGGGCACCCACGGGTGAGAGGGATGGTCCATGGCGACGATGACGGCAGCTCAGCAAAGGGCACAGGCCAAGGTGGAGTACGACGCCTTCGTGGCGGCCTGCCCCAGTCGCAAGCTGCTCGACCGGATCTCGGACAAGTGGGTCGCGCTGATCCTGGCCGCGCTCGGCAGCGACAGCGCGCATCAGCCCGGCGCCGACTGCGCCGGCGGGCCCCGGGTGATGCGCTACTCAGAGCTGCAGCGCCTCTTGGCCGGCGTCAGCCAGAAGATGCTCACCCAGACGCTGCGCTCCCTGGAGCGCGACGGCCTGGTGTCCCGCACCGTGGTGCCGACCGTGCCGGTCACGGTGTCCTACGAGCTGACCGATCTCGGCCTGTCGCTGTACGAGATGATGCGCGGCCTCAAGGCATGGGCCGAGGTGCACATGGACGACGTGCTGGCCAACCGCGAGACCTACGACACCCGCGGCGCCTGAACCACTGTCGCCAACGCCTTCTTCGACCTCGCGGACACGATCATCACCGTTCGTAGCCTGATCCGCCGGCCTGGACCACCCACCGCTGGGACCACCGCCCCAATCGACGCCCGTGACCACCCGTCCATCTGCCCGGCCTCTTACACGCAGACTGTTCCCGCTGCAATCAGCACCGCACTATGGTCGTCCTTCGCCCTGGTCGTAGGGCTCCTCACCCTCACTCCCGGTCTCGACACCGCTCTCATACTGCGCACCTCGGCGCTCGGTCGCCGCAAGCGTGCGCTCGGTGTCGTCCTCGGCATCCAGAGCGGCACTCTCGCCTGGGGTGCGCTCACCTCGCTCGGTGTCACGGCGCTGCTCACGGCCTCGCACATGGCGTACGAAGCGCTGCGTTACGCCGGAGCCGCCTATCTGCTCTGGATGGGTGGACGCATGATCGTCGAGACCCTGCGCGGCAGGCACACCAAGGAGGAGGTAGAGGGGGCCGAAGCCCGTGCCGTGGCTCCTCAAGGGACCGACAGCCTCGTTGCCGGATGGCGGCAGGGCGCCCTGACCAATCTGCTCAACCCGAAGATGGGTGTGTTCTACGTCGCCGTCCTGCCCCAGTTCATCCCGGCGGGCGCTCCGCACTTCGCCACGGGCCTGCTGCTGACCGGGGTGCACATCGCACTCGGTCTCCTCTGGTCGGCACTGCTGATCGCCTTCGCCCAGGTCCTGCGGGGCTGGCTGCAACGCCCGCAGGCCCGCAGGCTGCTGGACCGGATCACCGGAACCGTGATCGCGGGCTTCGGTCTGCGGCTGGCCGTCGGCGACTGAGTGGCCCTCGGCCCACAGCGCGCTGCCTCGCTCCGTACGGACCGCCCGCCCGTCCCCGGAGCCTGCGGCACCGCCCCGTCCAAAGCCTCTCCCGGATCGGCGCGGAGCATTCCCGAACCGTCAGGGACTGTCCGCAGGGGGTCGGATTGTGCCACGGTACGATCGCATCGCCATGGAATCGAATGCCTCGTACACCAGTCTTGTCGCGGTCGGCGACTCGTTCACCGAGGGCATGTCGGACCTGCTGCCCGACGGCTCGTACCGGGGCTGGGCCGATGTCCTCGCCGGACGGCTCGCGCTCCGTAAGCCGGGTTTCCGTTACGCGAACCTCGCCGTACGCGGCAAGCTGATCGGCCAGATCGTCGACGAGCAGGTCGATGTGGCCGCCGCCATGGGTGCGGATGTCATCACACTTGTCGGCGGTCTCAACGACACGCTGCGGCCGAAGTGCGACATGGGCATGGTCCGCGGACGGCTCGAAGAGGCCGTCGAACGTCTCGCTCCGTCGTGCAGGAAGCTCGTGCTGATGCGCAGCCCCGGTCGCAACGGGCCGGTGATGGAACGGTTCCGCCCACGAATGGAGGAGCTGTTCTCCCTGGTCGACGAATTGGCGGCACGGCACGGAGCCTCGGTCGTCGATCTGTACGGGGCACCGGCTCTGGGTGATCCCCGTCTGTGGGACGTCGACCGGTTGCATCTGACGGCCGACGGGCACCGGAGGGTGGCGGAGGCGGTCTGGCAGACGCTCGGGCTGCCCCCCGAGAACGACTGGTGGACCCCCCTACCCGCCTCGGTCCCACCGAAATGGGCGATACGACGTGTCGATGACCTCCGTTTCGCCCGCCAACACCTGATGCCGTGGATCGGGCGCCGCCTGACCGGCCGCTCGTCCGGGGACGGGCGAACGGGCGCCCAGTACAGCGCCGAACAGGGAAGGGCGTTCTGGGTCACCCCCGAAGATTCCCGCGCCCCCGGCCCGGTGGCGACGTGGCACCGGGTGGACACGCCGCCGCGCTCGTAGCAACCCGCAAGCAGGACCGCGGCGCCGGTCCGCGCAAACCGCCGGCAGAAGCGGACAGCCTTGGTGTCCTCCTCCGGGATTCCCTCGTCGTCCGTCGCCTCACGACCGGACAGAGCCCAGGAGCGTGGGTCGGCGACATGTCGGCCGGGGCCGATGGCCCCCCACGATCTGGGGCATTCCCCGGCCTGATTGGAGTGGTTGATGAATTCGCAGACGGTCAACGGCGTGACGGCGGCCGAGTTCGTCATCCTCAACGCCTCGGAGCTGGCCGGCGATCCGGAGCTGGAGGCCGGGTTCGCGGAGGCGGCACACCGGATTCTGGCTGACCTGGTCGGTCGGGGCGCCGCTCTGGGATGGGTGGAACCGCCCTCCCCGGACGAGGTCGCGATGCTGCTCGACCAGGTTGTCTGCGCGGTGCGGGCGGGGGACGCGGCCTTGCGTGTCGCCTACCTGGACCGGCGCCTTGTCGGACTGGGGTACTGGCTGCGGTACGCCCGGCCGACCCACAGACCGCACGCTGATCTGGAGAAGGTCGCGGTGGACAACGCCGTCCACGGTCGTGGCGTCGGCCGGGCGCTGACGACTGCGTTGATCGGGGATGCCCAGGCCGCTGCTGTCGAGGTTCTCACCTTGGACGCCCGTGGCGACAACGCCGGTGCCCTGCAGCTCTACCGCTCGCTGGGCTTTGCCGAGTACGGCCGCCTTCGCGACTTCGTCGCCGTCGGGCAACGCCGTTACGACAAGGTCTTCTACATGCTGGACTTCCGCCAAGAGGACTGACGGCCGCCACTCGAAAACAGGTCCGCGGTGCGTCGCCGGACGGCCCTCGTGGTTCTTACGCTCCGGTGAGGTGCCCGCGCGGTGCCGGTACGGAGGGGATACCGGAACCTAACGTGGCGTCATGCGTGTACTGCTCACCGGCGGAGCCGGATTCATCGGGAGACACATCGCCGAGACCCTGAAGGCGCGGGGGCACGAGGTGGTGGTGTTCGACGCGTTGCTGAAGTCGGCCCACGGCGGGAGTGGCGGGCACGGCAGGGAGGGCCTGATCGTCGCCGACGTGAGGGACCGGGCGGCCGTGGCCGTGGCACTGCGAGGGATCGACGCCGTGTGTCACCAGGCCGCAATGGTGGGCCTGGGCAAGGACTTCGCGGACGCTCCTGAATACGTCGGCTGCAACGACCTGGGAACGGCCGCGCTGCTGGCGGAAATGGCCGCGGCCGGGGTGCAGGACCTGGTGCTCGCCGGATCGATGGTCGTCTACGGCGAAGGCCGGTACGACTGCCCGCGGCACGGGCGGGTACGGCCGGGGCCGCGGGCTGTGGACGATCTGATGTCGGGCCGCTTCGAACCACGATGCCCGGATTGCGGCAGCGGATTGGCGCCGGGGCTCGTGGGCGAGGACGCGCCGACCGACCCACGCAACGTGTACGCCGCGACGAAACTCGCACAGGAACATCTGGCTGCCGCGTGGGCCCGCGCGACGGACGGGCGGGCGGTGGCGCTGCGTTACCACAACGTGTACGGGCCCGGGATGCCGCGCGACACACCGTACGCGGGCGTCGCTTCCTTCTTCCGTTCGTCGTTGGCCAGGGGCGAGGCGCCGCAGGTGTTCGAGGACGGCGATCAGCGGCGCGACTTCATCCATGTGCATGATGTGGCCGCCGCCAATGCGGTGGCACTGGAGGCTGTGGGGCAACGGGGAGCGGGGAGCTTCGCCGCGTACAACACGGGAAGCGGTGAGCCGCACACGATCGGCGAGATGGCGGCGGCGCTGGCCTCGGCGCACGGCGGTCCGGCGCCGGAGATCACCGGTGAGTACCGCCTCGGTGACGTACGCCATGTGACGGCGGACTCGCGGCGGTTGCGCGAGGAGCTGGGCTGGCGGCCTGAGGTGGGGTTCGCGGAGGGGATGAAGGAGTTCGCGGGCGCAGCGTTGAGGGGCGCGCCGAGTCCGTCGGGAGGCTCGGACAGGACGGCAACGGGCTCTCGCTCCCCGAACGCACTCAGCCTGCCGCCGGGAGCGTGACCTCGAAGCGGCAGCCGCCCGTGACGTTACGGACCTCTGCTCGGCCCTCGCGCGTCTCCACGATGCCGCGCACGATGGCCAGTGCGAGCCCGGCGCCCGCCGGAGGCGTACGGGCATGGCTGCCGCGCCGGCCCATGTCGAAGACCCTCGGCAGATCCTCCTCGGGAATGCCCCCACACACGGCGACGGCCGCGACGACGGTCACCGACACGACGAGCGAACGGTGCCGCAAGAGCCGCAGAGCCAGTGCGCCAAGGAGTCCGGCCGCCGCCGCGCCCAGAAACGCGAGGAGCGCGATGAGAAGAATGTCGGTCATACGGGCGCTGCCGGTCGTCGTCCACGACGAGTACGTGGCCGCGCCGGGTACCGGAGGCGGGGCCGGAATCCGGGGTGGCCGGGATGTTCTCCGTACGACCACCTTGGCACCCTGCTGCCGGGCGGCGGTCCCCCGAAGGGTCGACGTCCGTCTTTCGTAAGAACCTGTAGGCCAAAATGCCGGGTTCTGCTCCGTAGTGTGAGCGAGGTGACAGACACCTCCCCCACCGACTCCCCCCGCGCCGATGTGGTTCTGCCCTGTCTGGACGAGGCGGCGGCACTGCCCCGGGTGCTGGCAGGTATCCCAGCCGGATGGCGTGCGATCGTCGTCGACAACGGTTCCACCGACGGCTCGGCGGACCTGGCCCGTTCCCTCGGGGCAACCGTTGTGCACGAGCCGCGGCGTGGCTTCGGCGCCGCGTGCCATGCCGGGCTGCTCGCCGCCCAGGCCGACTTCGTGTGCTTCTGCGACTGTGACGGCTCCCTCGATCCCGGGCTGCTGCCCGGTTTCGTGAGGCGGATCGCCGATGGGGAGACCGATCTGCTGCTGGGGCGGCGCCGTCCCGAGGGCCGTGGCGCCTGGCCGCTGCACGCCCGTGCGGGGAATCTGGCGCTGGCCCGGATGCTGTACCGGCGGACGGGGCTGCGGTTGCGGGACCTCGGCCCGATGCGGGCCGCTCGACGCGCGGACCTGCTGGCGCTGGATCTCACCGACCGGCGCAGCGGCTATCCGCTGCAGATGGTGGTGCACGCTTCGGATGCCGGGCTGCGGGTCGCCGAGACGGATGTGCCGTATCTGCCACGTACCGGAAAGTCCAAGGTCACCGGCACCTGGCGGGGAACGTGGCACGCGGTACGCGACATGCGGGCGGTCCTGAGCAGGCCACCACTAAAGAACGCGGCCCGGACGACACGGCCGGGGGTATCCCGGTGAGCACAACGGCCCACCCCGGCGGCACGCCCAGCCCCTGCGCGCTCTCCGGCCCCACCGCTCTCCTCGTGATCGCCAAGGAACCGCTGCCCGGCCTGGTCAAGACCCGGCTCACTCCGCCCTTCACCCCCACCGAGGCCGCGCAGCTCGCCGAGGCGGCGCTCGGTGACACGCTGCGCACCCTCCTGGCCCTCCCTGCCCGGCGGCGTGTTCTCGTGCTCGACGGGCGGCCCGGGCCCTGGTTGCCTGACGGCATCGAGGTGGTCGCGCAGAGCTCCGGGCCGCTCGACGAGCGGCTCGCGGCGGCCTTCGCCTGCTGTACCGGGCCGGCGCTGCTCATCGGCATGGACACCCCTCAGATCGCCCCGGCGCATCTGGCGCCCGCACTCGCACCGGACGCCTGGGACGGTTGTGACGCCTGGTTCGGTCCTGCCGACGACGGCGGCTTCTGGGCACTCGGCCTGGCCGTCCCCGACCCGGGCCTCCTGCGGGGTGTACCCATGTCCGTACCGCAGACCGGCGCAGTCCAGCGGCGGCGGCTCGTCGAGGCGGGCCTCACCGTGCGGGACCTCCCCCCGTTGCGGGACGTGGACAGCGCGGCGGACGCCGCACACGTCGCCGCCGCCGCACCGAACGGGCGGTTCGCCGCGACCCTCGCCCGGCTGACCGGGGCGGTGACCCGATGAGCGGTACGGCTGCAGACCACGTGGTGAGGAGGCCGGCGCCACCGGACCTCACCCCCTGGAGCGCCGACCCGTACGCCAACGCCCTGCGCAACGGCCACGGTCCGCTCTTCCTGCGCCGGACCGACGGCTGGCTGCTTCCCCTGGATGTCGAACGCTGGTGCGCGGGCGCCGACAGCACCGACCTGTCGGCGCTGCGCCGCTGCGAAGGACCGGTCCTCGACATCGGGTGCGGCCCCGGGCGCCTCGTCACGGAACTGGCCGGGCGGGGTCATCGGGCGCTCGGCATCGACGTCAGCGAGGCGGCTGTCGCGCACACGCTGCGGATCGGTGGCCCGGCGCTGCGCCGTTCCGTCTTCGACCCGCTGCCCGGCGAGGGCCGTTGGGGCTCCGTCCTGCTCATCGACGGCAACGTCGGCATCGGCGGCGACCCGCACGCCCTGCTGATGCGCACCGCGGAACTGCTCGCCCCCGGCGGACTGCTCATCGCGGAGACCGCGCCGCTCGACATCGACGAACGGGTCCGAGTACGGCTGGTCGACGGACACCTCGCGCCGAAGTCGGGCGGTGCACCGGACCGGACCGGCCCCGGGGACGTGCACTTCCCCTGGGCCCGGATCGGCGCCCCCGCGCTGCTCCGGTACGCACAGCCCCAGGGCTGGCAGCTCTGCGATCAGTGGACGGCGGACGGCCGCGCCTTCCTCGCCCTGCGCCTCAGCCGGAGGGTCCGGACGGTGAGCCAGAGCGCCGACGCGGCGAACAGCGCAGCCGTGATCAGCAGCCAGTTGCCCAGGAAGACATCGACGGACAGCCCGCTCGCCACCTTGTAGTGGGTTACCTGCCGGGTGATCAGGGGAAACCACATCAGCAGCAGCAGCCCGGAGAGAAGGCCGGGCACCCGTACGAAGTTGACCAGGTCCGAGCGCGGTCCCAGCACCGTGCGCGCAGCCCGGTCCGCCGTCGCGTACACCGGCAGCAGCACCAGATCGTGCACGAGCGCCGAGCCGATGAACCACACCACGATCGCGAACGTGTCCCCCGCCAGCAGCCGTACGCCCGCATACCCGGCGAGCGCGAAGGTGAAGACCAGCAGAATGAGATGCAGCGGCCCTTCCCCGTACCAGCGTCTGAAGACCTCCTTCGGCCTCGGGCCGCCCGTCCGCGCCTCGTTCCGTGCCGTCACAGTTCGCCGGTTCCGTCCCATCACAGTTCTCCGAACGTCAGCCGGTTCACCCATTTGGTGTTGAGCACACCGGGCGCGGCCGGAACGATGACCCGTGCCGGATAGCCGTGGTCCAGCGACAGCGTCTCGCCGTTGACCTCCAGCGCCAGCAACGAGCGCGGGTCGCGCACCTGGTTGTCACGGAGTGCCGCCTTACCGAACGGCCCGCTGCGTTGCGCAGACTCCACGAGAACCCCCGGCGGCCGATCCGGGTACCCGGCGAGCGCCGCCAGGTCCCTCAGCCGTACCCCGCGCCACCACTGGTCCGAGGTCGACCAGCCCTCCACGCACGCGATCGGCAGGGCCGAGCTGTACTGGGTCATGGCGAGGAGCTGTTCCCTGGTGAAGGAGCGTTCCCCGGCCGGGCCGCTGACGGTGAGCCGCCACCGTTCTCCCATGTCGGCGGGGTTGACCTGGACGGACGCGGCCGTCTTGTTGATCTGGAAGCCGTTGGGTCCGGGCCCGGGGTCGGCGAACCCACGCGGGGTGAGGAGCGCGGTGGGCCGCAGCACGTCGAAACTCCGGCCCAGCGAGGTGACCAGCAGGAGCAGCGATCCGGCACCCACCACGGCGAAGGCCCCGCGCCGGGAGATGGTCGGCGCGTCGGGGTCCGGTGACGCCAGCTCGTCCGGTTCTTCCGTTCCGGGTTCCCTGTTCCGCAGGACCCGTACGGTCCGTGGCAGCTTCAGCGCGACATGGGTGAGGAAACCGGCGAAGAACAGCCACGCCCCGTAGAAGTGCAACGGGTAGAACGAACCCGGAAACACGTACTCCAGTTGAATGTTGAGCAGGCCGGTGATGAACTCGAACAACGCGCCGCCGACCAGCAGCAACAGCGACAGCCGTTCCAGCGCGTGCCCCACCGAGCGGGCGGGCGGCAGCGCGAAGAGCGTCGGGATCACCGACCACAGCTTCGCCAGCAGAACCGGTACGAGGATGATGCCGCCCGTGACGTGCAGGCCCTGCGTCAGCCGGTACAGCCAGTGCGGGCCGGTCGGCCAGGAGAAGAGATAGAACCCCAGCAGCCCCTTGTCCGGTGTCTTGTCGTTGACCGCTGCCAGATCCGGGTTGTACGCGGCGTACGACAGCAGCCCCGTCACGAACAGCAACGTCATCCCGACGAGCAGGACCAGACCGAGGGCCGCCGTGAACCGGACGCCGCGCACCGGACTGCGCCAGAACCGGGGCGAGGAAGGCAGCCGCTCCGAGACCTGGAACCGTTCGAGGAACGCCGGTGCCCGCCCGGCGGTCGCGCCGGGCTCGGGACCGGACGCGTCCGACGGGTCACGCCCCGCCCGGCCGAAGCGGAACGGGAAGCGGAACGCTCTGTTGTGACGCTTGTCGCCCATGTCCCGAAGCTAAAGCCGGGGCAACGGGCCCGCCCGCCCGCGACTCCTGACGAAACCCTGACATCACTCCCCGCTACGGCCAACCGGACCAAGATCTGACGGTTTGATGACGCGGCCCGGTGGCACCGCCGGTAACCGGCCCGTCCTGCATAGCGTGCCAGCGTGAAGACCGAGGAACACATCACCGGCAACCACCGGGCCGGGCAGCGCACCACCATCGACGGCACCGGTCGTCGCCGCGATCTGATCGCCGCCGCCGCAGGTGTCCTATTGATCACGGTCGCGGTGTTCGTCGGCCACTGGATCGAGGACACGGACGGCACCCTCTTCGTCCACTGGCCGCCTCTGCTGGCGTCCTGGGACCCGCACCTCGGCCCCGGCACCCCCGCCGCGCTCGCCGTCGCGGCAGCCGTCGTCGCCTATGGCCCGTCCCTCGCCGACCGGCTGCCCTGGCGCGGTCTCCTCACCACCGCCTGGGCCAACTCCCTTGCCTGGATCCTCTCCCTGGCACTGATCGACGGCTGGGACCGGGGCATCGCCGAACGGCTCACCACGAAACACGAATACCTTCGGGCTGTCGCCCGGTTCGACGACATCGGCGCCGCCCTGCGCGGCTTCAACGACCACATCCTCATCGGCCCCCCGGGCAACTGGCCGACCCATGTCGCCGGCCATCCGCCCGGCGCCACGCTCACGTTCGTCGTGCTGGACCGCATCGGACTCGGCGGCGGCGCCTGGGCCGGGGTCTGGTGCATCGTGCTCGGCAGCTCCATGACGGTCGCGGCCCTGGTCACGGTGCGTGCCTTGTCGGAGGAACGCCTCGCCCGCCGGGCCGCCCCCTTCCTGATCCTCGCCCCGATGGCCGTGTGGACGGGCGCCTCGGCGGACGGCTACTTCGCCGCGGTCGCCGCCTGGTCCATCGCCCTTCTCGCCCTGGCCGCGACCCGCTCGACCCGGCTCCCCGCAACGGCCGCCCTCGCCTCCGGCCTCCTCTACGGCCTGACCTGCTACCTCAGTTACGGTCTGACACTCATCGCGGTCCTCCTTCTCGCCGTGCTCGTACTTCGGCGCACCGCCCGCCCTCTGCCCCCCTTCCTGCTCGGCGCGCTCCTCGTCCCCCTCGTCTTCACGGTGGCGGGCTACAACTGGTGGGAGGCCTACCACCTGCTCGTCACGCGCTATTACCAAGGGGCAGGCGGCATCCGGCCCTACTCCTACTGGATCTGGGCCAACCTCGCCTGCGCCACCATCGCCTCCGGCCTCGCCACCCTCGCCGGCCTCCGCCGCGCCACGGCCAAAACCCCGACCGCCCTGCACGCCCTGCGCACCCACACCACCACTCCACCCCAACGACTCGCCCTCCTCTCCCTCGCAGCCCTCCTCGTGCTCCTCGTCGCCGACTTCTCCGGCATGAGCAAGGCCGAGACAGAACGCATCTGGCAACCCTTCGTCCTCTGGCTGCTCCCCGCCACCGCGCTCCTTCCCCCGCACACCCACCGCAGCTGGCTCACCGCACAAGCCGCCCTCCCCCTCCTCGTCAACCACCTGCTCTGGACCGGCTGGTGAGCATGGGAACGTGCTCGCCTCCCCTGTACACGAACCCGCTGTTCAGGCTGCCGACGGAATGCCTCCACCGGAGGCAGGAACACCGCCGAGAACAAGCCCACCGTGGTGCCGGTGAGGGGAGTCGGCCGCAGATCCGCCGTTGTCCGCGGCCGGGACGGCACTGACCGCGAGGAGGGCGGGCGCGGGGCGCGGAACGGCGCCGTCCACCCCCGCATCCGCACCCACGCTTCCAGGGCGTCCTCAGGCCCGGCCGCCGAGCCACTGGTGGATGGCGAGTGCGGTGGTACGAGCGTGTTCCTCCAGCATGGTGAAGTGGTCACCTGGCACGGTGACCTCGGCGTGCGGCAGGATCCAGTCCGGAGCGGGGTCGGCGCCGGGAAGTGGGTCCCGGGCCCGTACGTACAGCGTGGGACAGGCGAGCGGCGCGGGTTTCCAGTCACTGAAGAGCTCGAAGTACCCGGCCATGGCGGTGAGCCGATCGGGACTGGCAGAGGCGAACTCCGCCGCCCGGCGCAGCATGTCCGACGTCATCGCGGAGAGCACCTGGCCCCGGTCGCCGTGACCGGGTGGATAGGTGTCCACCAGGACGACGGCCGCCGGGGCGGCCCCCTCTGACTCCAGACGCTCGGCCACGGCATGGGCCACCCAGCCACCGGCCGACCGCCCCAGCAGTACCGGGGGGCCTTCGGTCGCGGCTGCGCGGACGGCGGTTGCCTGGGCGGTGATGAGAGCGTCCAGTGTGGCGGGCAGAACCTCTCCGGGCTCGAACCCCGGGTGACGCACTGCGGAAACCGGCCGCAGCCCTCGCAGCCGAGCACCGAGGCGCGCGTACTCCTGCGGTCCGGACAGCGCGCTGAGCGCAGGGGAGCAGACCAGCCGGGCCCCCGCACCGCCCGCCGCGAGCACGACGGGTTCGTGCGTCGCACCGGGCGCCCCGCTCCTGTCGAAGACCGGGCGGAGGCGCGCCGCGATGGTCAGGAGCACCATGCCGTCCCAGCTCTGTCCCTGGGCGCATGCGGCACGAAAGAGCGCGCCCAGGGAGTCCGGAGATCCCCCGGCGTGCGGTGCGTCGGCGGCCTGTACCCGGGCGTCCGACGGACCGCACGCCCCGCCCCCCGCACCGTAGTCCGCCGGTCGGCCGGAGGAGCCCGGAGCGCCGGCGGCCTCGGGCCGTGCCGGACCGTCGGACGCGGGGCCCGTTGGAGGCGCCTCGGCGGCATACCGGCGCGTCAGCTCGGTGGCGAGCGCGCGCGGCGTCGGGAAGTCGAACAGCAGCGTGGACGGCAGTGCCAGCCCCGTCCACGCCGCGAGCTCATTGCGCAGATCGACCGCGGCCAGGGAGTCCAGCCCAAGGTCCGCCAGCAGGGTGTCCTCGTCGATCTCGCTCGTCCCCTCCCCGTGGCCCAGGACGCGGGCCGCCAGGGTCCGCACCTGTGTGAGCAGCACCCCGCCCCTCTCTCCGGGGGAAGTGGTCGCCAGGGCCCGACCGGTTCGGTCCCCGCCGTCGGCGACGGCGGCAGCGGGGACGACGGCGGCAGCGGGGACGGCGGAGGTTCGGAGGCGGTTCGCCGCCGGCTCGCCGCTGCGGAGAGCGGCCGGGGCGAGGCGGGCCGCCACCACCACGGGTTCGTCCCCGGCCACGGCGGCGTCGAAGAGGGCCAGGCCTTCCTCCGGTCCGAGCGGGCCGAACCCGGAGCGGGCCATCCGCCGCAGGTCCGCGTCGCCGAGGTGCGCCATCATCCCGTCGTCCTGTTGCCACGGGCCCCAGACGAGCGATGTCCCGGGCAGGCCGAGCCGCCCGCGGTGTCGCGCCAAGGCATCCAGCACGCAGTTGGCCGCGGCGTAGTTGGCCTGGCCGGCGGAGCCGAAGGTACCCGCCACCGAGGAGAACAGCGCGAACACGGCCAGGTCGTGTCCCCGGGTCAGTTCGTGCAGAGCGAGAGCGGCGTCCGCCTTGGGGCGCAGCACCCGCCTCAGGCGGTCGGGGGTGAGCGCCGCGACGACGCCGTCGTCCAGCACCCCCGCGGTGTGCACGACGCCGGCCAGCGGGTGGGCCGCCGGTACGGTGTCGAGCAGGGCGGCGAGCGCGGTCCGGTCCGCGACGTCACAGGCGTGCAGGGCCACCTGGGCGCCCGCCGCACGCAGCTCCGCGACGAGTTCCCGGGCCCCCGGGGCGTCCGGCCCGCGCCGGCCGGCGAGCAGCAGGTGGCGGACGCCGTGGGCGGTGACCAGGTGCCGGGCCACCAGCATGCCCAGGGAGCCGGTGCCGCCTGTGACCAGGACGGTGCCCTCCGGGTCGAGTCGCCGCCGCTCGCGCGGCTTCGGTGCCGTCTCGGCCAGTCGCACCAGCTCCGGTACGTACACCGTCCCCCGGCGCACGGCCGCCTCCGGCGCCGAGGCGGCCAGCAGGGCGGGCAGGGCACTCCAGGAATCGGGGTGTTCGTCCACGTCGATCAGGGCGAAGCGGCCGGGGTTCTCCCGCAGGGCCGAGCGGACCAGCCCCCACACCGGTGTGTGCGACGGTACGCACGCCGTTTCGCCGGACGGGCCGTCGGGGTCGCGATCGGCGCCCTCCGCGGGGAGACCGTCGTCGGCCGCGGTGACGGCACCGGACGTCACGAGGACGAGACGGGAGCGGGACAGGTGCGCTTCGGCGAGCCATTCCTGCACGAGCCCCAGCGCCCAGCTCGCCGTCCGCAGCAACCCGGCGGCCCGGTCCTGCCCGCCACCGGTCGTGTCCGGCGGCGGGCATGCCACGACGACGGCCGACGATGCGTCGCACGCCGCCGGGCCGGGGTACACCGGGATGCCGGAACCCGGGGGCGCGAGGGCGTCCACCAGCCGTGTGCCCGCCGTGCCCAGAACCCCCCAGCGGGGCATGGCCGCGGGTACGGGCGGCTCGGTCAGCGGTATCCAGTCCGTCCGGTGGAGAGCACCGGTGACCGCGTCCGGCGTCGTCGAGCCGGTACGTGGCAGAGGCCGGAGCGTCACCGAACGGACCGTCGCCACCAAGGAGCCCGTCTCGTCGCTCAGTTCCACCCCGGCCTGCCCGTCGGGCCCGGGGGCCATCCGCACCCGCAGACGCTGGACGCCGGTGGCGTGCACGCGCACTCCGCTGAAGGCGAACGGCAGGGACAACCCACCGCCCGCCGGATCCGCCGACCTGGAATCGTTCGTGACCAGGCTGTCCAGGGCCCGGGCGTGCAGTGCCGCGTCGAACAGCGCGGGATGCAGGAGGAATCCGGGGCCGTCCGCCTCCGGGTGCGGGGTCCGGGCCGCCTCGGGCAGCGCGACATCGGCGTACAGCTCGTCCCCGTGCCTCCAGGCGGTGCGCATGCCCCGGAAGGCGGGGCCGTAACCCAGCCCGTCAGCGGCCAGTCGCTCGTACGGTCCGGTCCCCGGACCGCCGTCGTGCAGCGGCACCGCCGCCTCCGGCGGCCAGGAGGCGGCCGGCCGGGACGCGCCGTCGGCCTTGGCGGCGGCCGCTCCCGCTTCCGCGGGCTCCAGTGCCGGCGCGAGAGTGCCGACGGCATTCCGGAGCCAGGGCCCGTCACCCGCCGGATTGTGCGGCCGGGAGTGGAAGAGCACGGCCCGCCGTCCCGCGTCGTCCGCCCCCGCCACCTTCACCTTCACCTGCAAGTCGACGGCACCGTCCGGGGGCAAGTGCAGCGGCGCGGTCAGGACGAGCTCGTCCAGGACGGGCGTGCACGCCAACTCGCCCGCGTGCAGGGCCATTTCGACGAAGGCGGTCGCCGGCAGCAGGGCCTCCCCGCCCACCACGTGGTCGGCGAGCCACGGCTGGTCGCGCACCGAGAGCAACCCGCTCAGCAGCACCCCGTCGTCGTCGGCCGTGCGGGTGTCCGACCGCAGGAACGGGTGGGTGGGCTCGGCCGCCGGGGACACCGGCGGAAGCCCCGGGTCGGCCTCCAGCCAGTACCGGCGGCGCTGGAAGGCGTACGTGGGCAGCGCGACGCGCCGACCGCCGCGCCCGGCGAGGACGGCCCGCCAGTCGACCGGCACGCCGTGGGCGTGCAGCGCGGCCAGCGTGTCCAGCAGGGCGTCCGCTTCCGGTCGTGTCCCGCGCAGTGTCGGCAGGACCAGCGGTGCCGGGCCCCGCTTGCCGCCGCCCGCTTCGCCCGTGTCCGGGTCGGCCGGGGCCGGTCCGGACGAGGCGAGGCAATCTCGTACCAGGCCGGTGAGCACCCCGTCCGGCCCCAGTTCGACGTAGTGTGCCGCGCCTCGCTCACCCAGGTAGGCCACCGAATCGGCGAACCGGACCGGACGGCGGACATGGTCCACCCAGAACTCCGGTGTGCACAGCTCCTCATCGGTGGCCGCCCGGCCCTGCACGGCGCTGATCAGGGGCAGCTTCGGCGCGGCGAAGGACAGCCGCCGGACCACGTCCGCGAAGTCGGCCAGCATGGGCTCCATCCGGGCGGAGTGGAAGGCATGGGTGACCCGCAGGGGCGTCGCCGAACGGCCCCGCTCGCGGAAGTGTGCGACGGCCTCGCGTACCGCTGCCTCGTCGCCGGAGACGACCACCGAGGCGGGTCCGTTGAACGCGGCGATCTCCACCGCGCACCCGGTCTCGGCGAGGTGGGCGGCCACTTCGTCCGCCCCGGCGGCCACGGCCGCCATCGCGCCGCCCGGAGGCAGCGCGTCCATCAGCCGGCCCCGGGCCGCCACCAGTGTGCAGGCGTCCGCGAGCGACAACACCCCGGCGACATGTGCCGCCGTCACCTCGCCCACCGAGTGCCCGGCCACCAGGCCGGGGCGCACCCCCCAGGCCTCGAACTGCCGGAACAGGGCCGTCTCCAGGGCGAAGAGCGCCGGCTGCGCGAACCGGGTCGTGTGCAGCAGCGCGCCCGTCTGCGTACCGGGCCCGGCGAACATGACGTCCCGCAGGGGCACCGGCAGCAGCGCGTCGAGCAGGGCGCAGGACTCGTCCAACGAACGGGCGAAGGCCGGATGCAGATCCCGCGACTCGTACAGTTCACGGCCCATGCCGGCGCGCTGGCTGCCCTGGCCGGTGAACAGCAGGGCCGACGGGCCGTGGTGGCGGGACGTGCCCGTGTGCACGCCGGGCCGGCCGTCGTCCTCCGCCACGGCCCGCAGGGAGCCGAGCAGTTCGGCACGGTCCCGGGCCACCACCACGGCCCGGTGCTCGAAGGCGGTACGCGTGGTGGCGAGCGAGTACCCGATGTCCACCAGGGACGCGTCGGGGGCGGCGACCACATGGTCGTGCAGGCGTCGCGCCTGGGCCCGCAGCCCCGGCACATTCCTGGCCGACACCGGAAAGGCCACCGCGGCCCGTCCGGGACGTGCCGCACTGTCCAGCACCGCCCCGGACCCGACGCGGCCGCTTGCGGCCCCGCCGTCCGCCGCGGCATTCGGCGGTGCGATCTGCCCGACGCCCGGCGGCTCTTCGAGCACCACATGGGCGTTGGTGCCACTGATGCCGAACGAGGACACCCCCACCCGGCGCCGACGGTCTGTCGCAGGCCACTCCACCGCCCGGGTCAGCAGCGCGATCCGGCCCGTCGACCAGTCGACACGCAGGGTCGGCTCGTCGGCGTGCAGCGTACGCGGCAGCACCTCGTGCCGCATCGCCTGCACCATTTTGATCACGCCGGCCACTCCGGCGGCGGCCTGGGTGTGACCGATGTTCGACTTCACCGAGCCCAGCCGGAGGGGACGTTGCCGCGCCTGCCGCCCGTACGTCGCGAAGAAGGCCTCCGCCTCGATGACGTCCCCCAGCCGGGTGCCGGTGCCGTGCGCCTCCACCGCGTCGATGTCCCCGGGATTCAGCCCCGCGTCCACGAGCGCCTGCCGGATCACCCGCTGCTGCGCCGGTCCGTGCGGTGCGGTCAGCCCGTTGCTCGCCCCGTCCTGGTTCACCGCCGAGCCGCGCACCACGGCCAGTACCGGAAGCCCGGCGCGGCGCGCCTCGGACAACCGGCTCAGCAACAGCATTCCGGCGCCCTCGGCCCACCCGGTGCCGTCGGCGGACGCGCCGAACGCCTTGCAGCGGCCGTCCGGAGCCAGCGCCCGCTGGCGACTGAACTCCACGAACGACGAGGGCCCCGACATCACCGTGGCGCCGCCGGCCAACGCGAAGGCACAGTCACCCCGGCGCAGCGCCTGGGCCGCCAGGTGCAGGGCCACCAGGGAAGAGGAACACGCCGTGTCCACGGTGATGGCCGGGCCTTCGAGACCGAAGGTGTAGGCGATACGCCCCGAGGCGACGCTTCCGGCGTTGCCGAGGCCGAGGTACCCCTCGACCTGCTCGGGCGTCCTTGTCAGGTGGCGGGCGTAGTCGCTGTACATCAGCCCGACGTACACCCCGGTCGCCGAGCCGCGCAGGGTGCCGGGGACGAGACCGGCGTGCTCGAAGGCCTCCCACGCCACTTCGAGCAGCAGCCGGTGCTGCGGGTCCATGGCCAACGCCTCGCGGGGGGAGATCCCGAAGAAGCCGGGGTCGAAGCGGTCCGCAGCGGAGAGGAAACCGCCTTCGCGCACATACGTCCGTCCGGGCCGCCCGGGGTCCGGGTCGTACAGTGACCGGGTGTCCCAGCCCCGGTCGGTGGGGAAGGGACCGATGGCGTCCCTCCCGTCGGCCACCAGCCGCCACAGGTCCTCGGGAGAGGTCACGTCTCCGGGATAGCGGCATGCCATCCCCACGATCACCACAGGGTCGTCGTCCGACCGGGCCGCACTCCGGTGCACGGACCCGGCGCCGGCCGGCGCGGCGGCGTGCTGTTCCCCGAGGTGGGCGGCGAGCGCGGCGGCCGTGGGAAAGTCGAAGGCGACGGCCTCGGAGAGCGGCAGGCCGGTCACCGCCGACAACCGCTCCCGCAGCACCGTCGCCGTCAGGGAGTCCATGCCCAGGTCCCGCAGTGCCGTGCTCGGCTCCACTGCCTGAGCCGTAGAGCCGAGTACGGCCGCCACCTCGCCCTGCACCAGGGCCAGCAGGTCCCTTGACGGCTTCCCAGCGGCCTCCGCGCCCAGCGCCCTCGCCGGCCGGCCGGCGAGATCCCGCCGCAGGATCTTCCCGGAGGTGGTACGGGGAATGTCCGCCACCTCGAACAGCTCGACGGGCACTTTGGAGCCGGACAGTTCCGCACGACAGGCGGCGAGGAGGCGCCCCCGGTCCAACCCGCCGCCACCGGGCTCGGCGACCAGATAGCCGACCGGCACCTCGCCGAAGACGAGGTGCGGCCGTCCGGCCACGGCGGCGTCCGCCACCCCCGGCAGCCGCCGCAGCACCGCCTCCACTTCCGAAGGGTGGATGTTCACCCCGCCGCGAATGATCAGATCACTGGCCCGGCCGATGATCGACAGTCCACCGAAGCCATCGATGCTGGCCAGATCACCCGTGCGGAACCAGCCCTCGCGCAGTACTTCCGCGGTGGCCTCCGGCCTCCCGTGGTAACCGGCCATGACCCCGGGCCCATTGACCCACAACTCGCCCTCGCCCGTGTCCCGGCCGTCGGCGCCCCCGCCGACCCGGACCCGGGTGCCGGGCAGCACCCTGCCGCACGTCCCGGACACCGTCGCCCCGTCCGGCGCCGACATGGTCACCGGGCCCGCCTCCGTGCTGCCGTAGTGCTCCAGATAAGGAACGCGACAGAGCGCCTCGAAGGACTCGCGGAACCCGGGCCCCGCCGCGGCGCCACCACTGACGCAGCCCCGCAGCGCGGGGGCGCCGAGCCCGCCGCTGTCATGGCCGCTCTCCTCGCCCCGGACCGCGTCGAGCAGCGCCGAATACGTGGTCGGGACCCCGCCGAGCAGAGTGAACGAGGCGTTCTCACACCGCAGTTCGCCGAGCACACCCGCCACCGAGAACCGGGGCAGCAGCATCGCGCTCGCCCCCACCGCGGTCACCCCGAGGAAGCACACGATCTGGCTCATCGCGTGATGGAGGGGCAACGGCCACAGCACGCGGTCCCGTTCGGACAGGCCCAGGACACCCACGAGCCCCGCCGCGATCGGTGCGAGGCGGTTGCGCTGGGTGGACAGGACGCCCTTGGGTGTGCCGGAGGAGCCCGAGGTGTAGAGCAGCCAGGCCACTTCGTCCAGCGTGAGATCGTCCCGGGCCGGCGTCCGCGGCGCCGTACCCGCCAACTCCTCGTACCGCAGAACGCGGCCCGCGACCGCGGCGGACCGGCTCCCGGCTCTGTCGGCCTCGTCCGCCGGTTCCTCGAAGTCCGCCCCCGAAGGCGAGTACACGGCCTCGTCCTCGTCGCCGCCTTCGGCCACCACCACGGTCAGCCCGGGGCGGAGCGTCAGCGTTTGCCGCCGCGTCAGGCAGGCGCCATCGGTGATGAGTACCCGTGCCCCGCTGTCGTCCAGCAAGCGGGCCAGCTCCTGCTCCGAGTTCCCGGGGTCCAGAGGTACGCCCACGCCGCTCGCCCGGGTGACGGCGAGCAGGCTCTCGACCGCCTCGACCCGGTTGCCGAGCAGTACGGCCACCCGGTCACCGCGCGCCAGGCCGAGTCCTGCCAGATGGCCGGCCAGCCGTGCGGTCCTCCGTTCCAGCTCGCGGTAGGTCACACGCCTGAGCCGGTCCTGGAAACAGACCTTGTCCCCGAGGTGCCGGGCGTGTTGCCCGAGGAGTTCCGGCAGTGGTTTGACGATGTCGGCGTGCGTACCCAACGCATGACCTCCCTGAGACGACCCGTCGTTGAGGACGACGGCACGGTTCCCCGGGTTGCCTCCCGGCGGGGATGGCCGATCCGACCGCGAAGGCGGCGGCCGGATCCGCGGCATCACCATCGAACAGCCGCACGTGACATGCGTGCTCGCCAGGGCCGAAACGATCGAGAACAGGCCGCAGCACTGGTGGCCGGCGCACTCGTCCGGCTCGTCGCGTGATCGGCAAGACGCTACCCAGGGCGTAGTAATTTGGTGACAAACAATGATCTGTTCCGTCGACTGCTCGCACCAAGAAGTGGTCTCATTTGGTGAGTCTGCGGTAGCAGATGAGGGTGCAGGCAATGCTGGTGAAGGCCAGGAAGTGGTCGGCCTTACGCTCGTAGCCGCGGTGGAGTCGGCGGCATCCGGCAAGCCATGCCACGGACCTCTCGACAACCCAGCGGTGGCGGCCCAAGTGAGTGGAGGGCTCGACGCCCCGTCGGGCCAGGCGATGCGTGATGCCCCGGCTGCGGAGCCATTGCCGCAGGTGCCGGTAGTCGTAGCCCTTGTCGCCATGCAACTTGCCGGGCTCGCGACGCCGCGGTCCCCTGCGGGAACGGATTGATGGTATGCCCCTCACGAGCGGCTGAAGACCCTGGCTGTCGTGCATGTTTGCACCCGAAATACCAATGGACAGCGGCAGACCGGTGCGCTCGGTGATCAAGTGGGTCTTCGACCCGTACTTGCCGCGATCTACAGGATTCGGACCTGTCAGGTCCACCTCTTCATCGCCCGCATGTTCACCGAGTCGATCGCGCACCGCGACCAGTCCAGTTGCCCGCGCGAGCCGAGCTCGTCCAGCACCAGGCGATGCAGCTTGGCCCAGACCCGGGCCTTCGACCACTCGCTGAAGCGCCGGTGGGCCGTCGGCCCCGAAGGCCCGAACGACGGAGGCAATTGCTTCCAGGTACAGCCAGAAGTGGCCACGAAGATGATCGCTGCCAACACCTCCCGATCGCCGTATCGCCGCCGGCCACCACCCTGTGGCCGCGCCGGAGCAGGCGGCACTACCCGTTCGAACAGCTCCCACAACTCATCTGGCACCAACCGCTCAACGATCCCCACGACCGCAGACTACCGAACGCCCCAAATGAGATGACGCCTTAGCCTTCGTGAAGGCCGCGTTCGTCTGCCCCGCCCAGGCGGCGAGGACACGGATGTCCGACCAGCCGCGCATCGGGCCCGGCAGTCGGCCGATGCGTCCGCGCCGGCCGAGGGCACGGCCGCCGAGGCTCGCCACCTTCTGCGCGGCGCCGAGCAGTCTTGGGGAGTCGAGGACAGTGGCGGCGGCCTTCATCGCCAGTGCCTCGGCGGTGGGGGACGCCAGTCGGCGCGCCCCTGCTCGACGACTTCGGCCCGCAGGTGGGCCGGCACCTCAGGGATACCGATCTTCACAGGGCAGGCGTCGTAGCAGGCGCCGCACAGGGTGGAGGCGAACGGGAGGAAGACAGCGTTCTCGACGCCGACGAGCTGCGGGGTGAGCACCCGCGTCGTACGCCTCGAAGGTCCGCGCGAAGCGCTCCACCAGGGGGACGGCTTCCGGGCGGTAGCCGGTGTTGAAGTGCATCTGCCCGCAGCAGGTCTGCTCCAGGGGGAAGTCCACCGTGTGGCCGAGGCGTTCGAGGACGGTGACCACGGCCCAGCCGGTGCCGGGGAAGAGGGTGCCGTTGAAGCAGGTGAGGAACAGGGCGACGCGCATCAGTCGACCACCCTGGGGGTCGGCACGTCGGCGGGGAGCAGTCCGCGTTCTTTGAGCTCCGACCAGAGCGCGTCCGGGACCGGGTGGGCGAGCATGGCGCCGGCATCGCGGGCCTCGGCAGCGCTGCGGAGGCCGACGAGGACGCTGGCGACCGACGGGTGACCGAACGGGAAGCGGAGCGCGGCGGCACGCAGCGGCACCCCGTGGCGCTCGCACGCCGCTTTGAGGTCCAGCGCCCGGGAGAGCAGGTCGAGGGGTGCCGCCGCGTAGTCGAAGGTGGCCCCGGGCCGGGGGTCGGCGAGCAAGCCGGAGTTGAACGCGCCCCCGATGACGACGCCGACGCCACGCTCGGCGGCGAGCGGCAGCAGTTCAGTGAGACCGCCCTGGTCGAGGAGCGTGTAGCGGCCGGCCAGGAGGACTGCGTCGATGTCGGCCTCGCGGACGAATCGGGCGAGCAGCTCGGCCTGGTTCATGCCGACGCCGATCGCGCCGACGATCCCCTCGTCCCGCATCCGCGCGAGCTCCGGGTAGGCGTGGTCGAGGGCCTGTACGGCATGGTCGTCGGGGTCGTGGAGGTAGACGACATCGATCCGGTCCGTGCCGAGCCGCTGCAGACTGTCCTCGATCGACCGGCGCACGCCGTGGGCGCTGAAGTCCCAGCGGCGACGGTGGCTGGCGGGCACGGCGAAACCGTTCGCGAGGTCGTCTCCCGTGGCCTTCGGGGTCGGGACCAGGGTGCGGCCGACCTTCGTGGAGACGACGTACTCGCTCCGCGGCCGGGAGCTCAGTGCTGCTCCAAGGCGCCGCTCGGACAGGCCGAGGCCGTAGTGCGGGGCCGTGTCGAAGTAGCGTACGCCCGCCTCCCAGGCGGCATGGACGGCCTGCTCGGCCTCGGCGTCGGTCACGGCCGTGAACAGATTTCCGATCCCGGCGGCGCCGAAAGCGAGTTCGCCGATCCGTACGGTGCTGCGGCCGAGCGGGTTCAGCAGTGGGGTCACGGCGTGGGCTCCGGTCGCAGGCGCAGGCCCGCCATGCCGCCGTCGACGGCGAGGGCGGTACCGGTCACCGAGGCGGCGGCCGGCGAGGCGATGTAGACGATGGCGGCGGCCACCTCCTGTGCGGTGACCAGACGGCCGGTGGGCTGGCGGGCGTTGAGGGCGGCGCGTTCGGCGGCCGGGTCCGGTGCGGCGTCGAGCAGGCGGCCGACCCAGGGGGTGTCGACGGTGCCGGGGATGACGCAGTTGACCCGGATGCCCTCGCGGACGTGGTCAGCGGCCATGGCGAGGGTGAGGGACAGCACGGCGCCCTTGCTGGCCGAGTACAGCGCGCGCTGCGGCAGTCCGGCGGTGGCGGCGATGGAGCAGGTGTTGACGACCGCCGCGTGGTCCGAGGCGCGCAGGTACGGAAGGGCGGCGCGAGTGGTGCGGACGATCCCGAGCACGTTGACGTCCAGGACGCGGTGCCACTGCTCGTCGGGGTTGTCCTCGACGGTACCGGCGGCCCCGATGCCGGCGTTGTTGACCAGGATGTCGATGCAGCCGAGCGCTTCAGCGGCCGCCTGCACCGCGGCGCGGATCGAGTGGTCGTCGGAGACGTCGGCGGTGAAGCCGCGCAGCGGAGCGAGCACGGTGCTCGGGTCGAGGTCGAGGACGGCGACGTCCGCGCCCCGCTCGGCGAGCAGCGTGGCGGTGGCCAGGCCGATGCCGGACGCGCCGCCGGTGACGAGGGCGGTGAGGCCGTGGAGTTCGGTGGTCATGCACGAGCCTCCGGGTTCGACGCTGCCGGGTCGGCGGCCCAGAAGGCTCCGTCGGGGTAGCGGTAGGTGTCGAGGCTCGACTGCCTCATGGTGGCGGAGAAGCCGGGCTCGGCGGGCGCCCGGTAGTGGCCTCGGTCGATCACGACCGGGTCGAGGAAGTGCTGGTGGAGGTGGTCGACGTACTCGATGACCCGGTCTTCCGTAGTACCGGAGAGGGCCACATAGTCGAACATCGACAGATGCTGAACGAGTTCACACAGTCCCACTCCGCCGGCGTGCGGGCAGACCGGCACTCCGAACTTGGCTGCGAGCAGCAGGATCGCGAGGTTCTCGTTGACGCCGGCCACGCGGGCGGAGTCCAGCTGGAGGAAGTCGATCGCGCCGGCCTGGAGCAGCTGCTTGAAGACGATCCGGTTCTGCACGTGCTCGCCGGTGGCAACCTTGACGGGGTGGACGCCGCGCCGGACGGCGGCGTGGCCGAGGATGTCGTCGGGGCTGGTGGGCTCCTCGATCCAGTACGGGTCGAACTCGGCAAGCGCGTTCGTCCACTCGATCGCCTGGCCGACATTCCACCGCTGGTTGGCGTCGACGGCCACCCTGATGTCCTGTCCCACCGCCGCACGGGCGGTGCGGCAGCGGCGGATGTCGTCGTCGAGGTCGGCCCCGACCTTGAGCTTGATCTGGGTGAAGCCGTCCGCGACGGCCTCCCGGGCGAGGCGGGTCAGCTTCTCGTCGGAGTAGCCGAGCCAGCCTGGTGAGGTGGTGTACGCGGGGTAGCCTCGCCGCCGCAGGTCGGCGGCGCGATCGGCGGCGCCCTGCCTGCCCTTGGCCAGCAGCTCCAGCGCCTCATCGGGAGTAAGCGCGTCCGTGAGGTACCGGAAGTCGACCTGGGAGACCAGCCATGCGGGTTCGGCGTCGGCGAGCAACTGCCACAGCGGCTTGCCCTCGCGCTTGGCGGCAAGGTCCCAGACCGCGTTGACGACGGCGCCGATCGCCATGTGCATCACGCCCTTCTCAGGGCCGAGCCAGCGCAGCTGGCTGTCACCGGTCAGGTCGCGGTACAGGACGCCGGGGTCGGCGCACAGCTCCTCGACCGACCGTCCGACGACGTACGGGCCCAGGGCGTCGATCGCGGCGACCTGGACGTCGTTGCCGCGGCCGATGGTGAAGGTGAAGCCGTGGCCCTCGTGACCGTCCGCCGCGGAGGTGCGCAGGACGAGGTAGGCGGCGGAGTAGTCGGGGTCCGGGTTCATCGCGTCGGACCCGTCGAGCTCCCGTGAGGTGGGAAAGCGGATGTCGTAGGTCTCGACGGCGGTGATCCGCGCCGTGGTGTCGGACAACTCGATGCCTTTCACGCGTTGATGAACGTCTGGCGCTGGGTGCCGAGACCGTCGATGGACAACTCGACGGTGTCGCCCGCGCACAGATAGGGGGTGCCGGGCAGGCCGAGGGCCACGCCGGCCGGGGTGCCGGTGTTGATGACGTCGCCGGGGCGCAGCACCATGTACTGGCTCAGGTACCAGACGAGGTACGCGACGTCGAAGATCATGTTCTTGGTGTGGCCGTGCTGACGCGTCTCGCCGTTGACGGCCAGGCGCAGCCCGAGGGTCTGCGGGTCGCCCGCCTCGTCGGGGGTGACGAGCCAGGGGCCGAGAGGGTTGAACGTCTCGCAGGACTTGCCGAGGTCCCACTGGGCGGAGAACTCCAGCTGGAACTCCCGCTCGGACACGTCGTTGCTGATCGCGTATCCGGCGATGTGGCCGGAGGCTTCCTCCGGGCCGGTCAGATAACGGGCCTCGCGGCCGATGACGACCGCGAGCTCGACCTCCCAGTCCGTCTTGGCCGAGCCGCGCGGGATCAGCACCTCGTCGTACGGGCCGACCACGGTGGAGGGGTCCTTCATGAAGACGACGGGCCGCGGGGGGACGGCCGCACCGGTCTCCTCGGCGTGGTCACGGTAGTTGAGGCCGACGCAGACCACCTTGCCGGGCCGGGCCACAGGGGCGCCAACCCGCAGTCCGGCGATGTCGAGCACGGGCAGTGCGCCGGCCGCGCGGGCCTCGTCGATCCGGCCGCCCGGGCCACCGGCGAGGAAGTCCCCGTCGATGTCCGCGGTCAGGGGCCGCAGGTCCAGCGCGGTCCCGTCCTGGAGGAGCACCGCCGGAATCTCCCGTCCGGGGTCTCCGATGCGGATCAGCTTCATGTCCCGTCTCCTGTCATCGCGCGGGGGCGCACCCCTGGGGTCAACACATCCGATGAATCGGCGGTGGCTCGACCATACGAGTGAGAGCCACTCCACCGCAATAAGACATCCGATGTTTCTCACTGAAGGGCATGCCCATCAAATCCGTCGCCGGGCCCTTCAAACCGTCCCGAGAGGATGGATTAACGGGCATCTGAGACATGGTTACGCCCACCTCTCCCCCACCCGCCGGGAGCGCGCACCCATCCACGCGCTCAAGTCATCCGATGATTCGCGATCGGAGGCCCGTCGCGTGCCCGGACACACCTGTAAATGGCCGCCGCGCCCCCGACTGTGGGGAGGCACGGCGGGGTTGGGAAGGTGCGGGTCCCCGTGTAAGGGAGGACCCTCAGCCGGCAGGCGAGAAGACGAAGGTGAACTCGCTCGGACGGGCCTGGAGCCGGTGCGGGGGCAGCGGGGCCGGGCCGCAGGACGCCGAGCCGATGCCGTGTTGGCCGTGGTCGAGGTTGACCCACACCGTCCCGCCCGGAACGAGGTCGGCGCGGTGGCGGGCGGCGTCGAGCTCCTCCGTGGTCCAGCGCCGGGCGGTGAACCAGAACTCGGGGTCGCCCTCGACGCGGAGCTCGCCGAGCTCCACCCAGCGGACGTCGGCCCGGGCGCCGTTCTCCTGCGGGCGGACGTAGGGGGTCTGGAGGCCGTCCACGGTGGACTGCCAGCGCCCGACGGCGGACGCCTCGCGGCTGTCCGGATAGGCCTCGCCGGGGCCGCCGCCGAACCAGCGCACGGCGTCGGCCGCGTCGAGCCCGAAGCGGACGCCCAGCCGGGGCAGGGGAACGGTCCACTCGCCTTCGGGCTCGACCGAGACGGTCAGCCCGAGCCGGGTGCCGTCGGAGGTCCACCGGTAGGCGACGGCCAGCCCCACGTCCCTGGCGGCCGGGGCCACCCGGGTGCGGACGGTCAGCGCGTCCTCGCTCACCTCGACGCCGTCCAGGCGGTGCCGCATCCGGTGCAGACCGAGCTTTCGCCACTCCTGTCCCAGGAGCGTCTCCGGCATCCAGGCGGCGCCCTCGTCGTTGTCGGTGGTGGCCCGCCACACGTCCAGGCGCAGGCCGGTCACCGCCACCGGGCCGATACGGCGCAGAGCGCCGGTGCGGCCGTCGAACTCGGCCGGCCCCAGGGTGATCAGCCTGCCCTCCGTGGCCGGAGCGGCGCTCCGCACCACGGAGGCGACGGCCCCCGGGGAGACCTGAGCCTGCCCCCAGGCCACGACGTGCCCCCGTTCGGCCCACGGAGTGTCCTCGGCGAGCGCCGCGCGGACCGTCCAGCCCGTCTCCGCTCCGGCCCGGGCGGCGGGCGGCGCCGGCAGCTTCACCTCGGCCGACTCGCCCGCCGCGAGCGCGGGCACCGGCAGGTCCCCCGCGGCGACCGGCTCTCCGTCGGCGTGGAACTCCCAGGCGAACGCCAGCGCGGACAGGTCGGCGAAGTCCTGCTTGTTGGTGATCCGGGCCGTACCGTCCGCACGCACCTCCAGGCCGACCGGCTCGATCACCTTGGCGTACTCGACGAGACCGGGCGACGGGGTGCGGTCGGGGAAGAGCAGGCCGTCGCAGACGAAGGCCCCGTCGTGCAGCTCCTCGCCGAAGTCGCCGCCGTAGGCGTATCCCAGCTCGGGGTGGCGGATGCCGTGGTCGATCCACTCCCAGACGAAACCGCCCTGGAGTCGCCCGTACGTCTCGAACAGGCGCTGGTAGTCCCGGAGGCCGCCCGGCCCGTTGCCCATGGCGTGGGCGTACTCGCAGAGGATGAAGGGGAGTTCGCGCCGCTTGCGGGTTCCGCCGTCCTCGCGGCGGCCGATCTTCTCGACCTCGTCCTGAAAGGCATACATCCGCGAGTACATGTCGGTGTCGCGGCAGTCGGGGTCGCCCTCGTAGTGCAGGAGACGGGAGGGGTCCCGGTCGCGGATCCACTCGGCCATCGCCGTGAGGCCGCGGCCGGTGCCGGACTCGTTGCCGAGGGACCAGATCAGTACGGACGGATGGTTCTTGTCCCGTTCGACCATCCGGGCGGCGCGGTCGAGCAGGGCGGGGGTCCATCGGTCGTCGTCGACGGGGTTGTCCCGCCAACCCTGCTCGACGAAGCCGTGGGTCTCCAGGTCGCACTCGTCCACGACATAGAGGCCGTACTCGTCGCACAGGTCCAGGAAGGCCGGGTGAGGCGGGTAATGGGAGGTGCGCACGGCGTTGACGTTGTGCCGCTTCATCAGCAGCACGTCCCGGAGCATCGTCTCCGGGTCCAGCGCACGGCCCCGCTCCGGATGCCACTCGTGGCGGTTGACCCCCTTGAAGAGCACCGGCCTGCCGTTGACCTTGATGAGGCCGTCCGCGAGCTCCACCGTCCGGAATCCGATCCGGATCGGCACCTGCTCGCCCGCGGTGGCGAGGACTCCGTCGTACAGGCGGGGGGTCTCCGCCGTCCAGGGCAGTACGGGGAGCGTGACCGCGCTTCCCGTGGCGATGTCGAGGCCGAGTTCGGGCACGGTGACCCGACCCGGGACGTCGGAGTCGACGCGGAGGGTGCCGTCACCCGTCACATGGTCGTACGAGGCGTGCACAAAGAAGTCCCGCACGCCGTCGGCCGGACGGTGCAGCAGGGTCACGCCACGGAAGATGCCCGGCAGCCACCACTGGTCCTGGTCCTCCAGGTACGAGCCCGCCGACCACTGATGGACCCGGACGGCGACGACGTTCCGGCCGGTCCTCAGCAGGTGGCCCACAACGAACTCGTGGGCGATGCGGGAGCCCTTGAAGTCGCCCAGCTCCGTGCCGTTCAGCCACACCCTGGCACACGACTCCACACCGTCGAAGCGCAGCACGGCGTCGCCGTCGGCGGGCCAGTCGGCCGGGAGGTCGAAGCTCCTCAGGTGGTCGCCCGTCGGGTTCTCGCTCGGGACCCGCGGTGGGTCGACCGGGAACGGGTAGAGGGAGTTCGTATAGGCCGGCGTCCCGTGGCCCTGGAGGACCCAGTGCCCCGGGACGGTGATCCCGACCCAGTCCGATGCGTCGTACGCGGGCTCGGCGAAGGTGTCGTCGTGGGCGTCGGCGCTGTCGGAGAGCCGGAAGCGCCAGGTGCCGTCGAGCGACAGCGACCGGGCGTCGGAGGCCGCGTACCACGCGCGCGGGGCGAGTGCGCCGGTGCCCGGTGAGGGGTCCTCGATGTAGTCGAAGGCCGTCGTGCTGTCGGTGGTGCGAAGGGACATCGTTCTCCTGGCTCAGCCCTTGGTCCGTCTCGGTTCCGCGCGTTCGCGGGCCCTGGGGTGGGGGGGGGGGGGGCCCCCCCCCCCCCCGGGGGGGGGTGGGGGGGGGGGGGGGGGGGGGCGGGGGCGGGGGGGGGGTGTGGGGCCCCGCTCGCAAACCCATGGGCGGCCGGCTGGGGGCCCGGGTCGGG
>NZ_JBIBYR010000034.1:0-80520 GCF_043083485.1 Streptomyces sp. NPDC014727 | reverse complement strand
GCCCCCCCGCCCCTCCCTGCTGCCCGCGCTCAACCCGGTGTGGTGTTTGGGGGGGGGCCCCCCGGGCGGGGGGGGGGGGGGGGGGGCGGGCGGGCCCCCCCCCCCCCCCCCCCCCACGCCCGTGCGTATACCGGGTGGACTCGCCTTCCGAACGTCTTGTCATCCCGCCTTACTGAAGGGTCGGCTCTGTGGAGTCATCGGCCTTCGCCGTCTGATCGAGGACGACGGCGTAGAACCACTTGGCGACTTCGGCGACCAACTGCGTCCTGCCAATGGTGCTCGTGAAGAAGTAGTCGCTCATCTTGTTATGTGCCCCCTGGTTGTCCGCGACCGCCCCCGTGACGGCGTCGTCGAAGTCCGGGGACTCGGCGAACTGGTTGGGGTTGTTGACCTTGGCCTGTTGCACGAGGTCTTGGTCTTCCAGCAGGGAGCCAAGGAGGGCCTCAAGGAAGGACACCTTTTGCGTGGCCGTGAAGTCCTCGTTGCCGAAGAGATCGTTGAGCCGATCCAGGACGGCCTGGAAGGCGACCATCTTCGGGTCCTTCTTGCCTGCCGACCCCGCGCCCGACACACCCTTGAGTGCGATGTCCTGCCCGCCGAGAGCTATGTCGGTCTTGCCCCTGTCGACCTGCTTGACTTTCTGCAGTGCGATGTCGGACAGGTCGATCGGGGCCGTGAAGTTGTCGGGCTGGATCCGGCGGGCCAGAAGCCGCAGGTAGATGCTGCGCTTCTCCAGGTCTGCGTCGCCGTAGTCGATGATCTGGCTCATGAAGTCGTAGAGGCGAACGAAACTGCCGACGTCCTTGCGGAACATGTCGAGCTCTTCCAGGGCGGCCTTATCTCCCTCGCCGCCGCTCGCGGCAAGGGCAGCGGTGTACCGGTTCTGGAATCGTTGCTTTCCTGGGTTCACTGCGGCCGTCAGAGCGTTGTTGCCCTTGTTTTTCACGAACGCTTCGGCGCACTGGTCGATCTCGGCGGGCGTGTAGATACCGAAGGTGTCCAGCTTGGCGGACAGGTCGTGCACCAGGTTCGGGTCGGTGGACTGCTCCAGGTGCGCGTTGGTGTAGTACGGCTCGAACGCCTCCTGGATGATGTTCGGAGGGTTCTCGAAGTCCACGATCTGCGTCATCGCCGACGTCTTGTGGACGCCTGACGGGGTGACGTACGTGCGGTTGAGGCGCGAGAGCGTCTGCACCGCCGTTACGCCCGACAGCAGCCGGTCGACGTACATGGCACACAGCAGTGGCTGGTCGAAGCCAGTCTGGAACTTGTTCGCGACGATCATGACTTTGTATTCGTCGCCCTTGAACGCGGTCCGCAGGTCGTGTATGCCCGGGTTCATCGAGGCTTCGGTGAAGTCCGCCGGTCCAGAATCGGGGTCATCGACCTTGCCGGAGAAGGCGACCAGGGTGCCGTAGCCCAGGCCCTTCTTGGCTATGTAGTCGTCGATTTCGAGCTTGAAGCGCACGGCACCCCTGCGGGAGTCGGCCACGACCATCGCCTTGGCGTGTCCGTCCAGCAGATGCGCGACGTTGGAGCGGAAGTGCTCGACAATGATTGCGGCCTTCTGCGCGACGGTCTGCGGATGGAGCTTCACCCACCGCATGACCTGCTTGGTCGCCTCGCTCTGGTCGACCTCCGAGTTGCCGCTGGCAGCGTTCTGACCAACCTGGAAGGCCAGCTTGAACGAGTGGTAGCCCCGAAGAACGTCGAGGATGAAGCCCTCCTCGATGGCCTGCTTCATCGAGTACACATGGAACGGCTGCGGCGGCAGATCCGTGCCGTCGGCGACCCGGCCGAAGAGCTCCAGCGTCTTGCCCTTGGGTGTGGCGGTGAACGCGAAGTAGGAGATGTTCTCGCTGGCGGCCCGATCGGATGCCTCTGCAGCCAGGACCGACTCGACGTCGACCTCGCCGCTCTCCTCGATCTCTTCGAGTTCTTTGGACGTCAGCACGGCTTTCAGCTTGTTGGCGACCTGCCCGGACTGAGAGGAGTGCGCCTCGTCGGCGATGACGGCAAATCTCTTGCCCTTCAGGCCCTTGGACTTCCGGATCTCGGCCATCGCGTGGGGGAAGGTCTGGATCGTGACGACGATGATCAGCTTGCCGTCGGCGAGGGCCTTCGCCAGCATCCCCGACTTGGAAGATCCCTCGCGGGCGGCCTGCTTCCGGTCGATGGCCAGCACGATGCCCTGGTCGTTGTCGATCTGCTTGATCGCGTCCTGCAGCTGTCCGTCCAGCACAGTGCGGTCGGTGACCACGATGACCGAGTCGAAGACCTTGGTGTTGTCCACCTGCAGGCGCGCTAGGCGGTGGGACAGCCAGGAGATCGAGTCGGTCTTGCCTGAGCCCGCCGAATGCTGGATCAGGTACCGGTGGCCGGCGCCTTCCTCGATCACGGCGTCGGTGACCTTGGCGACGGCCTCCCACTGGTGGAAGCGAGGGAAGCGCAGTGTTGCCGACCGTGTCACCTTGCCGGAGATCGGATCGGTGTGCCGGTCGTGCTTGATGTACATGAACCGGCCGAAGATGTTCAGCCACGCGTCCCGCTGCAGCACCCGCTCCCACAGATAGGACGACGGCGACCCCTCCGGGTTGAGCGGGTTGCCAGCCCCACCGTCCTCGGTGCCCCGGTTGAACGGCAGGAAGAACGTCTTCTCGCTGGCCAGCTTCGTGGTCATCCAGACCTCGTCGTTGGACACCGCGAAGTGGACCACCGCGCCCCGTCCGGAGGTGAACAGCGGCTGCACGTGCTTCGTGCCGGGGTCCTTCGGGTGGCGACTGGTCCTGTACTGCAGCTTGGCGTCCTCGACCGTCTGCGTGAAGTCGGTCTTCAGCTCGGCCGTGGCCACTGGCAGGCCGTTGACGAAGAACACCAGGTCGACGCTGCGCTGGTCAGCCGTGGAGAAGTGGACCTGCCTCATCACGCGCAGGCGGACCTTCTCGTAGTCCGCCACCGTCGTGGCATTCAGGGCGGACTCGGGCTTGAATTGGCACATGCGCAGCTTGGCCGACAAGTGCTTGAACCCGTGGCGCAGCACGTTGAGAGTGCCGCCACCGTTCTCCATGTCGATCGCGAGGAACTTCACCAGCCGGTCCAGTACTTGCTCGCGCTGCTTGGCCTCGTCCGTGGCGCCGGCCTTGATGACCTTGGCCAGCTCGATCGGCTGCGTGTCCTGGAGCCACCCGAAGAGGTCCTCTGGGAACAGGGCACGCTCACGGTCGTAGCCAGTGTCGTCCTCGGAGTACAACCAGCCTTGGTTGGCTAGGTACTCGCACAGCTCCTTCTCGAACTCGATCTCGTTGTGCTGGGCCATCAGTGCTCCTGCCGGACGTCGATCTGGCCGGTCACAGCCGCAGTGATCAGAGCACCACGTCGCTCTTGGGACAGTTCAATTAGCCGTTCTGACTCGGCAATCAACGTGTCGATATTCTCTGCCTGCTCGCGCCAGCGATCAACCATTTCCTGCTGCTTATCGACAGGAGGTACCGGGATGGTGAGAGCACGAAGGGCAGTAACGTTCAGATGCCCCTGGATGCTACCCACAACTTCGACGGATGACCGTTCCCGCGTAGCGGGCGCGTTGAGGGCCATCTCGAGGAAAGGGCCAAGCAATCGATTGCCGGGCTTAAGTACCAGCAGGTCGATTGCGTTTGCCCCATCCAGCGACTTAGGGATGACGGCTGCAACCCCCGACTGCCCGGTGCGGACTACGACCACGTCACCGGCCGAGAGTTGGGACTTATGATAGCGCTTATGGCCTTCGCTGGAAATAAACACTAGGTCATCCAGAACGATACGCTCTGACTTAACATTCACTCCCCGAAGAGCAGGAATGCCATTGTCGACGTACCATTGCGACGGCTGAACGACGATACCGACGGTGATATCTTCCGTTATGTATCGAAGTGGCGCCTGTTCGCATTCGCTAGCTCCTTCTAGGAGGAGGTCAACAGCAGCTCCGCGCCGCTCTCTCATGAGTCTAACGAGTTGCTGCTGTTCGGCGATCAAGGTGTCGATCTGTGTGGTTTCACGGTCGAGGTAATCGGCAATGGCCTGCTGCTCATCAAGTGGCGGCACAACCCAAGGCGCGTCCCCGAGCTCTTCCCGATTGATCTTAGGCATCTTGACGCGTGCCGAGAGCAGGGAGGTGAAAGTGTGAAACGGTCGCGCCAAAATATAGTAAAGCGCAAATCGAGTGTCGACTCCCTCTCGAAACGAGAGCGCATACATGTCCGCGCTACACAGGCAATCCGATGGAGCGATCGTCGCCTTGTTGAGCCCAGGGCGGATCTTCGAGTAAATCACCTGGCCTGCCTGGACAAGGTATTTCCCGCTGTCGGCGCCCTGTTCCTCGGCGCTCTCTTCAGCCAGTAGGCGCCCTGTGTTACGTTCGATGTGGTTCGGGGCGATAAGAGTCATCTCGCGCCATGGTGAACGTTGGGGATTTACCTGCCCGCCGTTAATCCGAACTTGATGTCGGAACTTACTGATAATCCAGTGCGATGGAATAGATCCGATCCATGGCGACCGTGAAGCACTAATAGATCCGTACCCAATCACAGGTGCTCCACCTTTCGCAGTAGACCCATGATCTTGGCGATCTGCTCCTCTAGATCGTGGTCGATCTCCTCCAACGCGCGCGGCGGGGTGTACGTGTAGAAGACTCGGGTGAAGGGGATCTCGTAGCCGACCTTCGTCTTCTTCGTGTCGATCCAGGCGTCCGGTACGTGCGGGGCCACCTCGGCATCGAAATAAGCCCTAACAGTCTCGTCCCGACTGGCATCGCCGAGCAGGTTGCCGCCGTAAGTGAACGGGACGTTTTCTGTGTCGCGCTTGGAGGTGTCGGGCTCGGGGTTGCCCTTGGAATCCGTGATGATCTCTGCCGACTCGTCGGGTTCGCCTAGAGCCGTGGCCAGGTGGCGGTACTGGGCTGGGGTCAGCTTCACCCCGGCTGCAGCGAATTCCTCACGGACGGCTTCGATGAACCTGTCTTGGCTCAGGTAGGTCTGCTCGCCCATGCCTGCCAGCACAGTCAGGAATGGTGCTGGCTCAGTGTCCTTGCCCAACGCCTTGGCCAGTGCCTTGTCGTCCAGGTTGGCGGCGCGGGAGGCTGAAAAGTTCAGACGTAGAGGGTGCTCGACGGTGATCGTCCAGTACCCGAAGTCGGTGTTCTGTAGCATCTTGGATTGCTCGGTCTCGGCGAAGGCGTCGTACAGCTTCACGATCCACTCGCGGGCGGCCGCGTCGACTTCCTTGCGCTTGGAGCCCATCCCCTTGCGCATCTTGTTCCACATGCTGGAGGCGTCGATCAGCTGGACCTTGCCGCGCCGTTCGCTCTGCTTGGTGTTGTCCAGTAGCCAGATGTACGTGGCGATGCCGGTGTTGAAAAACATGTCGGTGGGCAACGCGATGATTGCGTCCACCAGGTCCTTTTCCAGCAGCCAGCGGCGGATCTCCGACGGGCCGGACTCGGCGGCGCCGGTGAACAGCGAGGAGCCGTTCAAGACGATGCCTGCGCGGCCTCCGCCCTCGTGCGCGGGGCGCATTTTGTGGGCTAGGTGCAGCAGGAAGAGCATCTGGCCGTCCGAGACTGGCGGCAGACCGGGGGCGAAGCGGCCATTGGGACCGCCCTTGGTGCGCTCCTCCTTGACCGCGGCCTCCGAGGCTTTCCAGTCCACCCCGTAGGGCGGGTTGGACATGCAGAAGTCGAAGGTCTTGTCGAAGAATTTGTCGTCGGCCAGGGTGTCACCGAGGCGAATGTTGCTGACTTCCTGCCCCTTGCCGATCATGTCGGACTTGCAGATGGCGTAGGAGAGGTCGTTGATCTCCTGCCCGTACAGGCGCAGGCGGGCCTGAGAGTTGCGCTCCAGCAGGCGCTCCTCGGCTACTGAGAGCATGCCGCCCGTGCCGGCGGTGGGGTCGTAGATAGTACGGATGGTGCCCGGCTCCAGCAGGGCCTCGTTTTCCTCCGCAAACAGCAGGTCGACCATGAGACGGATCGCGTCGCGCGGAGTGTAGTGCTCGCCGGCCTCCTCGTTGGAGGCTTCCGCGAACTTGTAGATGAGGTGCTCGTACAGGTCGCCCATCGCCGCGTTGGGGACGGTTTCGGGGTGCAGGTCGACCTCGGCGAACTTCGAGACGATCAAGTACAGCCGGTTCTTCTCGTCAAGCTTGTTGATCTCAGCCTCGAAGCCGAAGCGCTCGAAGACGTCGATGTTGCCGGAGAAGTGCGAGATGTAGTCGATCAGGTTGGCGCGCAGGCCCTCGGGGTCTTCGAGTAGTCGGGCGAAGTCATACTGAGAGGTGTTGTAGAAGGTCAGGCCGGTCTTGCGCTTGACCTGGACATCCAAGGCACCACCGCCGAACTCCTTGGCCAGCGCGCGGACCTCGTCATGGGTCGGCGAGAGGAGGCAGTCCAGCCGCCGCAGGATTGTGAACGGGAGGATGATGCCGCCGTACTGGTGTGGCCTGTAGACGCCTCGCAGCTGGTCGGCGATCGACCAGACGAAGTTACCGAGGGTGCTCAACTCAGCCCTGCTCTCTTACTGCCGGTGGTGTTGGTCAAGCATGGCAGAGGCCATCGTCATGATCGGTCGGTTCGTCGACTCTCAGTCGGGGAAGGCCGCCTCTCCGCGAGCCGCGTTTGTCTTTGACCGCACCTTCTCGGTCCTCGCCAGGACCACCTCCAGGCCAGTGCGAGCTGCCAGGCGGTGGGGCCACCGCGCGATCGCTTACGACAGGCTCAGGACGCGCATGATCCGTTGGTAGTCCGACGCCAGCACGCCTACGTCGAGCTCGTTTCTCCATACCGGCAGCAACGAGAGGGCGCCGGACCCTGGCCTCTTCGAGGTCCCGGCAGGGCAGAGCGGCGCCCGGACATCCGCCGTCCTTCTGTCCTGGCGGATCTACCAGGACCTCGTCGGCCAACTGAGACCAAAACTGAGACCACCAACGTCGAAGGGCCCCGCAGCAAGCTGCGGGGCCCTTCGACGTATTGCCCGGTGAGAGCAATGGCGGAGGATACGAGATTCGAACTCGTGAGGGGTTGCCCCCAACACGCTTTCCAAGCGTGCGCCCTAGGCCACTAGGCGAATCCTCCGCGGCAAACAATACAAGACGTTGAGGAGTGCTCGCGAACCCCTTCCCCTCAAGATCCGCTCGGGCTCGTCCGGGGAGGTTCGGGAGGGTGGGGCAGTGGACCGTCGGGGGTGGGGATCGGCTAAGGTGGGCGTCAGCCCCTCACGTGGCGCTATCTGACTGAACTCCCCCAGGGCCGGAAGGCAGCAAGGGTAGGTCGGCTCTGGCGGGTGCGTGGGGGGCCCTTGTGTTTCCGGGGAGAGTGCGGGGCGGGGCTTCGTCCCGTCCGGGGCCGCTTGTCAGTCGGCCCGGATAACCTCGTATGTGTGTCGTCCCTTGCGCTGTACCGCCGCTATCGCCCCGAGTCGTTCGCCGAGGTCATCGGGCAGGAGCATGTCACTGACCCGCTGCAGCAGGCCCTGCGGAACAACCGGGTCAATCACGCGTACCTGTTCAGCGGTCCGCGGGGTTGCGGCAAGACGACCAGCGCGCGCATCCTCGCCCGTTGCCTGAACTGCGAGCAGGGCCCGACACCCACGCCTTGCGGGGAGTGCCAGTCCTGCCGGGACCTCGCGCGCAACGGGCCGGGATCGATCGATGTGATCGAGATCGACGCCGCGTCGCACGGTGGCGTGGACGACGCCCGTGATCTGCGGGAGAAGGCGTTCTTCGGTCCCGCGTCGAGTCGTTACAAGATCTACATCATCGACGAGGCGCACATGGTCACGTCAGCGGGGTTCAACGCCCTGCTGAAGGTGGTCGAGGAGCCGCCCGAGCATCTCAAGTTCATCTTCGCGACCACCGAGCCCGAGAAGGTCATCGGCACCATCCGGTCGCGTACGCACCACTACCCGTTCCGTCTCGTCCCGCCGGGCACGCTGCGCGAGTACCTCGCGGAGGTCTGCGGCAAGGAGAACAGCCCGGTCGAGGACGGTGTGCTGCCGCTCGTCGTGCGCGCCGGGGCCGGTTCCGTGCGTGACTCGATGTCGGTGATGGACCAGCTGCTGGCCGGCGCGGGCGACGACGGTGTGACATATGCCATGGCGACCGCGCTGCTCGGTTATACGGACGGCTCGCTGCTGGACTCGATCGTGGACGCCTTCGCGGCGGGCGACGGGGCCGCGGCGTTCGAGGTCGTGGACCGGGTGATCGAGGGCGGCAACGACCCGCGCCGTTTCGTCGCCGACCTCCTGGAGCGCCTGCGTGACCTGGTGATCCTGGCCGCCGTTCCGGACGCCGGGGAGAAGGGGCTGATCGACGCACCCGCCGATGTCGTCGAGCGGATGCAGGCTCAGGCGTCCGTCTTCGGCGCCGCCGAGCTGAGCCGCGCCGCCGACCTGGTCAACGAGGGACTGACGGAGATGCGCGGGGCGACCTCGCCGCGCCTCCAGGTCGAGCTGATCTGCGCCCGGGTGCTGCTGCCCGCGGCCTTCGACGACGAGCGTTCGCTGCAGGCGCGGCTGGACCGGCTGGAGCGTGGCGCGTCCTTCGCGACCGCCGGTACGGGCCCCGCCATGGGGTATGCGCCGGGGCCGGAGGCACTGGCCCACGCTCATGCCCCCGTCCCCGTCGCGCCGGCCGTGCAGCCCGGCGCCGGACCCGCTGCCGCGCGTGCGGCGGTACGGGGCGAGGCTCCCGCCCCCGTGGCGCCGCCCGCACCTGCCGCAGCGCCCCCGGCCCCCGCGCAGCCCCCGGCCCCCGCGCAGCCCCCGGCCCCCGCCGCTGCCGCCGCGCCTCAGCCACCGGCCGGGGCCCCGGTTTCCGCGGGCGGTCAGCGTCCCGGTGCCTGGCCCACCGCCGCCGCGCCGGAGTCCGGCCGCCGTCCCGGCGGCTGGCCGACCGCTTCCGCCCCCGGCCGGTCGCCGGCCCCGCAGGCCGCCCCCGCTCAGGCCCAGCAGCCGAGCGCCGCTCCGGCGCCCGCCGCCGAGCCGAACCCGGGAATGACACAGGGCGCCGGCCAGGTACGCACCATGTGGCCGGACATCCTGGAGGCCGTGAAGAACCGCCGCCGGTTCACCTGGATCCTGCTCAGCCAGAACGCCCAGGTCACCGGTTTCGACGGCACCACCCTGCAGATCGGCTTCCTGAACGCGGGCGCCCGCGACAACTTCGCGAGCAGTGGCAGCGAGGACGTGCTGAAGCAGGCCCTCGCCGAGCGGTTCAACGCGCAGTGGAAGATCGAGGCGATCGTCGACCCGTCTGGCGGCGCCGGAGCGCCCCCGCAGACCGGTGGCGGTCGCCCAACCGCCGCGCCGCCCGTCGCGCAGCGCCCGGCCCCCGCGCCTCAGCAGCAGTACGAACCCCGGACCGCCCCCGCCCCGACCCAGCAGCCGAGGTCCGCTCCCGCCGCGGAGCCCGCCCCGCCGTCGTACTCCGCGCCCGAGCCCCCGCGCCCGGTCGCTCCCGAGGACGACATCCCCGAGGCGGACGACCCGGACCTTGTCGACTCGGCGCTCTCCGGGCACGACCTGATCGTCCGAGAGCTGGGCGCCACGGTCGTGGAGGAGTTCACCAACGAATAGCCGGGGCAGCCGGGCACCGCTCCCGGACGCGGTTCCCGGTCGCGCGGGGCGCGTGGTCGCGAGGCCGCGGTCGCGCACCCCGGGTGTCCACGGAGCGGCGTCCGTCGAGGCCGCCGTGCCCCGGCGGTTAGGCTGCACCCCGTGAAGGTCCTCGTCATCGGCGGCGGCGCCCGCGAACACGCCCTGTGCCGCTCTCTCTCCCTCGACCCCGACGTCACCGCTCTGTACTGCGCTCCCGGCAACGCCGGCATCGCGGAGGTGGCCGAACTGCACCCGGTCGACGCTCTCGACGGTGACGCCGTCGCGCGTCTCGCCGCCGACCTGGGCGCCGAACTGGTGGTCGTCGGCCCGGAGGCGCCGCTCGTCGCCGGGGTCGCCGACGCCGTGCGTGCCGTGGGCATTCCCTGCTTCGGCCCCTCGGGTGAGGCGGCTCAGCTGGAGGGCTCCAAGGCGTTCGCCAAGGACGTGATGGCCGGGGCGGGCGTCCCGACCGCCCGCAGCTACGTCTGCACCACTCACGCCGAGATCGACGCCGCCCTCGATGCCTTCGGCGCCCCGTACGTCGTCAAGGACGACGGGCTCGCCGCCGGAAAGGGCGTCGTCGTCACCGACGACGTCGAGACGGCCCGCGCCCACGCCCTGGGCTGCGACCGGGTGGTCATCGAGGAGTTCCTCGACGGCCCCGAGGTCAGCCTCTTCGCGATCACGGACGGCACCACCGTGCTGCCTCTCCAGCCCGCGCAGGACTTCAAGCGCGCCCTGGACGACGACGAGGGACCGAACACCGGCGGCATGGGCGCGTACTCCCCGCTCCCGTGGGCCGACCCGAAGCTGGTCGACGAGGTCATGCAGTCGGTGCTCCAGCCGACCGTCGACGAGCTCCGGCGCCGCGGCACGCCGTTCTCCGGGCTGCTGTACGCGGGCCTCGCGATCACCTCGCGCGGCGTGCGGGTGATCGAGTTCAACGCCCGTTTCGGTGACCCCGAGACCCAGGTGGTCCTGGCCCGTCTGAAGACTCCACTGGCAGGTGTCCTGCTGGGCTCCGCCAACGGCACCCTCGACGCGCTGCCCCCGCTCAAGTGGCGTGACGAGGCCGCCGTCACCGTGGTCGTCGCCTCGCACAACTACCCGGCTACGCCGCGGACGGGTGACCCGATCGAAGGGCTCGACGACGTGGCGGCGCAGGATGCCCCGGACGCGTACGTCCTGCACGCCGGGACCAGGCGGGACGGCGACACGATCGTCAGCGCGGGCGGCCGCGTGCTGTCCGTGACCGCGACCGGAAAGGACCTCGCGGCCGCTCGTGAGCGTGCTTACACGGCGGTTGCCCGGATCCGGCTCGACGGCTCGCAGTTCCGCACGGACATTGCCAGGAAGGCCGCGGAAGCCTGAGACCGGGACGGGGTCCGTGGACCACTCGCCGGACCCCGCGAACACCCACCGACGCGTCGCTGCCCCAAGGACGGCGGCGCGTCAGCACCTTTGCCCAAAGCCATTCCATCGAGTGACGACTGAGCCATCCGGATGACGCCCGCCGAGGCCCCAACTAGGGTGCGGCGCAAGCATTCCGGCACATGGCTCACTGGCATTGCGATGTCAGTGACGGGTGCCACAGTGGGGGAGTGAACAACACCGCCGCGGGGGCAGAGGGGGTGACGTCCGGCCGTGTCCGGTACCGGTACAACTGAGGAGTTCGGCGCGCAGAGTGCGCGCGCCCGAGCTCTCGCCCTGCTGCGCATCCGCAGCAGGGCGAGAGCCGCGGCCATCCTGCCGGCGGCGGTCGCCGTCGTGCTGCTCGTCGCGGGCGCCCAGGGCCATGCCGTCGGCACCGGCTGGGACGCGGCGCGCTGGGCCGTGACGGCCTGCGCGGTCGTCGTGCTCCTGATCGCCACGGCGGTCGGCGTCGCGATCGTACGAGCGAGGCCGGCGATCAGTCCGACCGTCCCGCTCGCGGAGGAAGCCGCCCCGGATCTTTACCGCCTGGTCAGGGACCTCGCCGAACGGCTCGGGGTTCCCGCGCCCTCGGCGATAGCGCTCACGCCCGACTGCGACAGCTGGCTGGAGGACCGCACCCATCCCACCGCACAGCAGCTCACGACGGGCCCTGGAGCCGATCGGGCAGCGCGTTCCGCGGGCCGGGTCCGGCGCCGGGTGAAGGCGGCTCCCGTGCTGGTCATCGGTTCGCCGTTCCTGTGGTGGATGCGGGTCGCGGAGCTACGGGCGGTGCTCGCCCCGGTCGTGGCGGGCACGGGGCCCTCCGCGCATCCCGACATAGCGGCGGCGCGTCGTTTCGTACGAGGGCTGGACGGCGCGGTCGCCGACGCGGCCGTGCCCGTTCCGGGGCCGCTGTCCGGGGTGCGCAGAGTGCCACGCCTCTTCGTCGGCTGGATCGCCCGGTTGCTGCTGCGCAGTTGTCGCAGCCATGCGGCGGAGATGGAGCGGGGCGTCGCCGCCGCCGCGTCGGTTCGTGCACAGGGCGTGGACTACGGTCTTCGGATCGTCGCGCAGGAACAGGTCGGTCTCGCCTACGCGGGCTGGGACCGGCTGCTCACCCGGGTCGCGCTGCCCGCCTGGCAGATGGGCCGCTGGCCGTCCCGGCTGGACGCGGGTGTCGTGTCCGCGCTCACCGAGCTCTCCCGGCGCGACCGGCTCGCCGACGGATTCACCTCCCGGCTCGGCGAGCGCCCCGCCTGTGACCTCCTGGAGGAACCGGGCGCGGCCGACGAGGCGGCATCGCTGCTGGCGGCCCGGCTCTTCCACGGCGGACCGGCCCAGTCCGGTCCCGACTGGTCGCCGGTCGACTGGCAGCAGTACCCGGACGAGGTGGTCGACCGGAAGTGGCGTACCGAGGCCGCCCGGCTGCATCGTGTCCTGGACTCGATGGGGGTGGCGCCCGGACCGGCCGCCGACGCCTCCGGACCGGGCCGTCCCGCATTTTCCGTCGATGCCGGGGTGCCCACGCTGGCCCGTGTCGTCGAGCATCTGGCCGACGGGGGCCTAAGTGGCGAGGAGCTCGCGGCCGGGATCAGCGCCGCGGTGGCCCGCGAGGAGGCGGCGGCCCAGCGGCGGCCACCGGCCGGCGGTGCGTCGAGCCCGGCGGGCACCCCGGGTGCCGTCGGCGCGGGCGGGAACATCCTGGACCTCTGGGGCCCCGACTCCCTCCCGGTCTTCCCGCTCCAGCCGCCCCGTACGGGTACGGAGCTGCTCGCCGACCACGTCGCGGCGATGGTCTGCTGTGCCGCTGTCGACACGGCGGGCGCGGCCCCCGGCCTCGATTGGCTCGACGGCCCCGCGCTGCTGGTCGACGGCGAGCGCCGGGCGGATCTGGGCAGTCCGGTCCTCAGTCTCGTCGAGGACGGGGACGCGGCACCGCTGCGGTCATGGCTCGCCTCGGTCGGCGTGCGCACCGACAAACCCATCCGTCTCGTCTGAACCGCCGGCCCCCGGCGGTGGCGCGCACCACGGCAGACCCACCCGTCTCAAGCTGCCCACCGGCAACGTTGCCGGGGCTGCCGGCCCCCAATACCCGGAAGAAAACGTTCCGTTCACGTCAATTAGCGACGAAGGGTGACGGGCCGCATGCGTTATGTGATGTGCTGGGGATCAACGCTGACAGTCGGAACATCACTGTTGGCGCACCGATGGCGCACGGCCGGATGCGGTCAGCGGCAACGGCCGACGGTCAGGACCACCGTCGGCGATCGGCGTCCGTGATCGGCGTCGGCGTTCGGTGCCGGTGCTCGGCACCCGCGTCCGGCGTCCCGTGACCGGCGTGACGTCGATCAGCTGTTCTCGGGGCCTGTGGGAGGGAAGCGGTATGGGGGCGGAGCAGATTCGTCGATGGGAGTCGGGTGCCCTCGCGCACGCCGTCTCCGATCCCTTCGGCCAGGGCCCCCTGCCCTGGCTGCGCGGCAGTGAGAACTACTTCGACGACACCGGGCACGTCGTCCCCTGGTACGCCGACCCCACTCTGGCCCGGGGAGCCGACGGCGGCACCCGTACGGCCGACGACGTGCACCGCCAGATCAAGGGCTTCATCTCCACGGGTGCCGCCGCCCCGGGCGAGGCGATCGACTTCCACATCACCGTGGACCCGCCCCAGCAGTTCTCCGTGGACATCTACCGCATCGGTCACTACGGGGGCGACGGGGCCGCCAAGATCACCACGAGCCCCCGGCTCTCCGGCATCGTCCAGCCCGCCCCGCTCACCGCCGACCGCACGGTCTCCTGCCACCACTGGTGGCAGTCCTGGCGGCTGCAGATCCCTTCCTACTGGTCGATCGGCGCGTACGTAGCCGTGCTGACCACGGTCGACGGGTACCGCTCCCACATCCCGTTCACGGTCCGCGACGAGCACCCGGCCGATCTGCTGCTGGTCCTGCCGGACATCACCTGGCAGGCGTACAACCTCTACCCGGAGGACGGCCACACAGGTGCCAGCCTCTACCACGCGTGGGACGAGCGGGGCCGCCTCCTGGGCGAGGAGGACGCCGCGGTCACCGTCTCCTTCGACCGTCCGTACGCGGGTGCCGGGCTGCCGCTCCACGTCGGCCATGCCTACGACTTCATCCGCTGGGCCGAGCGGTACGGCTACGACATCGCGTACGCCGACACCCGTGATCTGCACGCGGGCCGGATCGACCCGGGCCGCTACCGGGGCCTGGTCTTCCCCGGCCACGACGAGTACTGGTCGGTGCCCATGCGCCGTACCGCCGAACGCGCCCGCGACGGCGGAACCTCGCTCGTCTTCCTCTCCGCCAACACCATGTACTGGCAGGTCAGCCTCTCCCCGTCGCCCTCCGGTGTCCCGGACCGCCTGCTCACCTGCCGCAAACGCCGCGGCCCGGGAAGGCCCGCGCTCTGGCGCGAGATCGACCGCCCGGAGCAGCAGCTCCTCGGCATCCAGTACGCGGGCCGCGTCCCCGATCCGCACCCCCTGGTCGTACGGAACGCCGAGCACTGGCTGTGGGACGCGACGGGCGCCGGCGAGGGCGACGAGATCAACGGCCTGGTCGCGGGCGAGGCCGACCGCTACTTCCCGCGCACCGCGCTTCCCGAGCACGAGAACCGCATCCTGCTCGCCCACTCCCCGTACCGGGACAACGACGGGGCCAAGCGCCACCAGGAGACCTCCCTGTACCGGGCCCCGTCCGGCGCGCTCGTCTTCGCCTCCGGCACCTTCGCCTGGTCCCCGGCCCTGGACCGCCCCGGCCATGTGGACCCACGCATCCAGCGCGCCACCGCCAATCTCCTCGACCGCATCTGCAAACGCGACTGAGGACACCGCGCCCGGCGCCACGGACGCCCCCGCTCCGCCCCACCGCACCCCGATACGGGAGAATCGGAACGACTCCTGGATCAACCTACGCGGAGGCAGCGTGTCCGGATTTGTAGAAAAGCCCGAGCCAGTGCAGGTCCCGGGGCTCACCCACCTTCACACCGGCAAGGTGCGCGACCTGTACCGGAACGAGGCGGGCGACCTCGTCATGGTCGCCAGCGACCGGATGTCCGCGTACGACTGGGTGCTGCCGACCGAGATCCCGGACAAGGGCCGGGTGCTCACCCGGCTCTCGCTGTGGTGGTTCGACCGGCTCAGCGATCTTGTGCCGAACCACGTGCTGTCCACGGAGCTCCCCGCCGGAGCTCCGGCGGACTGGGAGGGCCGCACGCTGATCTGCAGGTCGCTGCGGATGGTCCCGGTCGAGTGCGTCGCCCGCGGCTACCTCACCGGCTCCGGGCTCGTCGAGTACGACGAGTCCCGCACGGTCTGCGGCCTCGCGCTGCCCGAGGGCCTCGTCGACGGCTCCGAACTGCCGGCACCGATCTTCACCCCCGCCACCAAGGCGGCCGTCGGGGACCACGACGAGAACGTGAGCTACGAGGAGGTGGCCCGCCAGGTCGGCGCGGAGACCGCCGCCCAGCTGCGCCGCACCACACTCGACGTGTACGGCAGGGCGCGTGACATCGCGCGCGAGCGCGGGATCATCCTCGCCGACACGAAGTTCGAGTTCGGTTTCGCTCCCACGGACGGCGGCGGCGAGGAACTGATCATCGCCGACGAGGTGCTGACCCCGGACTCCTCGCGCTTCTGGCCTGCGGCCGCGTGGGAGCCGGGCCGGGCCCAGCCCAGTTACGACAAGCAGTTCGTGCGCGACTGGCTGACCTCGCCGGCCTCGGGCTGGGACCGCAGGAGCGAGCAGCCGCCCCCGGCGCTGCCCCAGGAGATCGTGGACGCGACCCGGGCGAAGTACCTGGAGGCGTACGAACTCCTCACCGGCACGCCCTGGCAGTAGGCGGTTTTCCGGACGCGGAGCAGCACGCGGTTCCCGGAACACGAAGAAGCCCCCGGCCGAAAGACCGGGGGCTTCTTGCTGAACCGAGCGGACGACCAGGTTCGAACTGGCGACCTCAACCTTGGCAAGGTTGCGCTCTACCAACTGAGCTACGTCCGCAAGCGCCGAAGCGCGAGGACCACTATACCCATCCGCGCTCCCGGGCGAGACGCGCCGCCGCGTGACGGTTCTCCGCACCGAGCTTCGATACGGCCGCGGAGAGGTAGTTCCGTACGGTTCCCTGCGACAGCGACGCGCGTTCCGCGATCTCCGCGACCGGCGCCCCGTCCGCCGCCAGTTCCAGCACCTCGGCCTCGCGCGCGGTCAGCGGCGAGTCCCCGGCGGAGATCGCGTCGGCCGCCAACTCCGGGTCCACATAACGGTTTCCGGCGTGCACGGTACGGATGATCCCGGCCAGCTGGCGGGCGCTGACCGTCTTCGGTACGAAGGCCCGCACCCCCGCGGCCAGTGCCCGCTTCAGATGTCCCGGCCGGCCGTGACTCGTCACGATCATCGTCCGGCAGCCGGGAAGTTCGGCCCGCAGGGATGTGGCCACACTCACACCGTCGGCGCCCGGCATCTCCAGATCGAGGACCGCCACATCGGGGCGGTGGGCCCGCGCCATGGCCAGTGCCTCCGGGCCGGTCGCCGCCTCCGCGACCACCACGAGATCGTCCTCCAGGGCGAGCAGCGCGGCCAGCGCGCCCCGGATCAGGTGCTCGTCGTCGGCGAGCAGCACCCGTACAGCCGTCATCGTCGTTCCTCCACAAGCGCGGCAGCCGTGCGCGGCAGCGGGATCTCGGCCGTCAGCCGGAACAGTCCGTTCCCCGCCGGGCCCGCGTCCAGCGAGCCGTCGAGCGCCCGGAGCCGCTCGCGCAGTCCGGCCAACCCGGACCCGCCCGGTTCTGAGCCGGCCCGCGGGGCCCCGTCGTTCTCCACCTCCAGCACCACCGCGTCCACCGAGGCGCGGAGCCGGATCGTGCAGTGCCGCGGATCGCCGTGCCGCAGCACATTGGTCGCCGCCTCCCGCACCACCCAGCCGAGCGCCGACTGCACCGGCGCGGGCAGCGGACGACCCTCGTCGCCCTCCACCGCGCACGCGATCCCGGCCGCCCTCAACACCCCCCGCGCGCCGGCCAGTTCCGTGCTCAGATCGGCCTCCCGGTATCCGCGTACGACGTCGCGCACCTCCTGCTGCGAGGTGCGGGCGATGCGCATCACCTCGACCATCTGGTCCACGGCCGCCGGATTCCCGCGTTGGGCCAGCTCCACCGCCAGCTCGCCCTTCAGCGCGATCACGGCGAGATTCCGGCCCAGGACGTCGTGCATGTCCCGGCCGAACCGCAGCCGCTCCTCGGCGACGGCCAGCCGCGCCTCCATGTCCTTCGCCTCACGGAGCTTCCACATCACACTCAGCGTCCAGGCGGACACGCGCGTGGTGACCGCCATCGTCCCGCCGCCGAACGCCGTCGTGAGAAGGGCGACGGCCACCAGCGCACCGCCGCCGCCGAGCAGTCCCACCGCGGCGGACACCGCGGCCGAGACGGTGGCCTGCTGAAGCATCGAGACCCAGCCCGGCACGATGAGCACGAACGCGCAGGAGAACGGCACCACACAGGCGCTGAGCACATATCCCGGTTCGGGGAACTCGCGCATGCCCGTGCAGGCGGCGAGGGCCAGCACCGCCGCCACGTTCGTCACCAGCGACACGGCCCCGACAGCGACCAGCCGCCGGTCCAGGGTCCCCTGGCCCAGATACCTCGCCAGCCCCCTGGCAGCCAGCATCGTCCCGCAGATCCCCTGGGCGACCGCGAGCAGGATCGTCAGGGCGATCAACGCGGCGGGGGCCGCACCGCGCACGGGCCGCGTCACGGACATCAGGACCTGGATCAGCACCGCGATCCACATCAGGCTGTACAGCGTGCCGCGCGTGTACAGGTCGACCTTGTCGAACCCGGTGCGGCCGCGCCAACCCCACGTTCGCCACCGCACTCTCACGGCGCACCCCTCCTCAGCGTCGGGGTTCCCAGCGGAACCACCGCTGTACAGCAAACACGGCGAGCACCGTCCAGGCCAGCGCGGTCAGTCCGGCCCCGAGCAGGTCGTGCCCATCGGCCGCGCCGAGCCAGCCCGCTCGTACGAGCGTCATCACCCCGGTCACCGGCAGCAGCTCGCACACGGATGCCACCCGGTCCGGCAGGACTTCCAGCGGCACGAAGAGCCCGGAACCCGTCATCGAGACGAGGAACAGCGGCAGCGTGGTGATCTGCGCCGTCTGTACGGTCCTGGTCACCGCGGAGGTGGCGGCGGCCAGCGCCGCCAGCAGCACCACCCCTGACAGCAGGCCCGCGACGAGCAGTTCGGGCCGCTTCGGCGCGCCGACACCGAAGAAGGCCGCACCGGCCAGGACCACCAGCACCGCCTGCCCCAGGGCCAGCGCGATGGACGGCAGCGCGGTTCCGACGAGGATCTCCCGGTCGGTGACCTCGCCCGTGCGCAGCCGCTTCAGGACCAGCTCCTCGCGCCGCGCCACATACGCGGCGACCAGGTTCATGTACACGACCTGCATCAGCACCATGCCGATGCCACCACTGAGCGCCGCCCCGGCCACGGTCAGCCCGGTTCCGCCCAGATCGATCTGATCCAGTGTCGACTTCATTGCCACGACCATCGCCACGGGCACCAGCAGTGCGACGAAGACCGCCGTCCTGTTGCGGGCGAGCAGGGTCAGCTCGGCGCGTCCCAGCGCGTTCAGCCGCCCGGACATCGTTGTACCGGTCATGCGGCGGCCGCCTTCCGCGTCTGCGAATCCGACGCGCGCTGCGCGATATCGAGAAATGCCTCTTCGAGCGAGGCCGACCGGGCATCGAGCCCGAGCAGCCGTACGTCCGACTGCTCCGCCCAGAGCAGCAGTTGACCCAGCGACTCCTGCAGCCGGTAGGTACGGATCTCGACCTTGCGCCCCTCGGCCGCCGCCCTCAGCGGCAGCGGAAGCCATGCCGCCGGCACCCCTTCGGGCAGCTCGAACCGGATGCGGGCGGGGCGGGCCGCCGTCACCTCGGAGGGGGTGCCCGCCGTCACGATCCGCCCCCGGTGCATGATCGCCAGCCGGTCGGCGAGCATCTCGGCCTCCTCCAGGTAGTGCGTGGTGAGCAGGACGGTGGTGCCGCCGTCGCGCAGTATCCGGACCAACTCCCAGGTGTCGCGCCGTCCCTCGGCGTCGAGCCCGGTGGTCGGCTCGTCCAGGAACAGCACCTCGGGCCGGCCGAGCAGGGCCAGCGCCAGGTCGAGCCGGCGCCGCTCACCGCCGGAGAGCTGCTTGACGCGCACCCGCGAACGATGAGCGAGCCCGACCAGGTCCAGCACCTCCCCCGTCGGCCGGGCGCCGCTGGTGCAGCCCGCCCACATCCGTACGGTCTCGGCGACCGTCAGCTCGGACGGAAAGCCGCCCTCCTGGAGCATCACCCCGATCCGCGGCCGGACGGCGGCGCGTTCGCGATACGGGTCGTGGCCGAGTACCCGCACGGACCCGCCGTCGGGCCGGGCCAGGCCCTCCAGCAGCTCGACGGTGGAGGTCTTGCCGGCACCGTTCGTGCCGAGCAGGGCGAAGAGCTCACCGCGCGCCACCGTGAAGGAGACGCCGGTCACCGCCTCGAAGCCCCCGTCATAGCGGCGCCGCACGCCGCTCGCCTCGATCACCGGGTCGGCGACGGAGCCGGACGCGGAGGCGGCTGTGGCGCATGGCACAGCGCTGTTCACGTGGTCCTTGGGAATGTCGTCGCTGGTCATGCCTACAGATTTCCGCCGGATCGGCGCCGCGAGCAGTGCGAGCTGTCACCACTGCTCATGACAAACGTCATGGACCAAGGAGCCCCGGGCGGAAACGGAGGGGAATACGACGAAAGCCCTGGTCGATATCGACCAGGGCCTTGCGTTCGATCAAGAGCGGACGACGAGATTCGAACTCGCGACCCTCACCTTGGCAAGGTGATGCTCTACCAACTGAGCCACGTCCGCATTGCTGCCGCTCATTGTACTCCTCGTGAGGAGCTCCATCGGGCGGTGCGAGCACTACTCTACCCGATCCATTGGAGTGGACGGTAAGAGCGATGCAGAGCGGGTGACAGGAATTGCACACTGCGCCTTCCCCCTGGAAGGGGGATGTTCTACTACTGAACTACACCCGCACGCTGCGTGAGGTTCGGCTTTGCGGCCTTGCCCCTCGGCGTGCTCCAGACTTTAGCCGACCAGCGGGGGTGGAGCGCAAGTCGGTGGCCGCGGGGTGTCGCCGGAGCGTTCGCGGCGCGTCCGGGTGAGGACCTCCGGGGGTCCTGGGGCGGACCGGAATCTCAACTGGCTTCGCGGAACGCCTCGTAGACCTTCTTGGGGATCCGGCCGCGGGCGGGCACCTCCATCCGGTGGGAGCGGGCCCAGGCGCGCACGGCCGCCGGGTCGGGTGCCAGCGAGGTGTGCCGGTACGGCACCGGAGCCTTGCCGCGCTTGCCGGTATTTGTCTGCTTTCGGCCGGCCGCCACGTACGGCGCCAGGGCCTTGCGCAGTTTCTTTGCATTGGACGGATTGAGGTCGATCTCGTACGACTTCCCGTCCAGGGCGAAGGTGACCGTTTCCGCCGCTGCTCCCCCGTCGATGTCGTCGAAGAGCGTGACCACTACGCGCTGAGCCACGGATATCGGTCCTTTCCTACGGCGTCGGCGCGTCTGACATGCGCTGATGCCGGCCTTCCGGCTGTTAGGCGGATGCGGGCCGACCGTTGTCGACCGTTTAGGGGCAATGCTGCATTCCCCGGTAATCATTTGTACAGCGGTGGGTGCCGCATTGTGAAGCCCGCCCAATTACCTCCGCGTGTCAGCCTTCTTGTGTGTTGCCGGTGAGGATTTTTTTTGCAGGACTTTCCCTGTGTGTTGTCGCGGCCGATATCCGGGCGTGATCAAGGGGGTTCGATATCTACCCGCGTAGAATTTCTGGCCAGGTAGGCTGAGGGAACCTGCGGGGGTCTGGGGAGCCCCCCGGAGAAACAGCCGCACCACACCACCACCGGGAGTGCCAGTGGCACGCGTCGTAGTCGACGTCATGCTCAAGCCCGAGATCCTCGACCCGCAGGGACAGGCGGTGCAGCGCGCACTGCCCCGTCTCGGCTTCGAGGGAATCGCGGACGTACGTCAGGGAAAGCGTTTCGAGCTGGAGGTCGAGGGGCCGGTCGACGACACCGCCCTCGGTCGCATTCACGAGATGGCCGAGACTTTCCTCGCCAACACCGTCATCGAGGACTTCACCGTGAGGGTGGAGAAGGCCGAGGAGTCGAAGTGACTTCTCGTATCGGAGTCGTCACCTTTCCCGGCACGCTCGACGACAAGGACAGCCTGCGGGCCGTGCGGGTCGCGGGTGCCGAACCCGTATCGCTGTGGCACCGCGACAAGGACCTGCACCAGGTCGACGCGGTCATCCTGGCGGGCGGCTTCTCCTACGGCGACTATCTGCGGGCCGGAGCCATCTCCCGCTTCTCGCCGGTCATGGAGACGATCATCGAGAACGCGCGGGCGGGGATGCCGGTCCTCGGCATCTGCAACGGCTTCCAGATCCTGACCGAGGCGCATCTGCTGCCCGGCGCGATGCTGCGCAACAACCACCTGCACTTCATCTGCCGCGATCAGAAGCTGCGCGTCGAGAACGCGGACACCGCCTGGACCTCGGACTACTCCGCGGGCCAGGAGATCTCCGTACCGCTCAAGAACATGGACGGGCGTTACGTCGCCGACGAGCGCGTGCTCGACGAGCTGGAGGCGGAGGGCCGGGTCGCCTTCCGTTACCTGGACAGGAACCCCAACGGCTCGCTGCGCGACATCGCCGGCATCACCAACGCCGCGGGCAATGTCGTCGGCCTGATGCCGCACCCGGAGCACGCCGTCGAGCCGCTGATCGGTACCGGTCGCACCGACGGCCTCGGTTTCTTCACCTCGATCATCAAGAAGCTGGTCAACGCATGAGCCTGGATACGGTCAAGCACGCGGCCGAGACCCCGGACGTCGAGCAGCCCTGGAAGGAGCTCGGCCTCAAGGAGGACGAGTACGCCCGGATCCGCGAGATCCTGGGCCGCCGTCCCACCGGCGCCGAGCTCGCCATGTACTCCGTGATGTGGTCCGAGCACTGCTCGTACAAGAGCAGCAAGGTCCACCTCAAGCAGTTCGGGGAGAAGGTCCCCGCCAACGACGCGATGCTCGTCGGCATCGGCGAGAACGCCGGTGTGGTCGACGTCGGTCAGGGGTACGCGGTCACCTTCAAGGTCGAGTCGCACAACCACCCCTCGTACATCGAGCCCTACCAGGGCGCGGCGACCGGCGTCGGCGGCATCGTCCGCGACATCCTCGCCATGGGTGCCCGTCCGGTCGCGGTCGTGGACCCGCTGCGCTTCGGCGCGGCCGACCACCCCGACACCAAGCGCGTCCTGCCGGGCGTCGTCGCGGGCATCGGCGGCTACGGGAACTGCCTGGGGCTGCCGAACATCGGCGGCGAAGTCGTCTTCGACGCCTGCTACCAGGGCAACCCGCTGGTCAACGCCGGCTGCATCGGCGTGATGAAGCACGAGGACATCCACCTCGCCAAGGCCTCCGGCCCCGGCAACAAGGTGATCCTGTACGGCGCCCGCACCGGCGGCGACGGCATCGGCGGTGTCTCGGTGCTGGCCTCGGAGACCTTCGAGTCGACCGGTCCGGCGAAGCGTCCCGCCGTCCAGGTCGGGGACCCGTTCCAGGAGAAGCTCCTCATCGAGTGCACCTTGGAGATCTTCAAGGAGAAGCTGGTCGCGGGCATCCAGGACCTCGGCGGTGCGGGCCTGTCCTGCGCCACGAGCGAGCTGGCCTCCGCCGGATCCGGCGGCATGCGCGTCGAGCTGGACACCGTGCCGCTGCGCGACTCCTCCCTCTCGCCCGAGGAAATCCTCATGAGCGAGTCGCAGGAGCGCATGTGCGCGATCGTCGAGCCGCAGCACGTGGACCGCTTCTTGGAGATCTGCGAGAAGTGGGACGTCATCGCCACCGTCATCGGTGAGGTGACCGAGGGCTCGCAGCTGGAGATCTTCTGGCACGGCGAGCAGATCGTGGACGTACCGCCGCGGTCCGTCGCCCACGAGGGCCCGACCTACCACCGCCCGTTCGCCCGCCCGTCCTGGCAGGACGCGCTGCAGGCCGACGACGCGGGCAAGCTGGCCCGCCCGGCGAACGGCGCCGAGCTGCGCGAGCAGGTCCTCAAGCTGGTCGCGTCGCCGAACCAGGCGTCGAAGTCCTGGATCACTGACCAGTACGACCGGTTCGTGCAGGGCAACACCGTGCTCGCGATGCCCGAGGACGCCGGCATGGTCAGGATCGACGAGGAGTCGAACCTGGGCGTGGCCATGGCGACCGACGGCAACGGCCGGTACGCCAAGCTCGACCCGTACACCGGTGCTCAGCTCGCACTGGCGGAGTCGTATCGCAATGTCGCCGCCTCCGGCGCCAAGCCGCTGGCCATCTCGGACTGCCTGAACTTCGGTTCGCCCGAGGACCCGGACGTCATGTGGCAGTTCGCCGAGGCCACCCGTGGTCTCGCGGACGGCTGCCTGGAGCTGGGCACCCCGGTCACCGGCGGCAACGTGTCGCTGTACAACCAGACCGGTGAGACGGCGATCCACCCGACGCCGGTCGTGGCCGTGCTCGGCGTGATCGACGATGTCACCCGGCGTACGCCGGTCGCCTTCGCGGAAGAGGGCCAGCTCCTCTACCTGCTGGGCGACACGCATGAGGAGTTCGGCGGTTCGGCCTGGTCCGAGGTCGTCCACAACCACCTCGGCGGCATGCCGCCCAAGGTGGACCTGGGCCGGGAGAAGCTGCTGGGCGAGATCCTGATCTCGGCCTCCCGCGACGGCATGATCGACGCGGCGCACGACCTCTCCGACGGCGGTCTGATCCAGGCGGTCACCGAATCCTGCCTGCGCGGCGGGAAGGGTGCCCGGCTGGTCGTGCCGGACGGGCTGGACGCGTTCACCTTCCTCTTCTCCGAGTCGGCGGGGCGCGCGGTCGTCTCCGTTCCGCGCAGCGAGGAGCTCCGCTTCAACGACATGTGCGGGGCGCGGGGCCTGCCCGCCACCCGGATCGGTGTCGTGGACGGCGAGGAGGTCGAGGTCCAGGGCGAGTTCGGCATCCCGCTGAGCGAGCTGCGCACGGCGCACGAGGAGACCATCCCGGGTCTGCTCGCCTGACGCGACTGTCGCTGTGGAGGACGGCCCCGCCCGGGTCTCGGATTCCGGGCGGGGCCGTTCCCGTGTCGTCGTATCGCCCAGGAAGTGGATACGGTTCGTCCGGGCCGCGAACTCGGTTCGTCCGAGCGGTGGATACGGTTCGTTCCGGCCGTGAATCCGGTTCGCGTCGGCTCGCGGACTCGGCGTTTCGGGAATTCCAGCGGGCGGTATGCGTAATTCCGACTGACGTCCCGATCGAGGCGCGGACGCGAGCGGCCGTGGAATCGCGCCCGGCCCACCGGGCGGCGGTGTTCCGGCGGATGGCGGGCATTCGATTCCGGCGATGCGAGCAGAACGCAGGCCGGGCCACCGGAGGTGGGGGCGGCCGTTACCGAGCCGCCGGGCACGGTGTCGCCGCGGCAGTTCACCACACCACCATGAAAATATACTCGGTCAAAATTTATTCCAGGATTAATCTTTATCCTGGTACAGTGATGCCATGACTGAGAGGATGAGCCTGCGCGAGCGCAAGAAGCTCCAGACGCGGCGCCGTCTGCTGGCGGTGGCCACCGAGCTCTTCGCCGCACGTGGCTTCGACAAGGTCTCGGTCGCCGAGATCGCCGAGGCGGCCGACGTCTCGAAGATGACGGTCTTCAACTACTTCGCCGGCAAGGAGGACTTGGTCCTCGCTCCCATGGAGGAGCACATCGGCGATGTCGCGCGGGTGGTGCGGGAACGGGCCCCCGGGGAGTCCGCCCTGGCCGCCGTCCGGCGTCAGTTCCTGGCCGCCGTCGAGGCCCGTGACCCCTCGGTCGGGATGAGCGACTCACCCGTGGTGCTCGGGGTGCGCCGGCTGATCCAGGAGACACCGGCGCTGCTGATCCGGGCGCACGCGTTCTCCATGCGGTCCTACGCCCTGCTCGCCGAAACCCTGGCCGAGGAGGGGGAGGAGCCCTCCCTCGCCCGGATCGCGGCCGCCCAGCTGATCGGCACCCGCAACGCCCTCATCACAGCGAACCAGTTGCGGCTGCTGGCGGGGGAGTCGGCGGACGCGGTCGCGCCGGACGCCGTCGCGCTCGCCGAGCGCGGCTTCGACCTGCTCGACAAGGGACTGGGCGACTTCGCGACCCGGTCCTGAGGCCGCCGCTCCGACAGCCCACTGCCCGTCGCGGGCGAGGTCGTTAGGCTCCTGGACCATGCCGCCGTCCCAGAAACGAGCCCGCCGCTACGACCCGGTCAGGACCCGCGCCGCCGTCCTGGCCCAGTTCGCCCATGTCCGGGAAGCCGTCCGCGCCCTGACGCCCGAACAGCTCGCGCTGCCGACCCGGCTCGGGGACTGGACCGTGCGCGAACTGGCCGTCCATCTGACCCTGGCGCTCTCGCGCGTCACCCATGATCTTGAGCTGCCCGAACCGGCGTCGCCCAAGCCCGACCTGACGCTCCTCGAATGGCCGTTCTCGACCGCTGACCGGGCTGCCCGCATCGCCGAGGACACCACGGCCGCGGCCGCGGACCATCCGGACCTGGACGCGCTGTACGGGGAGGTCGCCGGCCGGTTCGAGGCGCTGGTACCCGGCGATCCCGGGGAGCGGCTGCTGCCGACCCGGCTCGGTGCGATGCGGCTGGCCGACTTCCTGGTCACCCGTACCGTCGAACTCGTCGTGCACACAGACGACCTGAACGAGGCGGCCGGCCTGGCCGTCCCGTACGACCGGCAGGCCCTCGCCGCCTGCACCCGGCTGCTCGCCGACGCCCTCGCGGAGAGGGCGCCGGGCGGTTCGGTCGAGGTGCGGGTCCCGCCGTTCGCCGTCGTCCAGTGCGTCCAGGGCCCCAAACACACCCGCGGCACACCGCCCAATGTCGTCGAGACCGATCCGCTCACCTGGATCCGGCTCGCCACCGGGCGTACGGAGTGGGCGCAGGCGCTCGACGCGGCGAAGGTCAGTGCCAGCGGGGAGCGGGCCGACCTCGCCGCCCTGCTCCCGCTGATGGGGTGAGGGGGAACCGGACGGGGTCCGGGGCCGTCCCAGGGCCATGCGGAGACAACGTATGGCCCTCGCTGTCCTGGGGTCCCTTCTCGTTCTCACCTCCTGCGGTACGGAGACGGGGGACGATCCACGGTCCGGAGCCGGTTCCGGCGGCGCCGTGCGGACCGAACTGCCCGCCACCGGCACCACCTGGACGGTCACCTCACTGGTCTCCGGCTCCGTCGCCTCCTCCCTGCCCGCGGGCACGGAGGGCAAGGCACGGATCGTCTTCGGCAAGGACGGTTCCGTGCACGGCAGTTTCGGCTGCAACGGCTTCCGCGGCCGGGCGACGGTCTCCGGCTCCACCATCACGTTCGCCAGCGTCGGCAGCACCAAGATGATGTGCCCGGACCCCCGGATGAAGCTGGAGCGGGCCGTGCTCGCGATCCTGGACGGGAAGGCGACGTACAGGATCGACCACCGCGGCCTGTCCCTCACCGCGGAGAACGGCGAGGGACTCGGCGCGTCGGCCGCGGAGAAGACCCGCACCGGGGGGACGACGGGCTGACTCGGGCATGTGCCTGTCAGCGACGGTCTCGACTGCGGACTCGGTCGCGAACAGCCCCGCGACTCCGGGGGCTCCCGCACCACGTCCCCGGACGCTCCACCGCCCCGTCCGCGCCCCCGAGATGCCGCATACCGGGCTCGTCGATGTGAGGCTCACCACGAAACGGGCGTTCGGCCGGACTCCGCGCCGGAACGTCGGCCGGTTCACCGAGTGCCACCATCCGGCCATTCGGGCCTACGCGCCCCGAGTGGCCGGATTCAGCCCTCGACCGGCCGCTGGTCCGGGCGACCGCCGCCCCGAAGGCGTCCCGTACCCCGTCCCGATCCTCGCCGCATCCCGGAAATGATCACTCCGCGTGACCATCCGGTCCGGCCTTTGAACAGCCTCTGGGAGCGCTTCCCCGGTGCTCCGGCCCGGTGTCCCGAATTCGGACCAGTGGTCGATCTCGCCTACACTCGGTGGCGTGCCCCGTGGTGATGGACGACTCAACCACGACCTGCTCCCCGGAGAGAAAGGCCCCCAGGACGCTTGCGGCGTCTTCGGTGTCTGGGCTCCGGGTGAAGAGGTCGCCAAGCTCACCTATTTCGGACTGTATGCCCTGCAGCACCGTGGACAGGAGTCCGCGGGTATCGCAGTGAGCAACGGGTCCCAGATCCTGGTCTTCAAGGACATGGGACTGGTCTCGCAGGTCTTCGACGAAACGTCTCTGGGATCTCTCCAGGGCCATATCGCGGTCGGTCATGCCCGCTACTCGACCACCGGTGCCTCGGTGTGGGAGAACGCGCAGCCGACGTTCCGTGCGACCGCGCACGGCTCGATCGCCCTGGGTCACAACGGCAACCTGGTCAATACGGCCCAGCTCGCCGAGATGGTCGCCGACCTTCCCCGCAAGGACGGCCGCGCCACCCAGGTCGCCGCGACGAACGACACCGATCTGGTGACCGCGCTGCTCGCCGGCCAGACCGATGAGGACGGCAAGCCGCTCACCATCGAGGAGGCCGCCGCGAAGGTGCTCCCCGATGTGAAGGGCGCCTTCTCCCTCGTCTTCATGGACGAGCACACCCTCTACGCCGCCCGTGACCCGCAGGGCATCCGCCCGCTGGTTCTCGGCCGTCTCGAGCGCGGCTGGGTGGTGGCCTCCGAGTCCGCCGCCCTGGACATCTGCGGTGCCAGCTTCGTCCGAGAGATCGAGCCGGGCGAACTCGTCGCCATCGACGAGAACGGCCTGCGCACCTCGCGCTTCGCGGAAGCGAAGCCCAAGGGTTGTGTCTTCGAGTACGTGTACCTGGCCCGGCCCGACACCGACATCGCCGGGCGCAACGTCTACCTCTCCCGGGTGGAGATGGGACGCAAGCTGGCCGCCGAGGCCCCCGTCGAGGCCGATCTGGTCATAGCGACCCCGGAATCCGGCACCCCCGCCGCCATCGGTTACGCGGAGGCCAGCGGCATTCCGTTCGGCGCCGGACTGGTGAAGAACGCCTACGTCGGCCGGACCTTCATCCAGCCGTCCCAGACCATTCGCCAGCTGGGTATCCGCCTCAAGCTGAATCCGCTCAAGGAAGTCATCAAGGGCAAGCGCCTGGTGGTCGTCGACGACTCGATCGTCCGCGGCAACACCCAGCGCGCACTGGTCCGGATGCTCCGTGAGGCAGGCGCCGCCGAGATCCACATCCGGATCTCGTCCCCGCCGGTGAAGTGGCCCTGTTTCTTCGGTATCGACTTCGCGACCCGCGCCGAGCTGATCGCCAACGGCATGACGGTCGACGAGATCTGCACATCGATGGGCGCCGACTCGCTCGCGTACATCTCGCTCGACGCGATGGTCGAGGCGACGACGATCGCCAAGCCGAACCTGTGCCGCGCCTGCTTCGACGGCGAGTACCCGATGGAGCTGCCGGATCCGGAGCTGCTCGGCAAGCAGCTGCTGGAGACCGAGCTGGCGGCAGGCCCCGCGGCGACCGCCGCGTCCGACGCGCTGCGTCGTCCGTGACGGTCCCGCCGTATCCCTCTGGCCACCAGCCCCGTATTTCCACACGAAAGATCCCAGGCAATGTCTGAGACAACAGGTGCTTCCTACGCGGCAGCGGGCGTCGACATCGAGGCCGGCGACCGCGCCGTCGAGCTGATGAAGGAGTGGGTGAAGAAGACGCAGCGCCCCGAGGTCGCGGGCCTCGGTGGCCTCGGCGGTTTCGCCGGCCTCTTCGACGCCTCGGCCCTCAAGCGTTACGAGCGTCCGCTGCTCGCCTCCGCCACCGACGGTGTCGGAACGAAGGTCGACCTCGCCCGCAAGATGGGCGTCTACGACACCATCGGCCACGACCTCGTCGGCATGGTCGTCGACGACCTGGTCGTCTGTGGCGCCGAGCCGCTCTTCATGACCGACTACATCTGCGTCGGCAAGGTGCACCCCGAGCGTGTCGCGGCCATCGTCAAGGGCATCGCCGAGGGCTGCGTCCTCGCGGGCTGCGCCCTGGTCGGCGGCGAGACCGCCGAGCATCCGGGCCTCCTCGGTCCGGACGACTTCGATGTCGCGGGCGCCGGTACGGGCGTGGTCGAGGCCGACCACCTGCTCGGCCCGGAGCGTATCCGTAAGGGTGACGCGGTGATCGCCATGGCGTCCTCCGGTCTTCACTCCAACGGGTACTCGCTGGTCCGGCACGTGGTCTTCGACCGTGCCGGCTGGGAGCTGGACCGCCAGGTCGAGGAGTTCGGCCGGACGCTCGGCGAGGAACTCCTGGAGCCCACCAGGATCTACTCGCTGGACTGCCTGGCTCTCACCCGTACGACCGAGGTGCACGGCTTCAGCCATGTCACCGGAGGCGGCCTCGCCAACAACCTGGCCCGGGTCGTCCCGGACGCGCTGCACGCCAGGGTCGACCGTTCCACCTGGACGCCCGGCGCGGTCTTCGACCTGGTCGGCAAGGCCGGTCAGGTCGAGCAGCTGGAGCTGGAGAAGACGCTGAACATGGGCGTCGGCATGATCGCGATCGTCCCGGCCGAGTCCGTGGACGCCGCCCTGACGACGCTGGCCGACCGTGGGGTCGAGTCCTGGGTCGCGGGCGAGATCACGGAACGCGGTGAGCACACCTCGGGTGCGGAACTCGTCGGCGGGTACGCGCGATAGGCACGGAGGCGGGTGCACCGGGGACGCCCGGTGGCCGCTTCGCCCTCGATCGCCGGTCGGGCCGGGGCCCGTCGCCCGGTGCGCGACGGAATTCGGTCCGCCCGGCAGTCGAGGACGCTGTTGAGGACGACGGGGTCCGCACGGCGAACGGACCGAATCGGGGTAGCACAGAACCCGGTCCGGGACAGGCCCGGACCGGGTTGATGTGTCAGCGCGAGGTCAAGCGCCGCGGCGCTGTGACGACGGACCGGACTTGCCGTCCTCGTCCTCGTCCTCATCGTCGTTGTACAGATCCGCGTACTGTGCGTACGGGTCATCTTCCTCGTCGTCGTCCTCGAACGGCTCTGCGTTCGGTGGCTGACTCGAAGGCGATGCGCCCAGCTCATTGGCCAGACGCGACAGGTCAGTCCCGCCGCTGCTGTACTTCAGCTGGCGGGCGACCTTTGTCTGCTTGGCCTTTGCCCGGCCGCGCCCCATGGCTCGACCCCCTCGGTGACGGGGCTCGACGGCCCCAGAGTCTTGACACGCGTTCATGTTTCAGGACGGACTCTCGGCAGAGAGACCGTGCCCGTAGGGCTTTAACGGTACCTGCTTCCGCGGCCATACGGTACGCCGCCCGCGTCACACGCCCCGGAAGAGGACCGGCGAGACGCCCCGTCCTCGCTGGTCAACTGCGATTTTAACCTCTTCTTGGCATGCGACCCGCCGACCGGAGTGAGTCTTGTCTCGCCGGTCGGCGGGTCGGTGCCATGCGCGGTGAAGGCGTCCCGTGACGCCCCGCGACCGTCAGCCGCGGCGGGCTTCGGCCATCCGCTGCTCGGCGATCCGGTCGGCCGCCGCGGCCGGCGGAATGCCGTCGTCCTTCGCACGTGCGAATATGGTCAGCGTGGTGTCGAAGATCTTCGAGGCCTTCGCCTTGCACCGGTCGAAGTCGAACCCGTGCAGCTCGTCTGCGACCTGGATGACACCGCCCGCGTTCACCACGTAGTCGGGTGCGTAGAGGATCGACCGGTCCGCGAGGTCCTTCTCGACGCCGGGGTGCGCGAGCTGGTTGTTGGCCGCGCCGCACACCACCTTGGCGGTGAGCGCCGGAACGGTGTCGTCGTTCAGCGCGCCGCCGAGCGCGCACGGGGCGTAGATGTCGAGACCCTCGGTGCGGATCAGCGAACCGGTGTCCGCGGCGACGGCGATCTGGGGGTGCTTCTCGGTGATGCGGCGAACGGATTCCTCGCGCACATCCGTGATCACGACCTCCGCGCCGTCCGAGAGCAGGTGCTCGACCAGGTGATGACCCACCTTGCCGACGCCGGCGACCGCCACTTTTCGGCCACGTAGCGTCGGGTCGCCCCAGAGGTGCTGGGCGGAGGCCCGCATGCCCTGGAAGACGCCGAACGCGGTGAGGACCGAGGAGTCGCCGGCGCCGCCGTTCTCGGGTGAACGGCCGGTGGTCCAGCGGCACTCTCGGGCGACCACGTCCATGTCGGCGACATAGGTGCCGACGTCGCACGCCGTCACGTAGCGGCCGCCGAGCGAGGCCACGAACCGGCCGTACGCCAGGAGCAGCGCTGTCCGCTGGGGGCCCTCGATCTGCGCGGAGTCCCCGATGATCACGGCCTTGCCGCCGCCGTGGTCGAGACCGGCCATGGCGTTCTTGTACGACATACCGCGCGACAGGTTCAGCGCGTCCGCGACGGCCTCCTCCTCGGAGGCGTACGGATAGAAGCGGGTGCCGCCGAGGGCCGGGCCCAGGGCGGTGGAGTGGATGGCGATGACGGCCTTGAGGCCGCTGGCACGGTCCTGGCAGAGCACGACTTGCTCGTGGCCCCCCTGATCCGAGCGGAACAGGGTGTGCAGTACATCGCCAGGCGCGCCGGTCACATCGGTCACTGTGGTGACTCCCAAGTACGAAGCGGCGGGAGACCCTCCTGAAGGTGGGGAGGGCCGTGGACCGGCCGGCACGGCCGGTCCGACTAGGGCAAGAGCGTAAGTCCTACGCGGAGGTAGATCTGTTGCAGTGCCGAGGATCACCCCCCGGCGGAGTACGGGCATGACACGATTTGCTGCATGTCGGTGGTGTCTTCAGTGCTCGTTCCTTACGCGTCCTACCTCCGGGTGTACGAGCCGCTGGCAGCCTTCCCGGAGCCCGAACGCACCCACTGGGCCCGCTACGCGGGCCGTTCCCGCATCCCCACGGCCCAGGACGAACTGCGTCGTTCGCTGGCCGCCTTGGTGGCCACACCGCCGGTCGGCGTGCCGGTGCACGAGAGCGCGGACGCGTTCGTCGCCGAGGTGGACGGCGTGGTGTGCGTCTGCCCGTGGCGGACCAGGCTGCGCGGCTGGCTGGCGCTGGCCGAGCTGACGGAGATGTTCCCCGAGTCGGTGCTCGACGCGGTGCTGCCGCCGGTGGTGCGGGGGCAGGCGGTCGCGGACCACGAGCGGTGGGCGGAGCGCAATCCGGACGCCAGGCCCTGGATCCTCAGCTCGGTGTGGCAGGTTCCGGTGCGGTGGTTCGTGCTCTTCTCGGACGAGGAGAGGGAGTACACGAAGGCGGGCGAGGGCGGTGAGCCGCCCGTGCTGCGCTACCGGACGCCGATGGTCGAGGCCCGGCGCCGGCTGGCCCGGACGCTGAAGACGCTGCGCGAGACCGTGGGCGAGGGACCGCTGACCGAGGGGCTCGTGGACGTGGGACGTTGGCTGGAGGAGTTCCACCCGCGGGCACTGGTCGAGCTGGACTACGCGGGGCTGGTGCACGCGCTCTCGGCGGAGCAGCTCGCCGGGGACCGCTCGGCCGCCGATGTGGCCGAGGGCGTCGCGGCGCTGCGGGCCGGCGACACCGAAGGGGCGAGTGAGGCGTACGGACGGCTGGCGGAGCGCTGGCGTGCGGTGAGGGACCGTCAGTTCGCCAACTGAGGGGCTTCCGTTCACGTCCACTCTGGTGTCCTGTGTGACGCGTGAGGATGAAGAGGCGGAAGCGTACCGCAGTGGTCTTAGGACCTACGTCCCGAACCGGGCCTTTGCCTCAAGCGTGATGGATAGCACTAACTGGGCCCTTGCGTCCTTCCCTACTCCTCGTGCCAAAATAGGACAAGGAGTCCGGGGAGGGCTCCATCCGTCCAACTAGGGGCGGATTGCTCAGCATTGCACGCTATGGGGGGTCTGGTGACTCCTGATCGCTCTGTGACTGATCGTCACGGTGGTGTGACTGTCCGCTATGGCATGGTCCATCGGCTTCCGTCGCTGATGAACACCTGGGAGGGCAATTCCATCGGTTTGGCCGACGTGGCTGGACGGATGGTGTAGTTGTAGTGCCGAGGACAAGCCGTTCGTCCTATAACCGACTCGGCCCGCGTCCGCCATTTCGGGCAACGTGGGTCAAGGTGCAGAATTTAGAGGAAAGAACCGAGATGGTTCGGTTCTCCCGAGGAGGCCGCTCATGACCGCTCGCACCCCTGATGCCGAGCCGCTGCTGACCCCGGCTGAGGTCGCCACGATGTTCCGCGTGGACCCGAAGACGGTTACCCGCTGGGCCAAGGCCGGCAAGCTCACGTCCATCCGCACGCTCGGTGGACACCGCCGGTACCGCGAGGCAGAGGTCCGCGCACTGCTTGCGGGTATTCCGCAGCAGCGCAGCGAGGCCTGACACACCCCTGTCGCCGCGCCACAACAGGGCTTCCGGGTCCCCCTACCCGTACAGGCCCACCCATAGCTCCACATGACGGGCGTCCGCCCCAACGGGCGCCATACCTGTGTCATACGGGCACGTCATTCGATCGCGCTGGACTCCGCCGGGTCCAGCGCGATCTTTTTTGTGCGCTCGCGCCCTGGGGGGGCTTCCCGTGCGTGCCGCCCGCGACGGCTCCGATGCCTCGGGAAACCGGGCGTCCGGTTGGCTGCGGGCGCAGTGGCGTGCGGGCTTGCGCGGGTCTGTGCGGGACTGTTCCCGACCGTCCCGGGGAAGCCGGGCCGTGACGGTTCGGAAGGTCCCGTGCGGCTCCCGTCCGGGTGGTGCAATTGCACATATTAAATTCGCCAGTTGTAGGAAGGGTGTAAAGTCACCCCTTCTCAAAACTCGTGCAGTGACTCCCGTCACATCGCATGAGTCTTGCCAGATACGAGCCTGCCACCTTCGTGGAGCGGGGCGGCTCGCCATTGGTCACCCGGGCGGGGGACTTTCGTCCCGGCTCCCACAAGGCCCTTCCGGCGCCCCGTGGGCACGGTCGGCGGTTCGGGCGGCGGGGCGGTCCCGGAGGCCGTCACGGGCTCGATGGCGGCCTCTGGGGGCCGGTGGCCGAGGGGTGGGTGGCGAGTGGGTCGGCGGAAGCCGGATGCGGCGGTCGGGCGGACGTGCGGGAGCGCGTCGGTCCCGCGTCCGACGGGTGCCGCCGTGCGCGCCACCTCCCGGTGGACCGTCGTCATGCGTGCCACCTCCCGGCGGACCGTCGCCCCGTGCCGAGGAACAGGAGCGGCTCCTGCTGTCTGACTACTCGTCGGCGGTTGCCGGAGTCAAGACGCGCGAAAGCCCGGATCCAGGGGATCCGGGCTTTCGTTACTGCGGTCCTGACGGGATTTGAACCCGCGGCCTCCACCTTGACAGGGTGGCGAGCACTCCAAACTGCTCCACAGGACCAGGTTTTCGCTGCTGCCTTGCGGCTGGCTGCGAAGACAGACTGTACAGCAGGTCAGAGGGTCCGGTCGACCTCACTCAAGGTGGTGGTTCCGTCACGGTGCCGATCCCGCCCGTCTCACGGTGCCGCCGCGTCGATCGCCTTCACGATCCGCTTGTCGGAGACGGGATAGGCCGTCCCCAGGGCATGCGCGAAATAGCTGACCCGGAGCTCCTCGATCATCCAGCGGATGTCCAGGACCTCCTGCGGAACGGGCCTGCCCCGTGGCATCTGTTCGAGCAGCCAGGCGTACTCGTCCTGCATCTCGTGGACCTTCTCCATGCGCGTGGTGTCGCGCTGGACGGCCGTCGGCATCTGCTGGAGCCGGCGGTCCACTGCGACCAGGTAGCGCATCAGGTCCGGCAGCCTGCGCAGTCCGGTCGAGGTGACGAAGCCCGGCGGCACCAGGGCCGCGAGCTGGTCCCGTGCGTCGGTGACGTTGTTGACCAGGACGAGGCTGTTGGTGGCCTTCAGGCGCCGCTCGCAGGCCTGCCAGGCGGCCAGCACCTGCTGCACCTGCTTGACCGTGTGCTCGGTCAGTGCGACGAGGTCGGCGCGCACCTTGTCGAACAGCTTGCGGAACGACTCCTCGTCCCAGGCAGGGCCCCCGTGCGCGCCGATCAGCCGGTCGGCGGCCGCCGTCGCGCAGTCCTCGAAGAGCGCCTGGATGGACCCGTGCGGATTGCGGGACAGGGCCAGCTTCTGCTGGTTCGTCAGGTTGTCCGAGGCGAACTTCGCCGGGTTCACCGGGATGTTCAGCAGGATCAGCTTCCGGGTGCCGAGCCACATCGCCTGCTGCTGCTCGGCCTCGGTGTCGAAGAGCCGGACGGCGACTGTGGCGCCCTGGTCGACGACGGCCGGGTACGCCTTGACCGGCTGGCCGGCCCGGCGGGTCTCGAAGACCCGGTTCAGCGTCCCGATCGTCCAGTCCGTGAGGCCCGAGCGTTCGATGGACTCGCCCGAGGGCCCCGCGGTGGCCGCGGCGGCCTTGGAGAGGGCCTGACGGGCCTTGGGACGCAGCTGGAGCTTCAGTGCCTCCAGGTCCTTGTCCTCGGCCACCTTGCGGCGCCGCTCGTCGACGATCCGGAAAGTGATCTTCAGGTGGTCGGGGACCCGGGTCAGGTCGAAGTCGTCGGCCGTGACCGGGACACCGACCATCCGCTGGAGCTCCCGCGCCAGCGTGACCGGCAGCGGCTCCTGCAGTGGAACGGCCCGGTCGAGGAACTTGTCCGCGTAGTTCGGCGCGGGGACGTAGTGCCGGCGGATCGGCTTGGGCAGCGAGCGGATCAGCTCGGTGACCACTTCCTGGCGCAGCCCCGGGATCTGCCAGTCGAAGCCCTCGGGGGTGACCTGGTTGAGCACCTGGAGCGGGACGTGGACGGTCACACCGTCGGCGTCCGCGCCGGGCTCGAACTGGTACGTCACCCGGAACTTGAGCTTCCCCTGCCGCCAGGAGTCGGGGTAGTCGTCCTTGGTGACGGCCCCGGCCTTCTCGTTGATGAGCATCGAGCGCTCGAAGTCCAGCGCGTCCGGCTCGTCCCGGCGCTTGTGCTTCCACCAGGAGTCGAAGTGGGCGCCGGAGACGACGTGCTCGGGGATGCGCCGGTCGTAGAAGTCGAAGAGCGTCTCGTCGTCCACGAGGATGTCGCGGCGCCGGGCGCGGTGCTCCAGTTCCTCGACTTCGCCGAGGAGTTTGCGGTTGTCGTGGAAGAACTGGTGGTGCGTCCGCCAGTCGCCCTCGACCAGGGCGTTGCGGATGAACAGGTCCCGGGACGTCTCCGCGTCGATACGGCCGAAATTGATCTTGCGCTGGGCGACGATCGGTACCCCGTACAGCGTGACCCGCTCATAGGCCATCACCGCGGCCTGGTCCTTCTCCCAGTGCGGCTCGCTGTAGGTGCGCTTCAGCAGATGCTGGGCCAGCGGCTCGATCCACTCCGGCTCGACCTTGGCGTTGACCCGCGCCCACAGCCGGGACGTCTCGACCAGCTCCGCTGACATCACGAACCGCGGCTGCTTCTTGAAGAGCGCCGATCCGGGGAAGACCGCGAACTTGGCGCTGCGGGCACCCAGGTACTCGTTCTTCTCGGTGTCCTTCAGACCGATGTGCGAGAGCAGCCCGGCCAGCAGCGAGACGTGCACCGACTGCTCGGGCGCGGGCTCCTCGTTCAGGTGGATGCCCATCTGCTTGGCGACGGTACGCAGCTGCGCGTAGATGTCCTGCCATTCGCGGATGCGCAGGAAATTCAGGTACTCCTGCTTGCACATCCGGCGGAAGCTGGACGAGCCTCGCTCCTTCTGCTGCTCACGGATGTACCGCCACAGATTCAGGAACGCCAGGAAGTCGGAGGTCTCGTCCTTGAAGCGGGCGTGCTGCTGATCGGCCTGCGTCTGCTTGTCCGAGGGCCGCTCGCGCGGGTCCTGGATGGAGAGTGCCGCGGCGATCACCATGACCTCGCGGACACAGCCGTTGCGCTCGGCCTCGATGACCATCCGGGCCAGACGCGGGTCGACGGGCAGCTGGGAGAGCTTCCGGCCGAGCTGGGTGAGCCGCTGCCCCTTCTTCCCTTCCTGGGGGGACTTCTCCTCCAGATCGAGCGCGCCGAGCTCCTGGAGGAGCTGGATGCCGTCGCGGATGTTGCGATGGTCCGGCGGGTCGATGAAGGGGAACTTCTCGATGTCGCCGAGGCCGGCCGCGGTCATCTGGAGGATGACGGAGGCGAGGTTCGTGCGCAGGATCTCGGGATCGGTGAACTCCGGACGGGTCAGGAAGTCGTCCTCGGAGTACAGCCGGATGCAGATGCCGTCCGACGTACGGCCGCAGCGGCCCTTGCGCTGGTTGGCGCTGGCCTGTGAGATCCGCTCGATCGGCAGCCGCTGGACCTTGGTGCGGTGGCTGTAGCGGGAGATCCGGGCGTTGCCCGGGTCGATCACGTACTTGATGCCGGGGACGGTCAGCGAGGTCTCGGCGACGTTGGTCGCCAGCACGATCCTGCGCCCCGTATGGCGCTGGAAGACACGGTGCTGCTCGGCGTGCGAGAGACGGGCGTAGAGCGGGAGCACCTCGGTGTGGCGGAGGTTCTTCTTGTTCAGGGCGTCCGCGGTGTCACGGATCTCGCGCTCGCCGGAGAGGAAGACCAGGACATCGCCCGGCCCCTCCGACTGGAGCTCGTCGACGGCGTCGCAGATCGCGGTGATCTGGTCCCGGTCGGCGTCGTCGCCCTCCTCCTCCAGGAGGGGGCGGTACCGCACCTCCACCGGGTACGTACGCCCGCTGACCTCGACGATCGGCGCCTCGCCGAAGTGGCGTGCGAACCGCTCGGGGTCGATCGTCGCCGACGTGATGACGACTTTCAGATCCGGGCGCCTGGGCAGCAGCCTGGCCAGGTAGCCGAGCAGGAAGTCGATGTTCAGCGACCGCTCGTGGGCCTCGTCGATGATGATCGTGTCGTACGCGCGCAGCTCGCGGTCCGTCTGGATCTCGGCGAGCAGGATGCCGTCCGTCATCAGCTTGACGAACGTCGCGTCGGGGTTCACCTGGTCGGTGAAGCGGACCTTCCAGCCGACCGCCTCGCCCAGCGGGGACTTCAGCTCGTCGGCGACGCGCTCGGCGACCGTACGGGCCGCGATCCGGCGCGGCTGGGTGTGCCCGATCATGCCCCGGACACCGCGCCCCAGCTCCATGCAGATCTTCGGGATCTGCGTGGTCTTGCCGGAGCCGGTCTCCCCGGCGACGATCACGACCTGGTGGTCGCGTATCGCCTCCAGGATCTCGTCCTTCTTCTGACTGACCGGGAGCTGTTCCGGGTAGGAGACGGCGGGCAGCCGCCCGGCACGCAGCGCGAGCCGTTCGGCTGCCTTTCCGGCCTCGGCGGCGATCTCGTCCAGCACGGACTGCTGGGCCTCGGGCTTGCGGATGCGGCGCGCCCCTTCGAGACGGCGGCCGAGCCGGTGCGCATCGCGCAGCGAGAGCTGTTCGAACCGGTTCTGGAGATCAGCGAAGGAAGTAGACATACGGGTCCCAGGATCTCACCCGGGCCCGAAGAACGGCGAACGTATTTCGTGCGGCCCCGGTCACCACCTCGGCACTGCGCGGAGGCGCGGGATCACAGCACGTACCATTTCGGGCAGCTGACCACCCGTTGCCCGATGCCCCAGTCCGGAAAGGCCGGTCGCCGTGTCCCGTACGCAGTGGTGCTGCCTGATGGCGGTGCTCGTGGTCGCGCTGGGGCTGTTCTGCGGGCCGGGGAAGGCTGCGCCGGGCGACCAAGGACGTGCCTCTGCCCCGGTGGTCGCGGCTGCCGGGGCCGACATCGGAAGGGCGGCCTCCTCGGCGCGTCCCGGCCCGCACGCCGCTTCGGTGGATCCCGGCGCGGACGCCACGTTCGCCGGTAGGACCGTCGTGTCGGCCGTGGACGGGCACCAGGTGCCGGGGTGCGGCAAGAGCAGGAAGCGCGAGGACGGCGAGCCCGCCCTGCCCGGCCGGGCCCGCGCGGCGCACGACCTGGCGCCCGGACTCGCCGAGTGGGGCCTGCCCGCCGCCACCGGGGAGGGACCGGTCGGCCCGCCCACCCGGATAAGGCTGCGCGGCCCCGCTGCCGCCGCGCCCACTCCCGTCGAGCTCTCCGTACTGAGGGTGTAGAAGGCCGTTCCCCCCGGCCGTCCCTCTTCCCTCCCGCATCACCAGCACGGAGTCCCGCATGCCCAAGCCCAAGTCCTCACGTACACCGGCGTCCAAGAAGCCGCTGATCTACGGTGCCGGAGTCGTCCTCGCCGCCGCGGCGCTCGGCTTCGTCTCCTACCGGGCCACCGCCCCCGACCACCCGGCTTCCTCCTCTTCCTCCTCGGTCGCCGATGTCACCTCGGAACCGGACGCCGGCGTCTATCCGGAGCTGGCGAAGCTCGCCCGGCGCGACGCCGGTGACAAGCTTGCGCAGGGACGAGTGGACGCGCCCGTCGTCCTCATCGAGTACGCCGACTTCAAGTGCGGCTACTGCGGCAAATTCGCCCGCGACACCGAACCCGCCCTGGTGAAGAAGTACGTCGAGAACGGCACCCTGCGCATCGAATGGCGCAACTTCCCGATCTTCGGCGCCGAGTCCGAGGCAGCCGCCCGCGCCGCCTGGGCCGCCGGGCAGCAGGGCCGCTTCTGGCAGTTCCACCGTGCCGCGTACGCCGAGGGGGTCAAGGAGAAGGGGTTCGGAAAGGACCGGCTGAAGGCGCTCGCCCAGCAGGCCGGGGTCGCGGACCTGGACCGGTTCGCGCGCGACGCGGACAGCTCCGCCGCCTCCGACGCGGTGGGCAAGGACCAGGAACAGGGGTACGGCATCGGCGCGACCTCCACCCCGTCGTTCCTGATCAACGGCCGCCCGATCGCCGGAGCCCAGTCGATGGAGACCTTCACCCAGGTCATCGACGCGGCGGCCGAGAAGGCCCACGACACCGAGAACGCCAAGAGCGGAAAGAACGGCCGCGGCGCCGAGGGCGGCGCGAAATGACGGCCGACATCGGCTACTTCGCGGCCTTCCTCGGCGGGCTGCTCGCCCTGGTCAGCCCGTGCAGTGCGCTGCTGCTGCCCGCCTTCTTCGCCTACTCCATCGACTCCACCTCGCGGCTGCTGGCCCGTACCGGAATCTTCTACGCGGGTCTCGCCACCACCCTGGTGCCGCTCGGCGCGGCGGGCTCGTACGCCGGACGGCTCTTCTACAGCCACCGCGACGCGCTCGTGCTCGGGGCCGGGTGGCTGATCATCGTGCTCGGCATCGCACAGATCGTGGGTCTGGGCTTCGCCTCGCGCCGGATCGCCGCCCTCAGCGGTCGGATCCGTCCGACCACCGCCCTGTCGGTCTACGCGCTGGGCGCCGTATACGGACTGGCCGGTTTCTGCGCGGGGCCGATCCTGGGCAGCGTCCTCACCGTCGCGGCGGTCAGCGGCAGCCCGGTCTACGGCGGAGTGCTGCTCGCCGTCTACGCCCTGGGCATGGCGGTACCGCTCTTCCTGCTCGCCCTGCTCTGGGAACGCTTCGACCTGGGCCGCCGGGCCTGGCTGCGCGGTCGCACCTTCCGGATCGGCCGCTTCGAGCTGCACACCACGACGCTGTTGTCGGGGCTGTTCTTCGTCGGCCTCGGCGTGCTGTTCCTCGTGTACGACGGGACGACCGCGCTCCCCGGGCTGCTGGACGTCGACGATTCGTTCGCCGTCGAGCAGTGGGCCCAGCGCATCGGTGAGCACGTGCCGGACGCCATGGCGCTGGTGGCCGTGGTCGCGGTGGTGCTGCTGGCTCTGGCGGTACGGGCGTGGCGCGGCCGGGGTGCGAACTCGGCGGACCGGGAAGAGGCCTGACACGACGAAGGCCCCGTCCGGTGGACGGGGCCTTCGGGTGGTGGCTGGGGCCGGGATCGAACCGGCGACCTATCGCTTTTCAGGCGATCGCTCGTACCAACTGAGCTACCCAGCCACGCAGCTCACAAGGGCTGCAGCGGTCCTGACGGGATTTGAACCCGCGGCCTCCACCTTGACAGGGTGGCGAGCACTCCAAACTGCTCCACAGGACCAAGCGATGTGCGAGACAAGTCTCGCACACGTTAAACCGTGCCCCCAACGGGATTCGAACCCGTGCTACCGCCTTGAAAGGGCGGCGTCCTGGGCCACTAGACGATGAGGGCTAAGGGCCCACCTGCGCGCTTTCCAGCGCGTCGGGGACGTGAGAAGCATATGGGATGGCAGCAGCTATCGCCAAAACGGTTTACGGCGAGGCGGTGGGAGGGGGCGGGGAGACGGCCGGACGGCCCCCCGTCCGGCTCACCTGCGGCCCCGTACATCCGTGCCGCGGTCCGGCCCGGGGCGTGTAGAGCGGCCGTACGGGACAATGGCGGGGTGCTGGAGATGACGCGCGAAGAGTTCGAAGAACTGGTCGCCGAGGCGCTGGACCGGATTCCGCCGGAGCTGACACGGCTGATGGACAACGTCGCGGTATTCGTCGAGGACGAGCCGGATCCGGGTGATCCGGAACTGCTCGGTCTGTACGAGGGCACACCGCTGACCGACCGCGGTGAGTGGTACGCGGGGGTGCTGCCGGACCGGATCACCATCTACCGCGGGCCGACACTGCGGATGTGCGAGTCGCGCGAGGACGTCGTCGTCGAGACCGAGATCACGGTCGTCCATGAGATCGCCCATCACTTCGGCATCGATGACGAGAGGCTGCACGCGCTCGGCTACGGATGAGCGTGCGAGCGCCGTACGGGTGGGGCGCAGAAGGCGTGCGGGAGGTGTGCGGGCCGGGTGCGGGGCGTGTCCCCGGTGGGGCGGCGGGAGTTGGGCAGGGTGCCCCCCGCTCCCCGTACTGTCCGCTCGCTCTTCGTACCCCGGAGGTGCCTCCCGTGCGCCAGTTCTCCGCTCCCGTCCGATGGGCGGCCGTCGTCGCCGTGACGGTCGCCGCGTCCACAGGCTGCATGAGCGTCGGCGACGACGACAGGAAACCGGCGCCGTCGCCGACGTCCGAGCCGAAAGGAAGCGTGGCCGGGCCGGACGGCGGCACCGTGGCGGGCACGGGTCGCGCCCGCACCGGTGGTGGCCGTGCCGAGGCGCACTCCGAACGGGAGGCGGCCGAATCACCGGAACCGCGCGGCTCCGCCGGTCCCTCGGGTTCGCCCGGCGGTGTCCGGCCCGGCGCGGAGCCGGGGGACCGGGGCGATCCGGGACCGGCTGCGGGCGGCGGCCTGCCGGCGCCCTCGGTCTCGCGGCCGGGGCCCGGAGCGCCGCAGCAGCCCGAGCCCCCGTCGCCCTCGCCGTCGGCCACGCCCGAGCCGCCCGCCTCCCCGGAGCCCGAACCGGAGCCCTCGGAGCCGTCGCCGCAGCCGTCGGCCTCTTCGGCGGCTCAGCTCCGCACCGACGCGATGAGTGCGTCGGGGGAGCCGTGGCCGCTTCCGACGCCCGATGTGTCGCCGCAGGTCAGCCCGGTGTAGGCGGGGGCCGGGGGAGGGCGGTTTGCGCGATGTGGGGGGAGTGCGTATGGTGGTAGATCGTTTGATCCCATTGCCCGGCGCCGAAACAGAAGCGCGCCGTGTGGCGCGTACTCTCCCTTGCCGTGGCTGGACCGCATTGAGGCGGTCGAAATTGCGAATCACGGAGTTACGGGCGCGTGCCGAGACTCCGGAAGGTTTCGCATTTCGCATGTCAATTTCCAGTCCTGACCACACCGTCATGCCCGAGAGCGTCGAGAACGACGAGCTCGTCGAGGCCGCGCAGGCCGTCGTCGCCGAGTCCGCCGACTCCGTCGAGGCCGACGCCCCCCTGGCCGACGCGGACGCCGAGCCGACCGTCACCTTCGCCGACCTGGGCCTGCCCGAGGGCATCGTCCGCAAGCTCGCGCAGAACGGTGTGACCGAGCCCTTCCCGATCCAGGCGGCGACCATCCCGGACGCCCTGGCCGGCAAGGACATCCTGGGCCGCGGCCGTACCGGCTCCGGCAAGACCCTCTCCTTCGGTCTGCCGACCCTGGCCTCGCTGGCCGGTGGTCACACCGAGAAGAAGAAGCCCCGCGCGGTCATCCTCACCCCGACCCGTGAGCTCGCGATGCAGGTCGCGGACGCGCTGCAGCCGTACGGCGACGTGCTCGGCCTGAAGATGAAGGTCGTCTGCGGCGGTACGTCGATGGGCAACCAGATCTACGCGCTGGAGCGCGGTGTCGACATCCTCGTCGCCACCCCGGGCCGGCTGCGCGACATCATCAACCGGGGCGCCTGCTCCCTGGAGAACGTCCAGGTCGCGGTCCTCGACGAGGCCGACCAGATGTCCGACCTCGGCTTCCTGCCCGAGGTCACCGAGCTGCTCGACCAGGTTCCGGTCGGCGGCCAGCGCATGCTCTTCTCCGCCACGATGGAGAACGAGATCGGCACGCTGGTCAAGCGCTACCTGAACAACCCGGTGAGCCACGAGGTCGACAGCGCCCAGGGCAACGTCACGACCATGACGCACCACGTCCTCGTCGTGAAGCCGAAGGACAAGGCGCCGGTCACCTCCGCCATCGCCGCCCGCAAGGGCCGCACCATCATCTTCGTCCGTACCCAGCTGGGCGCCGACCGCATCGCCGAGCAGCTCGTCGAGGCGGGCGTCAAGGCGGACGCGCTGCACGGCGGCATGACGCAGGGTGCCCGTACCCGGGTGCTCGCGGACTTCAAGGACGGTTACGTCAACGCGCTCGTCGCGACCGACGTCGCCGCCCGCGGTATCCACGTCGACGGCATCGACCTGGTGCTGAACGTGGACCCGGCCGGCGACCACAAGGACTACCTGCACCGCTCGGGCCGTACCGCGCGTGCCGGAAAGTCCGGTGTGGTCGTCTCGCTGGCGCTGCCGCACCAGCGCCGTCAGATCTTCCGCCTCATGGAGGACGCGGGCGTCGACGCCTCGCGGCACATCGTGGGCGGCGCGGGCGCGTTCGACCCGGAGGTCGCCGAGATCACCGGCGCCCGTTCGCTGACCGAGGTCCAGGCCGACTCCGCGAACAACGCCGCCAAGCAGGCCGAGCGCGAGGTCGCCGACCTGACCAAGCAGTTGGAGCGCGTCCAGCGCCGCGCCGGTGAGCTGCGCGAGGAGGCCGACCGCCTCGTCGCCCGCGCCGCGCGTGAGCGGGGCGACGACCCCGAGGCCGCGGTGGCCGAGGCCGCCGCGGAGGCGGAGGCCGCGATCGAGGCCGCTGTCTCCGTGCCGGAGCAGCCCGCCGCCCGTGACGACCGTCGCGACGACCGCGGCAACTTCGAGCGCCGGGACAGCCGTGGCGGCGACCGCGGCGGCTACCGCGGCGGTCACGACCGTCGTGATGACCGCGGTGGTGACCGTGGTGGTTTCCAGCGTCGTGACGACCGTTCGTCCGGTGGTTTCCGCCGTGACAACGACCGTCCGTCGTTCAGCCGTGACCGTCGTGATGACCGCCGTGACGACCGCGGTGGTGACCGTGGTGGTTTCCAGCGTCGTGACGACCGTTCGTCCGGTGGTTTCCGCCGTGACAACGACCGTCCGTCGTTCAACCGCGACCGCCGTGACGACCGTCCCTCCGGTGGCTTCCGCTCCAACGACCGTCGTGACGACCGCGGTGGCCGTTCCTTCGACCGCCGTGACAACGACCGTCCGTCGTTCAACCGCGACCGCCGTGACGACCGTCCCTCCGGTGGCTTCCGCTCCGGCGGCAGCGACCGGCCGTTCAACCGCGACCGTCGGGACGACCGTCCCTCCGGCGGTTTCCGTTCCGGCGGCAGCGACCGGCCCACCGGCCGTCGTGACGACCACCGGGGCTCCGGCACCGGCACCGGTTCCTTCGGGCGCCGCGACGACAAGCCGCGCTGGAAGCGCAACGGCTGAACCCGGTGAGGACCTGCTGAAGGTCCACCGAAGGTCCTTGGAAAGCGGGCCCACTCTTCACGAGTGGGCCCGCTTTACTTTTCGCTTCCCTCGCATGAACAACCGCTGTTAATATCCGGCGACTTACACAGGTGCGCGGCCAGGGGCTTTGCGCGATTCCTTTGCGGCGGACCGCCGTTGAGCACCTGTGCCTCCATGCCATTCGGCATTTCGGGGAGGACCGACCCTCTTGGTGCGCCTTGCTTCTTCACCCACCCGTGCCGTCGGGCGCCGTCGCGCCGTCCTGGCCGCTCTTACCGTGGTCGCGGCCGGTCTCGGCACGATGCCGAGCGCCGTCGCGGCGGACACACCGACGCCGGTGCGGACCGGCGGGGTCTGGGGCATCGACTGCCGAGCGGGGAACTGCGCCGGTACGCGGGCAAGTGCGGCGCCCCGTACACGCCGAACAGCAGCCACGTCTCGCTGGGCACGGGCTGGAACGCCTACAACGTCCTGACCGCGCCGGGCGATCTGACCGGTGACGGCCGCACGGACCTGCTCGCGCGCAAGGCGTCGACCAGCGACATCTACCCCTTCGCCGACGACGGCCACGGCAAACTGAAGCCCGGGGTCAAGATCCGTTCGTCCTGGACCGTCTACACGAAGATCGTGGGCGCGGGAGACCTCAACGGCGACGGTTACGGCGATGTGCTGGCCCGTCACAAGGACGGCACCCTCTACCGCTACGACGGAACCGCCGGCGGGAAGCTGAAGGAAAGGGTCAAGGTCTTCTCCGCGTGGGGCGCCTCGTACGACGCCGTCGTCGGGGTGGGGGACATCACCGGTGACGGGAAGGCCGACCTCGTCGAGCGGGACAGCTCCGGCAACCTCTTCCGCAACAACGGCAACGGCAAGGGGTCGTTCGGCTCGCGTACGAAGATCGCCACCGGGTGGCAGGGCTACAAGGGGATTTTCTGATGGGAAACAGACTTCTCATGGCGTTCCGGACGGCTCCGCGGCTCCGGACGGGCCCTGCGGTGGGCCGGGCGCTCACCACCGTGACGGCGGCCGGTGCCGTGCTCGCCGGGCTGCTGGGCTCCGTGCCACAGGCCCAGGCGGCCACGACCGTCCCCTCGTGGCTCATACCACTCCACTACTCCGACGACGCGGACGGCTCCCACCGGGCCTGCACGGGCATCACCCTGTCCAAGACCCGGACGCTGGCCACGCCCGACTGTTTCACCGGCCGCAGCCACGCGGACATGGAGTGGGACCACGACCTGAAGAGCGGCCTGTTGCGGGGCGGGAGCAGCGATCCGCGCTACCGGAGCCATCCGACGTACGACGCCGCCACGCGGCGGGGTGCGGTCTCGGTGGCGATCCGGGCGACGCCGGCCTCGTACGGCAAGCCGGTGATGGCCGCGTCGAGCGACACGGCGTTGTATGCCACGGGCGCCAAGGCGACGTTCTACTCATGGTCCGGCCTGGACCTGGACGACGCCCCGCGGGTCCGTCACACCGAGCAGGTCGTGCTCAAGTCTGCTGCGACCTGCGCCACCCTGCTCGGCCGCACGCTGCCGAGCGGCACGCTCTGCACCGTACCGGCGCCCGGCGCTCCCCCCGTCGCGGACGAGGACCAGTGCTTCGGCGACGCGGGCGGAGCGCTCGTCGGCGGTGGCAAGCTCATCGCCATCTCGGCCACCAGGGCCACCGGCTGTGTCGAAGGCGGGGTACGCCTCTACACCCGGATCTCCTCCTACCGGTCCACGATCACCGACTGGGCCCGTGACGTCGACCTCGACGAACGGGTGAGCGGCTCGGTCCTGGCGCGGGAACCCAGCGACCTCATCGACCTCTGCACCACGAACCAGCAGGGCAGGCTGGACGCCTGCTACGTCGACAGAACGGGCTCGATGCTCGACTGGGACGACGATTTCGACTTCCTGACGCAACTGGGTGATCTGGGCGGCGACGGCAAGGGCGACCTCCTCGCCCGTACACCGGGCGGCACGCTCTACCGCATTCCCAACCCGCTCGCGTACGGCGAGGTCGGCGACGCCCCGAAGGTGAGACTGGGCACCGGCTGGTCCAGGTACAACAAGATCGTCGCCGCCCGCGACCTCAGCGGCGACGGCCTTCCCGACCTCCTCGCCCGTGACACCTCGGGTGTGGTCTGGCTCTACCGCGGCAGGAGCGACGGCTGCCTGGCCGGCCGTACGAAGGTCACCACCTGGAAGAGCTACACCGCCATCGCGGGACGCGGGGACCTGTCGGGCGACGGCCGCGCGGACATCGTGACGCGGGACGGCGCCGGGGTGCTCTGGCTCTACCGCGGCAACGGCAAGGGCGGCTTCTCCCCTCGTACGAAGATCGGATCGGGCTGGGGCAAGTACAACGCGATCGTCGGCAGCGGCGACATGGACCACAACGGGCGTCAGGACATCCTCGCGCGGACGCCCGCGGGCGCGGTGTACCTCTACAACGCGGACCACACGGGGGGCTTCTCGGCGCCGAAGAAGCTGGCCGACACGCGCTGGAAGAAGTACACGCGGATCAGCTGAGGCGCAGGACGCGCGGATCAGCTGAGGCGCAGGACGCGCGGATCGGCTGAGGCCCGGGACACGCGGATCGGCTGAGGCCCGGGTCGGTTCGGGAAAACTCGGGAAGGGCGCGGCCTGCGGGTCGCGCCTTCCTGTTGCGGTGCGGTGTGTCGCGGGGCAGGTCTCCCCGGTGGTGTTTTCCCAGTCGTGACCACGGCGACCGCATGTGTTCTCCCCAGCGGGGGCATCGCTGGGGGCATGACAACAGACACCGGCGAGGACAGGCCGCCCACGGGCGTCTCCGACGAGGAGCGTCTCGCGCAGCTCGGGTACACGCAGACGCTGGCCCGGCGCATGTCGGCGTTCTCCAACTACGCCGTCTCGTTCACGATCATCTCGGTGCTCTCCGGCTGCCTCACGCTGTATCTCTTCGGCATGAACACGGGCGGCCCGGCGGTCATCACCTGGGGCTGGGTGGGCGTCGGCCTGATGACGCTCTTCGTCGGCCTGGCGATGGCCGAGATCTGTTCGGCGTACCCGACCTCCGCCGGTCTCTACTTCTGGGCCCACCGGCTGGCCCCGCCGCGCTCGGCGGCGGCCTGGGCCTGGTTCACGGGCTGGTTCAACGTCCTCGGCCAGGTGGCCGTCACGGCCGGGATCGACTTCGGGGCGGCGTCCTTCCTGGGCGCGTACCTGAACCTCCAGTTCGGCTTCGTGGTCACTCCCACCCGTACGATCCTGCTCTTCGCCGCGATCCTGCTGCTGCACGGCCTGCTCAACACCTTCGGCGTGGGGATCGTCGCGATCCTGAACAGCGTGAGCGTGTGGTGGCACGTCGTCGGCGTCGCGGTCATCGTCGGCGCCCTGACGTTCGTACCGGACTCGCACCAGTCGGCGTCGTTCGTGTTCACCGAGTTCGTGAACAACACCGGGTGGGGCAGCGGCTTCTACGTCGTGATGATCGGTCTGCTGATGGCCCAGTACACGTTCACCGGCTACGACGCGTCCGCGCACATGACGGAGGAGACCCGCGACGCGGCCACGGCGGGCCCGCGCGGCATCGTCCGGTCGATCTGGACCTCCTGGATCGCCGGCTTCGCCCTGCTCCTCGGCTTCACGTTCGCCATCCAGTCGTACGACGGGGCGTTGAACTCCCCGACCGGCGCCCCGCCGGCCCAGATCCTCCTGGACGCCCTCGGCGCCACCACCGGCAAGCTCCTGCTGCTCATCGTGATCGGGGCCCAGCTCTTCTGCGGCATGGCGTCCGTCACCGCGAACAGCCGCATGATCTACGCCTTCTCCCGGGACGGGGCCCTGCCCTTCTCCCGCGTCTGGCACACGGTCAGCCCCCGTACCCGCACCCCCGTCGCCGCGGTCTGGCTCGCCGCCCTCGGTGCCCTCGCCCTGGGTCTCCCGTATCTGATCAACGTCACGGCGTACGCGGCGGTGACCTCGATCGCCGTGATCGGCCTGTACATCGCCTATGTGATCCCGACCCTGCTCCGCCTGCTCCGGGGTGACGACTTCACCCCGGGGCCCTGGCACCTGGGCCGCTGGTCCCGCCCGATCGGTGTCGTCGCGGTGACCTGGGTCGTGATCATCACGGTGCTCTTCATGCTGCCGCAGGTCTCGCCGGTCACCTGGGAGACGTTCAACTACGCCCCGATCGCCGTCCTGGTGGTTCTCGGCTTCGCCGCGACGTGGTGGCTGGCCTCGGCCCGCCACTGGTTCCTCAATCCGGATCACCACCGCGCGACCACGCCGGAGGTCCCCGCCCGCACCCCGTGATCCCGGCGCCGATGCCCGTGTCCGTCACCGCTCGTTCCACGCCGATTCCCCTCGCGACAGGGCCCGACAACCGATACCCGATCGGCGGCCGGGCCCCGGCGGGCTATGCTCAGGGGTGATGTGCCGAGGGCCGTTAGCTCAATTGGCAGAGCAGCGGACTTTTAATCCGTTGGTTGTGGGTTCGAGTCCCACACGGCCTACGTCTCAGCCCCAGGTCAGAGCACATGTGATCTGGGGCTGACCTCGTTTCAAGGGGCTTCGCGATCGATAGCTGGCCCCCTGCCGGCCCGAGCGGATATCGCCGCGTCCCGCAGTGGTCCTCAACGGTCGGCACGACCAGGTCCGGGTACCCGGCCGCGAACCACGTGGACGGGTCCAGCGGGCGGCGGCCGGCTGCGCGGCAGTGATGGTCGAAGCGGTACCGGACTTGTTGATGACGCGGTCGATCTTCGCATCGTGCAGGGACACGAGCGTGCCGTCAGTGAGGAGGCGAGCGTCCATGTCGAGGACCTGGGAGTACGCGCGGGCCGCGCGCAGAGCGTCCACGCTGTTCTCCGGGGATTCGCCGGCGCCGCCGCGGTGGGCGTCGTTGCGTTCGCCCTCGCCAGGTTGCGGCACTGAAGGGGTAGTGCGCCTGGTGGGGTGATGAGGGCTGACCGCAGTCTTTGGACTTGCAGTCCTGATTGCGCTGGGCGCAACGGCCCAGGCCGGCGCTGTCCGGTCGATCATGTGCGGCGCAGGCGGGCCGAGCTGCCACGCTCGGTCCCCGCGGCGTTGGCGACGACGGCGACCGGGCGTGCCTGCTGCAAGGCTGGTCAGATTGTGTCTGCGACCTTGATGTAGCCGCGCTGGAGAACCCACTTCTGGTTCGGGTGGTTCACACACTGCCAGATGCGCACGTGGTCACCGTTGTTGCGGGTGTTCCCGGCGTCCAGGCACATCTCCCGAGGACGCCCCACCGTGTCGGCGAGCACGATATGGGCGTCGCGGACGATCCACTTCTGGTTCGTGTGGTTCACACACTGCCAGATGCGCACGCGGTCACCGTTGTTGCGGGTATTCCCGGCGTCCAGGCACATCTCCGCGCTGGTACCGATCGTGTCTTCGACCTTGATCTGCCCATTGGCGATGACGAACCGCTGGTTGGTGTTGCCAATGCACTGCCAGAGCTTGGACCAGTCGCCGTTGTTGCGGGTGTTGCCGACGTCCAGGCAGACACCGTTGGCAGCCCGGTGCGCAGGAGCCGCCGCAGAGGAGGGCACTGCCACGGTGCCGGCGAGCGCCAGTGCCGCGGCGGTGAGGGCAGCAAGGCGGCTGGGGGAGAAGAACGAACGCATGATCACGGCCTCAATCATCGGAGGTGGTCGGTGTTCGCTCATTTTTGTTGGCCCGCTCGTTCACCAGCAGTGCTGATCAGAGATCGACACCCATACGAGCGAGGCGTGATCACCCGTCCGGCGGAGACGCGAGGGGCCCATCCACGTGCTCGGGCCGCCGGCGCGGCCTCGGCTGCTTGACGCAGATCATCGTTCGTCAAGTACTGGTAGCTCTGCGGTGGGTGAAATGCACCGGCGGCCCGCAGCGCACTCAGTGGAACGGGATCAGTGCGGCAACCCGGCCGACGATGAGCGTGGTGTCCTTACGACAGTTGGGCGTGGCGCTCGCCGGATGGGGCGGCCTTCCTGCGCTCCCGCAGATGGGCGTGGGCCATGAGGCCGAGGAGGGTCACCAGGAGTACCGCCGAGGAGCCCGGAGTACCGAGGTCCAGGCCGCCCTTGGCGGTCGGCTTGGTCAGGAAGTCACCGGCGGTGGCCCCCAGGGGGCGAGTGAGGACGAAGGCGATCCAGAACAGTGCGACATCGGGGACGGCCGGCGCCCGCGTCAGGACGGCGAGTACGGCCAGGAGCGCTGTCACGAGCAGGGCGCCGCCGGCGTAGCCGAGGCCGGAGCTGTCGGAGAGGAAGTCGCCCATGGAGGTGCCCAGGGTGTTCGACACCAGGATCGCGGACCAGAAGAGGGCCTCGCCGCGGAAGGTGACGATGTCGCGGATGGCGAAGGTCTGCCCGGTGAGTTTCCAGGCGATGAAGACGGCGATCAGCAGGGAGACGAGAATCGCGGCGCCCGCCGGGTATCCCAGGCCCAGGCCCTGGGGGCCCCGTCCCAGCGAGGTCGTGCCCGCTGTGAGGTATTCGGCGCCCGCGTCGCGGTTCATGAAGTCCGACATGGTGGTGCCGGCCATGCTCGTGGACAGGATGACGGTCCAGTAGAAGAACGGGTTGTAGTGCTTGGACCGCAGCTGCACCACCAGCGTCACCACGAAGACCAGGAACAACGCGATCGTGGTGAGGAAGTAGCCCAGTCGCAGCGTCTGGGAGAAGAGATCGCCGGCCGTCTCGCCGAGGGTGGTGGCGGCGATCTTCATGATCCAGAAGGCCAGGGTGACCTCGGGGAGCTTCTTCATCACATACGGGCGCTCACGGGTGGCATCCACCGCGGTGAGGAATTCCGGCTGTCCCAAAGCGCACTCCTGGTCGACCGTCCGGCACTGCACCGCTCGGGCGGTGGGCGACCGGTTGTTGTATGGCGGCGGTGAACGGCTCGGGTGCTTCGCTCGCACTCCGGTCGCGCCTGTGCGCCGGTATCTCGACGCGCGTTCGCGCCTTCGCGCCTCCGCGTCCACGTAACGTAGACCGTCTACAGCGGCGTAGACGGAACGACACCCCCTGTGGGTGCTGCGCCGCTCACGGGGAGCGGGCGTTTTGGCCCGGTCGACCGGTGCTCTCTCCAGGGTGAGGGAGTGGTCATCATCATGTCCTCGCCAAGCAGCCGCCCCGTGCGAGTGCGCCCTCGTACGATCCGTCGTCGTTCGCAGGCACCACCACGGCGGACGCCGAGGCATGGCAGCGACTGACGAGTGATCAGGACAAGCCGTTGCTCAATGGGGCAGAATGCCTCCATCCGGACCGCTCTGCGGTACTCGTGCCGCAATGTCTTCATGGCCATGGCCGTCGAGGTGGGGCAGCCCCGTCTCGTGTCGACGGCGACGGCGCCGTTCATGTCGGAGATTCCGCCGACCGGGTCGACGAGGCCGATGGGTGCGCGACCGGCTGTCCGTGGCGCGGAGAGCATGAGCGGGGCTGCGCCGGCCACGAGAGGCTGACGGCTGAGCCCGACGGGCGGCCCCCGGTACCCGGTACGCGGGCCGGGGAAGGCGGGCGCGTCAGGCCGCCGGCTCGATGTTCTGGTTGGCGCGGAAGAAGTTGTACGGGTCGTAGGTGCGCTTGACGGCCGCCAGGCGGTCGTAGTGGTCGCGGTAGGTGGCGCGCACCCGGTCCGGGGCCTCGCCCGCGCCGATGAAGTTCACGTACGTACCGCCCATCGAGTGGGGGTGGAGCTCCTCCCAGTAGTCGACGCACCACTGCCTGAGCGTCTCGGCGTTGTCCGGGTCCGGGTCGATGCCCGCGATGACGCCGGACCAGACCGCGTCACGGTAGGCCCAGGCCGTGTCGTCGGGTCCCGGCCGGTGTGCGGCGCCGTCCACCGGGTAGAGGTGCGTGGTCGACAGGCCGGTGGGGAGGTTCTCGGTGTACTTGGCGTGGACGGCGATGGCGTCGTCGGTGATCCGGTCGAAGAAGTTGCCGCGCCAGTACCACTGCAGGCCCGGGGGGAGCAGCTCGTCGAACATGGACTGCAGGGCGGGGTAGGGCATCGGCGCCATGAAGTGGAATGCGGGCGGTCCGGGGTCGGCCACGGGCCTCAGGGTGGCTTCGAGGAGGTCGGGGGCGCCCGTCCAGCACCACACGACACCGCACATCTTCTGGCCGTGGATCTCCTCCGGGAAGGGTGGACCGGGCGGCACGGTGAGCGCGGCGAAGAAGCCGCTCAGCTCCTCGGTGGCCCCTGGCAGGAAGTCGCGGTACCAGCGCAGTACGTCGGGGGTCCGGTCGACCGGCCAGAGAGTGAGGGCGACGCCCACGGTGTCCACCGGGTGCATCCGGAACGTGAAGGAGGTGACGATGCCGAAGTTCCCGCCCCCGCCGCGCAGCGCCCAGAACAGGTCGGGGTGGGAGGTGGGGCTCGCCGTCACCGCGGTGCCGTCGGCCAGGACCACGTCCGCGGTCAGCAGGTTGTCGGCCGTCAGCCCGTATCTGCGGGTGAGATGGCCGTGGCCACCGCCCAGCGTGAGGCCGCCGACGCCGGTCGTCGACAGGATTCCGGTGGGGGTGGCCAGGCCGAAGGCGTGGGCGGCGTGGTCGAGGTCGCCGAGCGTGGCGCCGCCGCCGACCGTGGCCCTTCGCGTGCCGGGGTCGATGTGCGCCCAGCGCATGGGCGACAGGTCGAGGGTGACCCCGTCGTCCACCAGGCACAGGCCGGCGCCGCTGTGTCCACCGCCGCGGACCGCGACCACGAGACCCTCGTCCCGGACGAAATCGACCGCGGCCATGACGTCCGCCGCGTCGCCGCATCGCACCACGGCCGCCGGACGCCTGTCGATCATGGCGTTGTAGATCGTGCGGGCCGTGCGGTACTCCGGGTCCCGCGGAGCGATGACGGGTCCGCGCAGCGCGGCCCGCATCGCGTCCAGGGTGTCGAGCGCGGTGCCGTTCATGGTCCGGCCATCTCCCTGCTCACCTGGATGCGGACCGCTGCCCCGCCCGATCCCCGTCGGGCTGTCAAGGTGCGCGACGCACGTGCACCAGGTCCCCCGGCACCCCGGGACCGGGGCGGGAGCGGCCGCCGTGGGCTGATGTCTCAAGCCTCCCCGCGGTCCGGGGGCCGTGCCAGTTCGCCGGACCGGGAGGAGCGAGACATGTGCCTCAGGGACGGGGCGGCTGCGCTCAGACGAGGAGTTTCGTCTTCGCCCGCTGGTACTCCTCGTCCGTGATGGCGCCCCGGTCCTTGAGCTCGGCGAGTCTCGCCAGGTCGTCGACGTGCCTGCCCTCCTTGGGGGCGTGCGCCTCGGGGGTGCCGGCGGCCTCCCGTACGTACGCCTTGAAGGCCGCCTCCCGGTCCTGCGCCTCCTTGATTTCCCGCTTCCCCATGGATTTGCCGCGCACGATCACGTACACCAGGACGCCCAGATACGGCAGCAGCAGGGCCACGATCAGCCAGCCCGCCTTGCCCCAGCCGCCGAGGTCGTCGCTGCGGAAGATGTCGGCGACGACCTTGAAGAGCAGGAACAGCCACATGATCCAGAGGAAGAACCAGAGCATGGTCCAGAAGAGATTGAGCAGGGGGTAGTTGTCCACGGTCGGTCCCCTATCACCGCGAGTCATCGCGTCGACTGGCTGAAAGGTAAATCAGTCATATCACCCCATATCAACCCTCGCTCGTTGTTGTTCGAGACCCTCCTCGGGCGGCAGGTGCGGAGTACCGTGGAAACGTCGAGGGAGGCTCCGGCCTCCAGGAGGCGGGGTCGCCTCGTGGACATGAAGCGGCGTGAACGGCGTGAGCAGCGACGCGGAGAGCGCCGCGAGCGGCGGCGTGAGCAGGCGCGCGCAGGGACGCTCGCGAGGGCGCATGCACCGGGCGGATGAGTCCACCCGGAGCCCGGTCGGGGCGATCGGCCGCGTGACGGTGCCGATCCCGCCCGGCGGTCCGGGCGAGGTGCTGGTGGCCGTACGGGGCGGCTCGGAGGCCTACACCGCATGGTCGACGACGTCGATCGACAGGGACGTGCGCGTCATTGTCGTCGACTCGGTCTCGGCGCGCGGCGTCATCGTGGAGCCCTTGCCGCCCTGAGCCGGAGCAGGGGCGTACCCGTCGAGCAGTGACATACGGCAGGAGTCTTCCGATGTTCTTCTGGCATGTTCCCGCCCCCAACGAGGCGATGCTCATATCCGGTTCCAAGGGGCAGACCCTGGACACCCAGTTCCGGATCGTCACCGGCCACGGCAGTTTCGTGCTCCCGGTCAAACAGAAGGCGCGCATGCTCTCCCTGGCGCTGCGCGAGGCGGAGATCACCGAGGACTGCGTGACCCAACAGGGCATCCGCCTCAACGTCCGGGCCGTCGCGGTCTTCAAGGTCGGCGACGACGCCGTGTCCATCGCCAACGCGGCACGCCGATTCCTGACGGAGCAGGAGCAGATGGAGGAGCTCGTCGGGCGGATCTTCGCCGGACACCTGCGTTCCATCGTCGGCGGACTGACCGTGGAGCAGATCATCCGCGAGCGCAACCGGGTCTCGCAGGAGGTCATCGCGGGCAGCCACGGCGAGATGGAGAAGCTCGGCATCGTGGTGGACGCCCTCCAGATCCAGGAGATCGACGACGCCACCGGCTACATCAAGAACCTCGCCGCCCCGCACGCCGCCGCGGTCGCCAGCCAGGCCCGGATCGCCGAGGCCAAGGCCGACCAGGAAGCCAGTCAGCGCGAGCAGCAGGCCGCCGCGCTCAAAGCGGAGTACGAACGTGACACCGCGATCAAGCGGGCGGGCTTCCTCGCCGAGACCGAGCAGTACAACGCCCGCGCCGCGCAGGCCGGACCGCTCGCCCAGGCCCAGGCCTCGCACGAGGTCATCGAGGAGCAGACCGCGCTGGCCGAACGGCAGGCCGCGCTCGCCGCGCAACGGCTCGAAGCGGAGGTCCGACGTCCGGCAGATGCCGAGGCGTACCGGCAGCGCACCCTCGCGGAAGCGGCCCGGGACCGGGTGAAGTTCGAGGCCGACGGCAACGCGTACACCGAACGGACCACCGCCCAGGCCCAGGCCGACGCCAACAGTGCGCGCGCCGCCTCGCTGCGCGACGGCAACCAGGAGCTCATCGCGGCCAACCGGATCGTGGAGAACCTGCCGGCGCTGGCCGACGCGGCGGCGCGCGGCATGTCGGGGGCCGACCTCACCGTCCTCAACGGCACCAACGGGGTCAATGAGATGGCTGCGGGCGTGGTCGGCCAGGGGCTGGCGATCCTCCATGCGCTGCAGCGCGGCGCGAGCCCGATGAAGTCACCGGCGGTCGACGGGAAGGCCACTCCCCGTATCACCGAAACGAACTGATCTTTGGGGCCGCATCGAAGGGGAGGGGCGCGGGAGATTCGCCGAGTGGTCATGAGCGCCCCGGACATGCCGTAGAGTTGTGTTCACCGACGCGGGGTGGAGCAGCTCGGTAGCTCGCTGGGCTCATAACCCAGAGGTCGCAGGTTCAAATCCTGTCCCCGCTACTGACGATTCAGGCCCGGCACGCATGCAGCGTGCCGGGCCTGAATCATTTCCCCTATCGCCGCCGGTCTCTGGTCCCGGTCGCCGGTCCTGTGAAGAGGCAGGACGGGTGGTGTGTGAGCTGGACCACGCGCGTACCCCCATTGGCCGATGAGGAGTCGCCGCGCGCCCTTGCTCCGGTGAGCCTGGGGGTGGGGCGCGGCACCGTCCGCAGCCGAGCGCGTACCGGGCAGGAGATCACAGGTGTGGAAGCGGCTGAAGCGGCGCGGCAGACATGCCAGGGGCGGTGTCCGTACCCGGCGGTTCGTCCGCGCCCTGCCCGCCCTGATGATCCTCGGTGGGCTGGTGTTCGACGCCCTCACCCCGCCGACCTTCACCGCCATTCCGCTGTTCGTGGCCGCGCCGCTGATCGCCGCGCCGTTCTTCTCGCTGTCCGGCACCATCCTCACCGCCGTCGCCTCGATCCTGGCCATCATCACGCTGCGGCTGCACAGCAACACGTTGCCGCAGGTCGTGCCGTTGATCGAGCTGCTCACCCTGGCCACCGTGTCGGTCCTCGCGGTCGTCATCAACGGGGTCGTGCGGCGCGGCAACGAGCAACTGGCCTCCGCGCGGGTGATCGCGGAGACCGCCATGCGGGCTGTGCTGCCCAAACCGTCCGACCGGATCGGCGGGCTGCATGTGGCGGCGCGGTACGTGGCGGCGCAGGCGGACGAGTTCGTCGGCGGTGACCTCTTCGCCGTGGCGGACACCCCGCACGGGGTGCGGCTGGTGGTCGGGGACGTACGGGGGAAGGGGCTCGACGCCGTGGAGTCGGTGGCGGTGATCATCGGTGCGTTCCGGGAGGCGGCCGAGCAGGAACGTTCGCTGGAGGGTGTGGCGCAGCGGCTGGAGCGGGCGCTGGCGCGAGAGGGGACGGGGCGGGGCGGGCTGGACGCGGTCGAGGGCTTCATCACCGCCGTACTGGCCGAGATCCCGCCCGGGTTGTCGCGGGTGCGGATCGTCAACCGCGGCCATCCCGAGCCGATCCTGCTGCATCCGGACGGGGCGCTGGATGTGCTGGGGCCGTCGGTGCCCGCGCTGCCGCTCGGGATGGATCTGGGGGTGTGGCCCGACCGGGCGGACGAATGGGATCTGCAGGCGGGGACGACTCTGCTCCTCTACACCGATGGTCTCTCCGAAGCGCGGAACGCCGACGGGGTCTTCTACGATCCGGCGGCGCGGCTGCGCGGGCGGATCTTTCCGGGACCCGAGGAACTGCTGTCCGCCCTGACCGACGACGTGCGGCGGCACACGGGCGGCGAGACGACCGACGACATGGCACTGCTCGCGGTCGTACGTCCTGCGGAGGGGCAGCCGCACCGGCGCAGGACAGTGAAGATCGTGGGACTGGACACGATGTGACGGGTGGGGCGGGTGTGTGGTGCGGACCGGGCGGAGTCCCGGGCACGGCATGCCACCGTCCGTAACCGAAGCGCACCGCTCCGCATAACATTTGACGCAACGTCAGAAACTGGGTAATGGCTGAGGGGCGATCAACTCATCCGATTCCACCCGGCTATGTCCCGTAAAGTCCAGGCCAAGACCGGAACGATCAGTGGGAACAGCTTGGAATCGGGCCCGGGTGTCTATTAACGTTCGATAACGCAGCGCGGTCGTCCCAGCCGTCGTCAGTGGCGGCACCGTGCGCGAGCGCCGAATTCCGCAAGGGAACCGGGGAACCACCTACATGGGGTGAATCGGACACCTGTGTCTCGTGAGAGGCAGAGGCGCCCGTAGGAGACCTTCCTGCTCCGAACCCGTCAGCTAACCCGGTAGGCGAGAAGGAAGGAAAGGAGTGCGCCCAAGTGGCGTCCAACAAGCCTGCCCCCGAGGCCCCCGCGCGGTTCACCTCCGACTTCGTCCCGGGTGCCGACTTCGGCTCCGGTTCTGACTACGGCCTCGGGTACGGCCCCGGTTTCGCTTCCGACGCCGGTTACGCAACCACCGGGACGGGAACGGCGTTCGGCACCGGCTACGGCACCGAGCCGGGCGCCGACTTCACCGGCGAGTTCGGGTCCGGTGAGTTCGGGTCCGGTGAGTTCCGTGGGTCCGGCGACTCGGCAGAGCTCCGCAGGGGTTTTTGCGCCGACGGCGACGGTGAGCCCGAACGAAGCCGGGACGAGTGGAACCCCACCGAGGAGTCCGTCCGCCCTGTGCGCGGCAAGCACCGCGTCGCCAAGCAGCGCAACGGACTTGCCCGTAGCTCCACCGTGCTCGGGGTCGGCGTCATCGCGGCGGTCGGTGCGGGCGGCATTGCCACCGCGCAGAGCAAGCCGGCGGTCTCCATCTCGCTTCCCGATTCCATCGCGGACAACCTGCCCGACGCCAAGTCCCTTCCCGGTGTGGGTTCCCTGTTCTCCGGCGAGTCCGAAGCCGACAAGGCCGAGGCCGTCGCCGCGTCCGCGCCGCTGACCACCGCCGGCATCACCACCGCCGAGGCCCAGCGGGGCACGACGGACGCGGGCGAGGCGCTCCGTGCCCGTATCCTCCAGCAGGCCGAGCAGCAGCAGGACGCCGCCGACGCCGAGGCCAGGGCCGCCGAGGAGAAGGCGGCCGCGGAGAAGGCTGCCGCCGAGGCCAAGAAGCAGCAGGACGCGGCCGAGGCCAAGATCGCCGCCGAGAAGAAGAAGGCGGAGGAAGAGGCCAAGAAGAAGGCGGAGGCGCTGCGGCTCGCCAAGCTCGCCGCCAGCTACGCCATCCCGACCACCTCGTACACGATCACCTCGACCTTCGGCGAGGCCGGCTCGATGTGGTCCTCCGGCTACCACACCGGCCTCGACTTCGCGGCGCCGACGGGTACCCCGATCAAGGCCATACACGGCGGCACCATCAAGTCGGCCGGCTGGTCCGGTTCGTACGGCTACCGCACGGTGCTGGAGCTCGAAGACGGTACGGAGCTGTGGTTCTGCCACCAGTCCTCGATCGGTGTCAGTGTCGGCCAGAAGGTCACGACCGGTGACACCATCGGCCGGGTCGGAGCGACCGGCAATGTGACCGGCCCGCACCTCCACCTGGAGGTCCACACCCCGGCCGGTACGGGCATCGACCCGATGGCCTGGCTGCGCGGCAAGGGTCTCAACCCCTGATCGGCCGGCCGCCTCGCGGCCCACATGACCCGAGCCGGTTCGCCGGCCGCTGAACCCCGGCAGCCCTGACGCTCCCCCCGGCGTCAGGGCTGCCGGTGTGTCGGCACAGTTGCTCCGGCCCGAGGGACGGCCCGGACGGAACGAGGCGGGGGACGGAACGACGCGCAGGGCACGGCAATGGACCGGGCAGGGGCCTGGAGACCGGCCGGAGCGGCGGCCGGGCGGATCGGTGGGCCGGTGGGGACTGCGGGCCGGTCGGACCGGCGCGCCTGCCTGAAGGGTCGGCTGCCGGAATAGCGGACCCGCTGGTGTCCGTTGATCCACATATGACTTCTCTTCGTAAGCTGGGCCCTTCCGACCTTCAGGTCTTCCCGCTCGCACTCGGCGGCAACGTCTTCGGCTGGACGGCCGACGAGGCGCAGTCGTTCGCCGTGCTGGACGCCTACGCCGCGGCGGGCGGCAACTTCATCGACACCGCCGACGCGTACTCGGCCTGGATCCCGGGCAATGAGGGCGGCGAGTCCGAGACCGTCATCGGGAAGTGGCTCGCGGCACGCGTCAACCGGTCGGAGATCGTCGTCGCGACGAAGGTCGGCGCCCATCCCTCGTACAAGGGGCTCGCCGCCACGAACATCAAGGCCGCGGCGGAGGAGTCGCTCCGTCGGCTCGGCACCGACCACATCGACCTCTACTACACGCACTTCGACGATGAGACCGTCCCGGTCGAGGAGATCATCACCGCCCTCGACCAGCTGGTGAAGGAAGGCAAGGTCCGGGAGATCGCCGCCTCCAACATCAGCCCCGAGCGGCTCCAGGCGTCCCTGGACTTCTCGGAGCGCGAGGGGCTGGCCCGTTACGTGGCCCTGCAGCCGCACTACAACCTGGTCTCCCGCGACACGTACGAGGGCGAACTCCAGGAGACGGCCGCTCGGGCCGGGCTCGCCGCCGTCCCGTACTTCGCCCTGGCCTCCGGGTTCCTCACCGGCAAGTACCGTCCGGGTGCCTCGGTGGAGAGCGCTCGGGCCGAGAAGGCGGGGCAGTACCTGGAGTCGGAGCGGGGACAGAAGGTCCTGGCCGCGCTCGACAAGGTCGCGCGGGAGCACGACGCGGAGATCGCGACCGTCGCGCTGGCGTGGCTCGCGTCCCGGCCCACCGTCGTCGCGCCCATCGCCTCGGCCCGCACCGTCGAGCAGCTGCCCGCGCTGGTGGCCGTCGCCGACCTCCGGCTGACCGAACAGGACCTGGCGGAACTCACCGAGGCATCCGCCTGACACGGTCGTCCAGGGACAGGGTCGCCCGTTCACGCCCCGGGAGCACAGCGCTGCCGGGGCGTTCGCGCGAGCGGGACGGTTCAGCGCCCGGCCGCGGTCGGCCCGTCCACCGCCCTCCTCGTGCGGCGGACGGACGCTTCGGTGCCGAGCGTGGCCCTACTGGCTCCGCTGCGGCGGCTGGTGCGGGGCCAGATAGGGGTTGTAGCCGTGGCCGCCGTACGGCGTGTGCGGCGGGAACGGGTGAGCGTACGGGCCCGGTGGCGGCCGGTGGAGGCGGCCCGTCGCCTGCGCCGCATACGTCAGGGCGGGAGCGGCCACGTCCCTGCGCTGCCAGAGATGGTGCAGCAGCTCCAGTTCGCGTTCGGCGAAGTCCGCCCCCACGGTTCCGCGACGGGCCTGCCTGCGCAGTGAGGCCAGTGACGTCGCGAACGACTCGTACTCGGCGACGGTGCGGGCGGCAGCCTTGCCGTGGGCCTTGGCCTGCGCCTTGGCACGAGCCCCGGCCTGGGCCGACGGTCCGCTCGCCGGAGCACGCCCCGTCCCGTACCCGTACCCCTGCCCGTGTCCCGTCCCGAACCCCGGCGCGTACCCCTGCCCGTGTGCCGGCGCGTATCCCGGTCCGTACACCGACGTGTGTGCCTGCGGCTGTCCCGGCCCCGGCCCGAAGGCCGGCGACGTCGGCGATGGCGGCGCGTGTGCGGGCCCGTACGGGCTCGTCCGGTTTCCCGGGGCTGCGAGGGAGTGTCGTCGGCGTGCCGCGTCGCGTGCCATGCCTCGGGCCCGCATCGATGAGAGGGCGAGCGGCTCGGCGGGCGTCAGCCAGCCGGCCGCCGCATAGGCCGGCAGCTCGGCGGAGAGCGTACGGAGCTCCCGTTGGCGCGACCAGATCGCCAGCCAGGTCACCAGGCCGAAGGCCGGGACCATGAACACGCCGTACACGGCATAGAAGCCGTACGGTCCGACGGCCGCCGATCCGTTCCACAAGGCATGCATGCCCATCGCGAGAACGAGGCCCGACAGCGGCAGAGCGATGCGGCGGATCCGACGCCGCCGCGCACTGGCCGCGGCGAGCCCGAAGCCCATTCCGGTCAGCACCGTGAAGAGCGGATGCGCGAACGGTGACATCACGGCCCGGACGAAGAACGTCGCGGCCGTCACCGAGACGACGCCCGAGGTGCCGATCTGCTGGTCCTCGCCGAAGGCGTTGCCCAGGTAGAGGATGTTCTCGGTGAAGGCGAAGCCGCTCGCGGTGAAGCCGGCGACGACCACGCCGTCGACGATCCCGTTGAACTCCCGCTTTCGGAACAGGAAGATCAGCAGCACGGCCGCGGCCTTGGCACTCTCCTCGACGACCGGCGCTATGACCGTGGCACCGAGGGTGTCGGCGTGCGACGGGTCGGCGGTGGCCGTGGCTATCCAGTGGGTCGCGAAAGAATTCGCGAGGATCGCGACCAGGGCGGCCGCGAACGCACCCCAGGCGAAGGCGAACAAGAGATTCCGCCAGGGTGCCGGCTCGACCCGGTCCAGCCAGCGGAACGCCGCCATCAGGAGCGGGACGGGCAGCACGGCGAGGCCCAGACCGACGAGAAACCCCTCCGTGCCTGTCTGGTCACGGACCAGGGCCAGGATCGCCAGGCCGCACAGCGCCAGCACCGTGAACACGGCCACGATGCGGAAGGTCCTGCTGCGCCACACCATGCCGACGCGGCGGGGCCGGTAACGCCAGTGCCTGCGCTCCGGCACCGCAGCCAGGATCTCGCCGACCCGCTGCTCCTCGAGCAGAGGGACGGCCGGCTGTGACTGCGGCTGCTGGACAGACCCGTCGGACACCACCTGATGACCCTAACGAGCAGCACTGACACCTGGCCATGGGGCGCCGTGTCGGTCGGCTCCCGCCCGGAGGCCAGGTGCCACCACCTGTGGACGACACCGGAAGCCGGTGTCACCACCGGTGAACGACAGCGGTGGACGTCAGCGGCGGGCGAAAAGCAGGTCGTGCACGACATGGCCCTTGCCGAGGCCCTGCCCCTCGAACCGGGTCAGCGGCCGGAACGCCGGCCGCGGCGCGAAGCCGCCGTCCGCTCGGGTGTTCTCGAAGAGGGGGTGCGCGGTCAGCACCTCCAGCATCTGCTCGGCGTACGGCTCCCAGTCGGTCGCACAGTGGATCACGGCGCCCGTCTTCAGCCGCTGGGCCGCCAGATCCAGGAACTCCGGCTGGATCAGCCGTCGTTTGTGATGGCGCTTCTTGGGCCACGGGTCGGGGAAATACACCCGCAGCCCGTCCAACGAGTCGGGCTTCAGCATCTCGCGCAGCAGGATGATCGCGTCACCGTTCGCGACTCGGATGTTGGTCAGGCCGTTCCGGTCCGCGAGGCCGAGCAGATTGCCCTGGCCGGGGGTGTGCACGTCGACGGCGAGAATGCCCGTGCCCGGGTCGTCGGCCGCCATTTGTGCAGTGGCCTCACCCATCCCGAAACCGATCTCCAACACGGCCGGGAGCCCGTCGAACAGCTCGGGCAGATCGAGGACGCGCTGCCCGTCGATGTCCAGGCCCCACTTCGGCCAGAGCCGCAGCAGGGCGTCCTCCTGGCCGGGCGTGACGCGGCTGCGGCGTGGCTGGAAGCTGCGGATCCGGCGCTCGTGATGCGATCCGGCCGGGTCGATGGCCGGTCCCCCGGGGAAGCGCGGTTCCTGGCGCAGCCTGCGCTGCCGCTCGAAGGAGGCGGCGCGCAGATCGTCCGGAATCCCTGCCGCGGAGGAGGCGGCGGGCTGGGCCGGGGAAGCGGTGCCCGGTTCGACCGAGGCGCTGCTCGCACCGGCCGCGGCCTCGCCGGGCTTCGGGGCGGAAGGATGCGCGGACGGGCTCGCGGAGGGACTCGCCGAGTGGTTCGCGGAGGGATTCAAGGACTCAGACACAATGCCCCGATTCTACGGCGGGCGGCCTCCATCCCGTCCCCTGTGCCCGGAGCAGTGCCCTGCGTGCCACCTCCCGCCCGATGGGCAGGGAGGCCGTCGCGGCGGGCGACGGGGCGTTCAGCACATGAACGGTGTGCGGGGCCTCGCGGATCAGGAAGTCGTCGACCAGGGTGCCGTCCCGCAGCACGGCCTGCGCCCTGACCCCGGCCGGGGCGGGCCGCAGATCGGCCGCCGTGACCTCGGGCAGCAGTCGCTGCACGGCCGTCATGAAGGCACGCTTCGACAGCGAACGGCGCACCTCGCCCGCCCCGTACCGCCAGTGTCTGCGCGCGATCTGCCAGGTGCCGGGCCAGGTCAGGGTGTCCGCCAGCTCACGGGGGCGCACGACGGGCCAGTCGTATCCCTCACGGGCCAGCGCCGGCACCGCGTTCGGCCCGACGTGGACACCGCCGTCGTGGCCGCGGGTCAGATGCACGCCGAGGAACGGGAACGCCGGATCGGGTACCGGATAGACCAGGCCGCGCACCAGCTCCGGCCGCGCCAGCTCGTAGTACTCCCCGCGGAAGGGAACGATCCGTACCCCCGGGTCGTCGCCCGCGAGCCGCGCCACCCGGTCGCAGTGCAGCCCCGCGCAGTTGACCAGCACCCGGGCCCGCACCACCGGACCGTCCGCCGTACGCACCGCCACACCCCAGGGACGCCGGTCGATCGCGGTGACCTCCGCCCCGTAACGGATCACCCCGCCCGCCGCGTTCACCTCGGCGGCGAACCGCGCCGCGACCGCCGCGAAGTCGCACACCCCGGTCGTCCCGACGCGGATCGCGGCGATCCCGTGGACCTGCGGCTCGTACTGCGCGATCTGGGCGGGGCCCAGCTCGCGCACCGGCAGCCCGTGCTGCCGGCCGCGCTGGACCAGCGCGTGCAGCCGGGGGAACTCGGACCGCGCGGTCGCGACGATCAGCTTGCCGGTCACCGCGTGCGCGATACCGTGCTCGGCGCAGAAGTCGACCATTTCGGCGGCGCCACGCACCGCGTAGCGGGCCTTGAGCGAGCCGGGGCGGTAGTAGATGCCGCTGTGGATCACTCCGCTGTTGTGCCCGGTCTGGTGACGGGCGGGGCCCCATTCCTTCTCCAGTACCGTCACCCGGGTGCCCGGAGCGGTGCGCGTGATCGCGTACGCCGTCGACAGGCCGACGATGCCGCCGCCGATCACCAGCACATCGCAGTCGTACGCCGCGCGCGTCATCATCACGCCACCTCCCACCCCGATAGTGCACTGACCCACTGACAACGTACTCAAACCAGCGAAGCCCAGCGTGGCGCCGGATCTTTACGCCCGGCGGCTTCCGGTGGCCCGCCGAATACCGCCCGTATGCCGTTCGGACGTCGTCCGTATGACAGGGGGACGCGGGCGACGCAGCGACCTCGGGGCACGCGCCGGGGCCGGGGAGTGCCCGGCCCCGGGACGGGGCGCCGGGGCGATGCCGTGAGGAAGCCGCGGGGCGAGCACTCGCACGCCCCCGCGCGGTGCGGCTACGCGGGCGCCACCAGCAGCGGCCGGGCCCGCTCACGCAGCTCGGCGACGCGCGGCTCGTGCCCGTACGGTTCGAGCCGGTGCAGCAGGTCCCGTACGTACTCCGTCGTCCGCGCCGAAGAGATGCGGCCCGCCACCTCCACCGCCCGGGTGCCCGCAGCGCAGGCCGCGTCGAGATTTCCCGACTCCAGCTCGGCCACCGCAGACACAACGAGCCGCAATCCGTGCGAGCGGACGAATTCCTCGGTCGGCCTGGACAGAGCCTGCTCGGTGAAGCGCCGCACCTGCCGGGGCGCCTTCAGGTCGAGGTGACACTCCGCGGCATCGGCCGCGAACCTGTCGTACGAGTAGAAGCCCAGCCACGACGGGTCCGCATCGCCGTCGCGGGAACGCTCCAGCCAGCCCTCGGCGGCCTTGAGCGCCGCCCCCGCGGCCGCTGCGTCGCTCGCCTTCGCATGGGCACGGGCCTCCACCAGGCGGAAGAAGCTCATGGTGCGGGCGGTGGCGAGCCCCCGGTTGCGTTCGACGGCGGCCTGCGCGAGGTCGACCCCCTCGTCGGCGAAACCTCGATAGGTCGCCTGCAGCGACATCGAGGCGAGGACATAACCGCCGAGAGGCACGTCGGCCGCGGCCCGCGCGAGTCTCAGGGCCTGGATGTAGTAGCGCTGCGCGGCCTCCTGCTGGCCGGTGTCGAAGGCCATCCACCCGGCGAGCCTGGTCAGCTCCGCCGCGGCACCGAAGAGCGCCCGGCCGACTTCGTCGCTGTAGGAGCCGAGCAGCAGCGGTGCGGCGTCGACCCGTAAGCACTCGGGGACCATGGAGGAACGCCAGTCCCCGCCGCCGTACTTGGAGTCCCAGCGACGGGCGTCCTGGGCGGCCTCGCGCAGCTTGGAGACATCGCTGTGGCCGACCCGCAGCGGGGAGATGTCGCTCGTGAGCGTGGTGGCGGTCGTGTTCGCGTGTGTGCTCGTGTGTGCGCTCGGAGCCGGAGCAGTGGGCGCGGAGCCGGGTGTTGCCTCCCGGCCCGGCTGGGCGGGGATGGACGGCGTCCGCTGCGTGCCCATGGCCCCCAGGGTTCCCAGCGCAGCCTGAGCCGCCTGCGCATTCAGCGCATTCTGTGCCGCTTGTGCCGCTTGTGCCGCTTGAGCCGCGTGGGTTGCTTGAGTTGCCTGTGCCGCATGGGTTGCTTGAGTTGCCTGTGTCGCCGGTGCTCCGGGTGCCGGCTGTGTGCCGAGCGGTCCCCGAGTGGTCCGGGAGCCCGCGGTACCGGACGCGCCGGGTGCACCGGACTCCGGCTCCGTGCTCTTTCCTGTCGTGCCCGATGCCCTCTGCGCCCCTGCACCGGTGCGTGCGCCCCTTGCGCCCTGGGTGCCGAGGATGGCTGCCTCGGCAGCCGTCGCATCGCGCTCCACCGACGGGTCGGCAGGGGATATCAGCCAGCGGGACGTGGGCGTCGCGTACGCGCTCACCGAGAACGATCCCGCCAGCGACTGCCAGATCCCGCCACTGCCCGCCCGCCGCCCGGCCAGATCCAGCCGGTACAGCTCGGTCGCCGAACGGACCGCTTCGGCCACGTCCCGCGGAAAGGCCAGTCCGACCTCCGGGGCCGGATCGGCGTCCGCGAGACCGATCTCGTGCAGCGGGACCGGGCGGCCGAGTTTGGCCCCGATCGCCGCCGCGATGAGATGGGGCGCGGCGCCCTGCGGCACCATGCCCTTGGAGACCCACCGGGCCACCGACGTCTTGTCGTACCGAAGTGTCAGACCGCGCTGCGCCCCGAGGTCGTTGACCCGCCGGGCGAGCCCGGCGTTGCTGATTCCCGCGAGGGCGAGAACGGTTCCGAGCTTCTCGTTCGGTCCGCGTTGCTCCCTGGACATGCGCCACCCCTCGACACACAGACGGCCGCCGCGTCACCGTTGCGGCGCGCGGCATTCGTACCGTGTCCTCCCCAGGGACGAACCCCGGCACTCCGACCGCACACGCATATGGCCGAGCCCCGAGGAATATGCCTCCTGCCGAGGACCTCAGTAAACCCAGCGTAGTTCGCCGCATCCCTACCGTTAAGGGGCAGACGTCCGTATGGCGGGATTGTTGTCCGTGCGGAGGCGAGCGGGTCCGAGGCTCCGCTCGGGCCGTCGCCGGCGTGCCGCTCCGGTCGCCGCGCACAGGGCCCCGGCCTCGGCACGGAAACCTGCCCGGACCTACCCGGAGCCTCGCCCGGACCCGGCGCGAGAACCTGCTCCACGCCCCGTCCACGCCCCGTCCACGCGCTCCTGGAGGCGCCCTTCGTGCGTGGTGACAGCCCCGTCCGCCGGGCTCCGCACGTGCTCCTGGTGTGTGGCCGTGCGCCCGGCCGTGCGCTCTCGTCCGGCTGTTTCGGAAGGGCTTCCATGGTTGCTGCGTGGGTCGGCCCACTGCATTGGACTCAGTGGGCTGGGGGACACTGCCGCCTCATTCCCCGCAGGCGGCGGACCGGTCCGGGAGGTGAACGACACCTCCCGGACTGAGCGTGGAATCCGGTCCGGGGCCGGTGCGGGGCCACACGGAGCCAGGGCGGCCGGGGTCGGGCCCGTCGGCCGCCCCGATGGTGATCGGCGGTGGACGACGGGGGATTCCGGGAGGGATTCGGGGGGATCATGGAGCGAAGTGGGGCGAAAGTGGACTTCTGATGCGACGAGTTCCCTGGCGTCCGGGTTCAACGCGCTCCAAGAATGGCCGAATGTCGTTGGTCCTCTGAGGTTGGGCCCGACGATTCACAGATCCCGTCGACCCTCCGACGGTCGTCCGTCACCGGGGCGTGGGTGATTCGGGATGTGGCCGGATTTCGGCCGGTGGATCCTGCTCGTCCGGGGAAGGCAACGCGCCCGATACGCAAGCCTGTTGGGGTATGACCCGCCGTGCGCGGGCCGTGTCCCGCGTGTCCCGCCGGAAACCCGCTGCCGAGTCGCCGTCGGACGCGGCTGCGTCCGCACCGGCCGGGGCCCGTCCCGGTCCGACCTTTGCCAGGGGCGCATGCCCTTCCGACGTGCGCGGTCCGTAGCCCCTCCTGTGCGCCTTTGTCGTGGCAGCATGTTCGCAACGGCGCCGCGCACCACCGGAGTTCTCCCGATGCCTTCCTGCTGCGCCATTTTGTCCACAGCCTGTGGAGGCGGCGATGCGTTGGTTGGTGGGGTGGAGCAGTATCGCCGCGAGCTTCGGCACGGCCGGCGCGGTGGGCGCCGGCGACGACGGGCGCACGATGCACCCCGTCGGATCCCAACTGCTGTGGGGCGACCCGGATCCGCTCTGGGCCGTCGGCGACTGGCGCCCCGACGAGATCCGTATCAGCACGGTCGAGACCGCGGAGGGCGCGCCCACCGCCCGCATGGCCGTCCTCGGCTGCTGCAGCGCCACCGACGAACAGCTGCGCGTCGGCCTCCTCGCCGCCCGCGGCGGGGCCCTGCGCCATCTCACCTCCTGGCCCGGCAGCTACACGGTCGTCGTCCAGGTCGGCCGCCGGATCACCGTCATCGGGGACCTCGCCGGGGCCCGCCCGGTCTTCTACACCCCCTGGGCCGGCGGTACGGCGTACGCCACTGCCGCCCTCCCGCTCGCCGACCTCATCGAGGCCCAGCTGGACATCGGTCATCTGGCCGCCCTGCTCGCCTGCCCCGAAACACCGGAAGCGCTGCGCGACGGCACCCCGTATGCCGGAGTGAAGCGCATCCCGCCGGGGCACGCGCTCATCCTCCGCGAGGGATCGCGCGAGATCACCGGGTACGAGGCGGTGGCCTCCCTCGCAGTCGCAGCTCCCCAGATCGACCCCGTCAGTGCCGTCGACGGGGTGCGTGACGCACTGGTCGAAGCAGTACGCGCCAGACTCACGGCCCCGCGCCACGCCCCCGAAACCCTGCCGCCCGACCCGGGCCCGGTTCCCGGCATGGGTCCCGCCGAACGACGCGCCGCCCGCGGCGCACCCGTACCGGGCATCGGCGCCGACCTCTCCGGAGGCAGTGCCTCCGCCACCCTTGCCCTGCTCGCCGCCGGACTGCCGGGCCTGCCGGGCACCCTCCTCGGACACGGCACGGGAGCGGGGGAGCGGCTGCTCGCCGTCACCTTCAACGACCTCACCACCCGCGGACACGAGGACGAACTCGAACGCGCCCGCGTCATCGCGGCCAACCCGCGCCTGCACCATGTCGTCGTCGCCGCCGGGGAAGAGGCGCTGCCCTACGCAGATCTGGGGGGCGGCCCACTCACCGATGAACCCGGACCGTCCCTCGTCGTCGCCGAGCGCCATCGCCGCCGTCTTGCCTCGGGCAGCGCCGACCACTTCGTCGGCGGCGGCGCCCGACAGGTGCTCGACGCCCACCCGGCCCGCCTCGCCGACCTGCTGATGGACCGGCGCCGACGCCACCTGCTGCGCCCGGTCGCCGCACTCGCCAAGGCCGAGGGCCCTACCGCGCACTCGCTCTTCGTGCCGTTGACCGTCTATCGCGCGGCCCGCCGCCTGTCCCGTACGTCGTACCGCGCGGGTCTGGAGACGGCGGCCGGCCTGCTGCCGGACGCGAACCGCCACACCCCCGACCTCGACACCCCCGCCGACGCCTCGCTCGCCGCCCTCGCCTGGTCGCGGCCGGGGCCCGCCGCACACTGGCTGACGGGGGAAGCGCTCGCCGAAGTATCGGTTCGCCTTCAGGAGGCGGCGATCCGGCCCGCCTCCGTCCAGCGTCCTGGCGAGGCCCGTGCCAGGGCGGCCCTCGCCCGGTTCGCCGCGGACCACCGGATCCTGGAGCAGGCCGCGGAGAACCGCAGCCAGCGGCTGCACGCCCCGTTCCTCGACAACCAAGTCGTACGCGCCGCCCGGGCGCTCCCCGAATCGCTCCGGGTCCAGCCGGACGCCCGCGCCGCGATTCTGCGCCGGGTGCTCGCGGGCGCGGGCATTCACGAACTTCCGTCCGGCTGGGGCACCCCCTCCCTGGCCACCTCGAACGCGACGGCCCGCACGGGCCTGCGCGCCGCGCTGCCCGACCTGATCGCCCTCTTCGACGCCCCGCTGCTCGCCGACGCGGGCCTGATCGAGGCCCGCGTCGTACGGAAAGCCCTGCGCGCCGCCTCGGAGGGTGAGCCGCTCCCCTTGGACGGCCTGGCGCACCTGGCGTCCACGGAACTCTGGCTCCGCCGCCTGGTCTCGCGGCGCGGCACCTGCTGGACGGGCACGGCGGCACCTCGCCAGCGCGCGGTGGCGGGCGGAGTCGTCCCGGCGAGGCGGACACTGCAGCCGTAGCGGTGGGCGGGGCCGTATCCGTAGTGGTCGTTGTCGGTAGTACTCGACGGCCGCTAGGTGCCCGACCGCACCTGACCCGCATCACCGAGGAACTCCCGGGCGCTCCGTCCGAAGGTGCGGTGCCCGGTCGCCTCACTGACAGCTGATGACCGAATCCGCCCAGTCGGCGAGTGCCACGCCGCCGCCTGGCCGCGTCCGCTCGACGACGAGCCGGATCCTCTCCTGACCGGCGATATCCACTCCGACGGGCACGGCCGGGTCGTTGCCCTTCATCACGGGGGACTGCCACAGCCGTGCCCCGTCACCGTTGAAGACGGAGAAGCGCACCGAGCCCAGCCCCAGTGTCATGTCGTCGATCCCGACCACGGCCTCGTAACGCGTGCACTGCCGGTTCAGCTGGATCGTGACCGAGGACTTGCTGTGGACGGTCACGCCGTGGGCGTACCGCGTGCCGCCGATCGACAGACCGGAACGCTGCCAGACCCAACCGCTCTCATTGATCACCACCTCCGGTTCGGTGTGGTCGCCCTGCATCGAGTAGCTCAGCTCACTGACCCGGTAGGCGGTCGACGCAGGCGGCGGAGGGGGCGTCGCCGTCGGGGTGGGCGTCGGCTTCGGTTTCGGGGTGGGCTTCGGCGCGGGGGGCGTCGGGGTCGGGACAGGCGGTGCGGGTGGCACCGGCTTCGATGTCGGCTTCGGTATCGGCTTCGGTATCGGCTTCGAGGGGGGTTTCGGGGTCGGCTTCGGGGTGGGGGCGGGCTCCGGCGGGGGAGGCGACTTCGGTGCAGGTGGCGCAGGTGGTGCAGGTGCAGGTGCAGCGGGCGGTGCGGGCTCCGGCGGCGGTGTCGGCCTCGGCGGTGTCGGCGTCGGCGGTGTCGGCGCGGCAGGCGCCACGGCAGCCGGCTTCGCCGCGTGCTCGGCCTCGGGCTTCGGCTGGTCGTTGCCGACCAGAGCCCAGGCCAGTCCGGCCGTCACGGCCACGGCAACCGCCGCCGCGATACCGGCCTTCGCCGGGGCACCGAGTCCTTCGGAGACCGCGGCACCCCCTGCCGAGCCCCCGGACACGCTCCCGCCGGTCGCCGCCGCCGCGACTCCGGCGCCCGCGGCCCCGGCCGCGCCACCGGCGACGACTCCGGCGGCCTTGAGCGTGTACCCGGCGGCGAACCAGCCGATGACCGCGACCGGCAGCAGTGCGGGAATCCCGGCGTTGACATGGGCCAGTTCGCCTGCGGCGAGCCGACACTTCACGCACTCCTCCAGATGCCCGCGCAACCCGCGCTCGGCCCGCATCCGGAGCCCACCTCGTGCATACGCGCCGAGGCGGTCGGCGTACCGCGCGCAGTCGCCGTCCGAGGTGAGCGCCTGGCTCACATGCGCTTGCAGGTAGGCCTGCTTGAGCCCCTCGCGGGCCCGGCTGGCCAGCACCGCCGTGGCATTGGCGGTCAGCCCGAACAACGGGGCGATCTCGCTGGGCGACTCCTCCTCGACGGTGGTGTGCCACAGCACTGCCTGCCAGCGCTCCGGCAGACTGCTGAACGCCTGCATCGCCATCGACTGTTCGGCCTCGTGCATCGCCAGCACATCGGCACCGAGGTCGAGCGTGTCCGCGTCCGACACCTGGGACGACTGGGATGCCTGGGCGGCGAACACCGCGAAGTCATCGACCAATTGTTCCCGCTTCGCGGTCTTGGTCCAGGCGGCTCCGACGTGCCGGACAGCGGTCATGAGGTAGGCCCGCACAGCTTCCTCGGGACCCTTGCCCCTCCGTACCGCCTGCAGCGTGCGGGCGAAGACCTCGGCCGTCAGGTCATCGGCGGTGTGCGCGTCCCGGCAGCAGGTTCGCGCGTAGCGGCGCACCGCGTCCGAATGCCGCCTGAACAGTTCCTCGTACGCGAGATCGTCGCCGTCCCGCATCTGCGTGATCAACTCGGCGTCCGAGAACGGGGAGCCGGAGGCACCGGCGGTGCTGCTGCGGCCCTCCCGCTGCATCGGCACCGCGCCCTCGGGCTCGACACCGGCCTCGACGGGCGCCGACCACGGACCGGGCAGGTCGGTGCGGCCCCCGGTGTCACCGTCGGCTCGCCCGGGTCCGGCCTGGCTCGGTACCTGCGAGGAGGACAGCCCACCGGCCTCCGTCGCACCGCCCACGGCGGAGACGTCGTCGAACGACTCTTCCTGCTGCCCGTCACCGGTCATCGCGGAAGCCCCCGTATGCACTGTCGGACCCGAACCTCGGGCAAGACTGTCACATGGCTCAATCACGCCGACGACTCAGCCCCAGCAACCACTCATCCGGGGCGTTTTCTCGAATGTGAGCACTAGTAGCCACTCATTCAGGGAAAGCTCTTCGCGCTTCTTTTGTACGTGGAGGCTGCGGACAAAGGGGCGGGCAGCTTCTTCGGCGAAGGCCCTGCCGAGTGCTCACCCCACGCTGAGAGCACGGAACGCACACCGATCAAGGCCCGTTCGGACGGCGTCCGTACGGGGAAGCCTGGCTCGGAACCTGGACGTGGACGCAGGATGCGGAAGCCCGATGCGTGCAGCGGACGAACGGGAACGAGCCACTGAGCGGGCCCCTCCGAAACGGGCCATGTCAGCCACTCACCCCGGCCGCACACTCGGGCGACTCGTTCGCGCCGTCCGCGTACCCGAGGCGCCCGGGGGACCGCCTCCCTCGCTCACACATCGGGCGGCGATCACCCCCCGTTCACACCAAGGGCCGTGAACGCAGTCCCTCCAGAAGGATGTCCAGCAGTCGGCTCGAAGCCGCGGCCTGCTGAGCCGGGTCAGGCAGCGATGGCGCCGCTGTCGCGATGACCAGCAGCACGTCCGCCACCGTCACATCGCGACGCAGCTCACCGGCTGCCCGCGCCCGGTCCACCAGTCGGCCGACGACCTCCAGCAGTTCGCCGGCTCCCGCGTCGTCGGCATCGGGGCCGATCTCCGCGGCGGAGCCGGAGCGCCCGTCGACCGGCCGGAGGCCGACCTGGTCCGCGCCCTGGCGCTGGTGAGGTACTCGCGTCTCGTCCCGCACACCGCCCGAGCCCGGTCCGGAAGCCGCTGTGGCCCCCGATTCCCCGGCGGCGGCCGAGCCCTCGACGTCGCCGGCGGGATGGACACCCGCACCACCATCGGCGTCGACATCGACCCCGACCCGCAGCACCTGCGGCGGCAGCAACCGTCCCGCTCCCGACGCCACGGACGTCCGCAGGAAGCGCGACAGCGCCGACCACGGCTCGTCCTCCTGGCCCAGCGCGGCCCGCGCCTGGGCGGTCAGCCGGGAGGTCTCCTCCTCGGCTATCCGCCTCACCAGCACGTCTTTGCTCGGGAACCGCCGGTACACCGTGCCGACTCCGACTCTGGCGCGGCGCGCCACGTCCTCCATCGGAGCCCCGTATCCCAGCTCGCCGAAAACCTCACGCGCGGCTCGCAGCACATGCTCCAGATTCCGCTGCGCGTCCACGCGAAGCGGAGCCGAGCGGCCGTCCGCTCCAGCCGTCACGACCGTACCGACCGTCCCGGCCGCCCCACCTGTTCCGGCTGCCGGGACCGCGCCGGCCGAACCCACCGTGTCCACTGCCCCCACCGCTGTTCCCACAGCTCCGCTTCGCCCGTTTCCTTCGGACGAATGGGAGGTGACCTCAGCAGTGGTCTGCCAATGAGAATCCTGAATGTGCATAATATTTCCCCCGGTTATGACGTCTCCCCCCGGAGACTTCCCGCCGTTTGAGCCGGAGAGTGGATCACGGTCTCGACCCGGCTCCCCGACGACATACGAACATAGTTGAGCTCGGGTCAATTCAGAAGGGGGTAGTTCCGCACGGAGCGCCCCCCGATCGGAGCAAGGACCGGTTGGTCACTGATTCGCCCCCGGCCCACCACCCCCATTTCGACCCCTGACCTGCGTAGCTTCCGTGTTGCCGCGCGGATCGGCGGCGACGGCCCGTCCGAAACCTCCAGTCACACAATTTGCCGGGGCTGTGGACAAACCCTTGAGCACGTTGCGTCATGGGGTGGTGATGGCTTCAGATTCCGGGGGAACACCCCCCGGCCCCCCGCCAGGTGTGCGCGTTCTCGTCGTCGGCGGCGGCTACGTCGGGATGTACACAGCGCTGCGTCTCCAGCGGAAGCTGAAGCAGAGACTCAGAGGCGGTCAGGCCGAGATCGTCGTCGTCACGCCCGAGCCCTATATGACGTATCAGCCGTTTCTGCCCGAAGCGGCGGCCGGTTCGATCTCGCCGCGCCATGTCGTCGTACCGCTCCGCCGGGTCCTGGCGGACTGCAAGATCGTGATCGGTGAGGCCCAGCGCATCGACCACGCCAAGCGAACGGCGACCGTCACCACCCTCGCCACCGGGGAGGACGGCACCGGCGCGGTCGAGATCCCCTACGACGAACTCGTCCTCGCACCGGGTTCCGTCTCGCGCACTCTCCCGGTCCCCGGCCTCGCCGATCACGGCATCGGCTTCAAGACCATCGAGGAGGCGATCGGGCTGCGCAACCACGTCATCGAGCAGATGGACATCGCCTCCGCCACCCGCGACCCGGCCATCCGCGACGCCGCCCTCACCTTCGTCTTCGTCGGCGGCGGCTACGCGGGCGTCGAGGCTCTCGCCGAGCTGGAGGACATGGCCCGCTACACCTCGCGGTACTACCACAACATCAAGGCCGAGGACCTGAAATGGATCCTCGTCGAGGCGTCCGGACGCATCCTTCCCGAGGTCGGTGAGGCGATGGGCGGCTACGCGATCCGTGAGCTGCGCGGCCGCAACATCGACGTACGCCTCGACACCAGGCTGGAGTCCTGCGAGGACCGGATCGCGGTCCTGAGCGACGGCTCCCGCTTCCCGACCCGCACGCTCGTGTGGACGGCGGGTGTCAGACCCGCACCGGTCCTCGCCGCCACCGACCTGCCGCTCAACGAGCGCGGCAGGCTCCGGTGCACGGCGGAACTCACCGTCGAAGGGGTCGAGCACGCCTGGGCCGCGGGCGACGCCGCGGCCGTTCCCGACCTGACCGCCGCGGAAACCGGCCGGGAGACCGCCCCCAACGCGCAGCATGCCGTGCGCCAGGCCAAGGTTCTCGCCGAGAACGTCCTCGCGTCCATCAGCGGCGAACCCCTCAAGGAGTACCGGCACAGTTACGCGGGCTCCGTCGCCTCACTCGGCCTCCACAAGGGCGTGGCCCACGTCTACGGACGCAAACTCAAGGGCTACCCGGCCTGGCTGATGCACCGTACGTACCACCTCAGCCGTGTCCCGACGTTCAACCGCAAGGCCCGTGTCCTTGCCGAATGGACTCTCGCCGGGCTCTTCAAACGCGAGATCGTCTCCCTCGGTTCGCTGGAACACCCACGCGCGGAATTCGAACTCGCCGCAGGTGGCAGGCGAACCAGGCCCGGCGGCCCACCGAAAATCGATGGCCCACCGAACACCGGCGGCACACCGAGCTCCGGGAACCCGCAGCGGCCCGACGAGTCACAGGGGCCCGACGGCCCACCGGGTAACGGCGGCTGACCGGCCGTCGGGCCGCCTCGACGTCCCCCGGGGCGCGACCGTACCGGCCACTGTCAGTACGGTCCGCCACACTGGACGTGTGACCATAGGTGGGCCCACATCTGCACAGAGTGACCCGGCCGGCAGTGACCAACAGTGAACAGCACCGACGTTCCAGACGCATCAGACGTACGAGCAGGGCGACGAGACCCGGCCCCGACCCCGGCGACAGAAAACCGGCGGAAGAACCGGTAGTGGAACCGGCAGAGGAAGCAGCCCGCCCGAGCGGACCAGACCGACACACGAGGCCAGAAATTCCGTGAACTTCACGCGTTGGAGCGCCCGCCTACCCGGAACGCAGCGCCGCGCCGCCGCACGGGACGACCGCAGTTCCGTGCCTCCGGCACGCGCGGAGTGCGCGCAGCCCGGGGCCGGATCCTGCCCGTCGGACGGCGACACGCGCAGCGACACGCCTGGCGACACCGGGGTCGACACGCCCGCTGAACCGCCCAGCGACCGCGGACCCGCCGCCTTGGAGGACCTCTCCGCCCGGGACATCCTCGGGCGGCTGCCTGCCCTGGTGGCCCTGGTGTACGGCCCCGATCACCGGATCGCCTACGTCAACGATGCCTACGCCGCCGCCTTCGGACCCCGCCCGGCCGGCGCCACCGCGGCCGAGGCCATGCCCGAGCTCACCGAACTCAGTCTGCTGCCGCTCATGGACCAGGTGCTGCGCAGCGGCACCCCTCGCACGGTCAAGTCCCGCAAGGTCCGCAGTGGGAATTCGTACACCGTCACCTGCACCCCGGTGCACAGGGACAGGTACACGGACGGCGAGGGCGAGACCAACAGCTACAACAGCGACGGTGACCGGGCCGAGAAGCAGAACAAGGACATCAAGGACAACAAGAACGGCAGGAACAGAAACAGGGACAGAGGCGGGGACAGGGGCAGCGAGAGCGGAGTGCTCGTGTACGCCGCCGATGTCACCGACCACGCCGAGGCCGCCGAACGGCTCCGCGCCAGCGAGCGCCGCCACCGCGAAACGGCCGTCACTCTCCAGCGCTCCCTGCTGCCGCAGGAGCTGGAACAGCCCGACGACCTCCGGATCGCCGCCACCTATCAACCCGGCGGCACGGACGCAGCGGTCGGCGGTGACTGGTACGACGTCATCACTCTCGGCGCGGGCCGCACCGCCCTGGTCATCGGGGACGTGATGGGCCGGGGGGTGCGAGCCGCCGCTGTCATGGGCCAGCTCCGCACGGCCGTACGCGCCTACGCCCGCCTCGACCTCCCGCCGCACGAGGTGCTCCAGCTCCTCGACGGTCTCGCCGCCGAGATCGACGCGAGTCAGATCGCCACCTGTGCCTACGCGGTCCACGACCCGAACGAGGGCCGGCTCGTCTACGCCTCCGCCGGGCATCTCCCGATCCTGGTGTGCCACGAGGACGGTACGGTCCACCGCGCCGAGGACCCGACCGGGCCGCCGCTCGGCACAGGGGGCTGGATCCACACATCAGGCACGATCGCGCTGCCGCCCGGCTCCACCGCGGTCCTCTACACGGACGGCTTGGTGGAGCGCCGGAGCGAGGACATCGACGAGGGCGTCGCGGCCCTGGAGCGCGCCCTCTCAGGGGCCAAGGGCTCACCCCAGGTGGTGTGCGACCGGCTGATCCGCTCCCTCGGCGTCACCGCGGAACACGACGACGACGTGGCGGTGCTGGTGGTTCAGCATCCTGCTCGTACGGGGGCGAACGCGGAGCTGTTCCACAACGCCTCGCTCGACCTCCTCGGCGGGATCGAAGCGGCCCCGCGCGCCCGCGCCTTCGCGACCGGCGTCCTGACGTCGTGGCGATTCCCGGTCGAGCTCTGCGACCTGGGCGTGCTGGCCGCGGGCGAACTCGTCGCGAACTCCCTCAAGCACGGCACCCCGCCGATGCGCCTGGGCCTGCGCCGTACCGACCGCCGCCTGATCATCGAGGTGACCGACGCCGACGACCACCTGCCCCGTCTGCGTCGCGCCGATCCGGCGGACGAGGCGGGCCGCGGCATCTCCATCGTCGCGACGATCGCCACGCACTGGGGCAGCCGCCGCACACCCGGCGGCGGCAAGGCGGTCTGGTGCGAATTCGCCCTGCCGCAGTAGGGGACCTGCCGCAACAGGACCCCTACTCACCCCCCGTTCACTCCCGCGGCGTCAGCGGGGGGTGACGGCAGAGGCGGCCACGGGCTCGGCGTCCGGCAGTGACACGGCCACCACCTTGGACGGCACGACCTCGACCGAGGGCTGATCCTGTACAGGAGTGAGCCGTCGGCCGAGCCGCAGCGCCAGTACCGTGATGCCCAGCGAGAACAGCACGAACGTCACGATGTACGGGCCGTGCAGCGTCGCCCCCATCGGCCCGCCCACGGCCGGACCGACCGCCAGCGCGAGCTGCTTGCACAGGGCGAACGCGGAGTTGTACTGCCCGACCATCGACTCCGGCGCCAGATCGGCGACGAGCGGCGCCACGGTCGGCGACAGCATCGACTCACCCAGTCCGAACAGCGCGTACGTGGAGATCATCGCGGCGGTCGCCATGGTCTGGCTGCCGTGCCCGAGTCCCGCGTACCCCGCCACGATCCAGGCGAAGGCCCAGATCAGACCGACTGCGGCAATGACCCTGGTGCGCTTGCGGCGCTCCACCAGGCGCAGCACGACGAACTGGGCCACGACAATGACGGCGGTGTTGGCGGCGAGCGCTATACCGAGTGTCGAAGGCTGGATCCCGGCGGCCTCGGTGCCGTACGCCGCGAGCCCGGACTCGAACTGTCCGTAACAGGCGAAGAACAGCACGAAGCCCAGCACGCACAGCTGCACCATGGCCCGGTGCGAGAGCAGCGCCCGCAGCCCGCCCGGCGCCTTGGACCCGTCGGTGGGCCGGGCGGCGGAGAAGGAAGGCGTAGGGGACAGCCGCACCGTGGAGGCGATGACACCGAGCACGACGAACATCGCGGCCTCGATCAGGAACAGCAGAGTGAAGGTCTCCGGCCGGCTCGTGTCGACGATCTGCCCACCGACCAGCCCGCCGATGCCGAGCCCGAGGTTCTGCAGGAAGAACTGCATGGCGAAGGCACGTGTACGGGTGGCGGTGCTGGAGCACCACACGAGCATGGTGGCGAGAGCCGGCTGCATGACCGCGGTACCCGCGCCGAGGACCGCGGCCGACAGCACGGCGGCGGTCACATTCGACGACAGGCCGAGGGCGGCCGCGCCCAGGGACGCGACGACCGAGGCGACGACGAGCACGGGCAGCGGTCCGCGCCGGTCGATGGCACGCCCGGTGAACGGCAGGACGGCGAGCGCTGCCATGGCGAAGACCGCCAGCACGACTCCCGCCGTACCCGCACCCAGATCCCGCACCTGCGCCACGTAGACGTACAGATACGGAACGGTGAACCCGAGCCCGAACGCGCTCAGCGCGCTCCCCAGCTGGATCCGCCGCAGTGCTGCGCCCATCTCCCTGGTCACACTCACCTACCTCAAGGTCTCGAAGTTGCTTGCCGAGTCATCCGAACGACTCGAACCCGAAGACTTTAGCACTAAAGTTAGAAGCTCAACAATTCAACCCGAAGGACTTCGACGGCTTTGGGGGGCGTGCGATACTGCCCGCCATGTCTGACACCACCGAGCAGCCCGGCCCGCAGGAGCCGAGCCTCGACGAGCAGATCGCCGCCTATCAGCGCGAGTTCCGTGACCTGGACCCCCAGGTCGAGCAGGTCGTCTCGGCCCTGGGCCGGCTGAATCGCCGGATGAACGTGGCGTACGGCCGCCAGGTCGCCGCCCTCGGCATCAGCAACGCCGAGTGGGAGGTCCTCAAGACCCTGGTTCTGGCCGGCTCCCCGTACCGCCTGGGTCCTGGGGAGCTGGCCAAGCGCCTCGGCCTCACCCCTGCGGCGATGACGCACCGCATCGACCGCATGGCGGGCGAGGGCCTGGTCACCCGTGACCGGGACGAGAACAACCGGGTGCGCGTGATCGTCGAGCTGACCGACGAGGGGCGCACGAAGTGGCTGGAGGCGATGCGCATGGCCACCGCCTTCGAGGAGGACCTGCTTCAGGACCTCACGAGCGACGAGCGCGGAGTCCTCGGAGAGATGCTGATCCGCCTCCTGCGCCGCGTGGAGCACGCCCAGCCGGACGCCGGCGGACGTCTCACCGACCTGGACTGAAACCCTGCCCGACGCGCGGGAAAACGACTTGACCTGCCTGGGTTGACACGCACCTCCACGATCCGTAAGGTTCTTCGAGTTGTCACGGAGCCGGAACGGTTCTACGGCAACCGATCCCGCCGTGAACGCGGCAATCAAAACTCAGCACGATCTCCCACTCGGGACAATTTCGGCATGCCGAAATTAATTTCGAAGACTCGATTATGAGTCGCCGGGAAAATCCGCTAGAGTTTGGACGTCGGAACGGCCCAACGGCCGGGAAGACAAGCCCCACTGACTGGGAATCAGGCCCGAAAGGATCTGATAGAGTCGGACTCGCCGGAAAGGGAAACGCGAAAGCGTGGAACTGGAAAGCGGCCCCGCTTCGACCGGGAATCGGACACGA
>NZ_JBIBYR010000033.1:0-81225 GCF_043083485.1 Streptomyces sp. NPDC014727 | reverse complement strand
GCCCCCCCTGTGGGAACGCGCGCGGCGCCGGTGGTTCGTGTCCTAGGGGGGCGCCCCCCCCCCCCCCCCCGGGCCCCCCCCCCCCCCCGCCCCCCCGGGGGGGGGGGCCCCCCCCGGCCGCACGCCCGTACTCAGGCCCGGGAGTGGCCCGTACCGGCGGTGATGATCTCCGCGGCCGCCAGTCCGCAGACGCGGGCCGCGCCGTGGGTGGCGATGTGCAGGGCGCCCCTCGGGGCCGCCTGCGGGACACCCATCTCGACCACCACCGTCTCGGGGCGCTCCGCCACCAGGGCGTCGAGGGCCTGCGTCATCCACGCGTGGCGGTGGGCGTCGCGGACGACCACGACGACGCGCCGCTCCCCCGCGGCCCGCAGCACGGCGGCCACGAGCTCCTCGGTCTCGCTGCTGTACGTGCCGGTCTCCGTGCCCGGCAGCAGCCGGCCCAGCTCCGCGGCGACGCCCCACGGGGTCTCGTCGCCGACCGCGATGTTCGCCGCGGAGGTGAACGCGGCGACGTACGCGGCCTCGGTCAGCGGCTCGGCAGAACCGGTCACCCGCACCGCGCGGCGGGCGGCGACCAGGCCGATGTCCGAACGGATTCCGGTGCCGGGCGCGGTCCCCTCCTGCGCTGCCGCACCCGGCCCGGAACCGGCCCTGTCCCGGGCCCCCCGCGTCCACGACGCGAGGGCACGTACCCGTGCGGCCGCGTCCGCGAGACGCTCCTCCGCGAGTTCACCGCTGCGTACCGCCGCGACCAGCGCGTCGCGCAGCCGCTGCACCGTGCCGTCGTCCTGAAGACCGCCACCGACGCACAGGGCGTCGGCTCCTGCGGCGATCGCGAGGACGGAGCCGCGCTCGATGCCGTACGTCCCGGCGATGGCCTGCATCTCCACGGCGTCGGTGACGATCAGGCCGTCGTAGCCCATCTCCTCGCGCAGCAGACCGGTGAGGATCCGCGGGCTCACGGTTCCGGGGCGGTCCGGGTCGAGCGCGGGCAGCAGGATGTGCGCGCTCATCACGCACTTGGAACCCGCGGCGACGGCCGCCCTGAAGGGCACCAGTTCACGGGCGTGCAGAGTCTCCAGGTCCACGTCGATGCGCGGCATCGCGTGGTGCGAGTCGACCGCGGTGTCGCCGTGACCGGGGAAGTGCTTGGTGCAGGCGGCGACTCCGGCGGCCTGGAGGCCTTCGATGTACGCGGCGGTGTGCCGGGCCACGAGCCGGGTGTCGGCGCCGAAGGACCGCACGCCGATGATCGGATTGCCCGGGTTGGAGTTGACGTCCGCGGACGGCGCCCAGTTGAGGTCGACGCCGCACTCGGCGAGCCGGCGGCCCAGCTCCTGGGCGACCGCACGGGTCAGCGCCACGTCGTCGACATGGCCGAGCGCGAGGTTGCCGGGGAAGGAGGAGCCGGTGCGCACTTCGAGGCGGGTGACGTCGCCGCCCTCCTCGTCGATGGCCACGAGGAGGTCGTCACGCCCGGCCCTGAGCTGGGCGGTGAGCGCGGCGACCTGCTCGGCCGTTCGGATGTTGCGGCCGAAGAGGGCGACGGAGGCGAGTCCTTCGTCGACCCTGCGCAGCACCCAGTCCGGGGCGGTGGTGCCGGTGAATCCGGGCTGCAGTACGGCGAGGGCGTCGCGGGTGACGGTGTCCGTGGTGGATATCAGGGTGGTCATGAGGCAGCGTTATCCCTTCACGGCGCCGGAGGTGAGACCGGTTGCCATGTACTTCTGCACCAGCAGGAAGAAGGCCACCACCGGGATGGCGATCAGCGTCGAAGCCGCCATCAGTGCGCCGTAGTCGATGCCTCGCGAGGTGGTGAAGTTCATCAGCCAGACATTGAGGGTGTACTTGTCGTTGTCCTGGAGAACGACGTACGCGAGAAGGTACTCGTTCCACGCGGTGATCAGCGAGAAGATCGCGGCGGCCGCGAGCCCGGGAGCCAGGAGCGGGAAGGTGACCCGCCAGAAGGCTCCCATCCGGCTGCAGCCGTCGACCATGGCGGATTCCTCGAGCTCCGGCGGAATGTTGATCACGAATCCGCGGATCATCCACGTGGCGAACGGCAGCGTGGAGACGAGGTAGATGACGATGACGCCCCAGTACTCGTTCAGCCCGCCGAGGTCGTTGAGCTGGATGTAGATGGGGATCAGCATGGCCGTCGGGGGCAGCAGCTGCACGACGAGCAGCACGATCATGAAGAACTTGCGTCCGCGGAACTGGAACCGGCCGATGGCGAAGGCCGCGATCGTGGCGAGCAGCATGCCGCCGAGGACGGCGACGCCGCAGACGATGAGGCTGGACTCGATGGCCGTACCGAAGTTCGGCTGCTTGATGGCCCGGGAGAAGTTGTCGAAGGTGATCGACGACGGCCAGAGCGTCTGGTCGTAGCTGCGGATCTCGGCGTTCGGCCGCAGGGAACTGACGACCAGCCAGTAGACCGGGAACGCCATCAGTACGAAGGCGATGAGGCCCGCGACGTTGTAGCCGAGCCGGCTCTTCTTGCGGTCCGGGCGGAGGACCTGGGGGGTGGAGGCGCTCACTCGACCTCTCCGATCTTGAGCAGCTGACGCAGGTAGTACACGGCGACGCCGGACAGCAGCAGGACCGTGATCAGCGAGATGGCAGCGCCCTGGCTGAACGAGTTGGACTCGAATGCCTTCTCGAACGAGTAGATGCCGAGGACCGAGTACTCCGGCTCCGGCTTGTTGCCCCGCATCAGGAAGATCTGGCCGAAAACGTTGAAGTCCCACAGCACGGACAGAGTCGCGACCATCTGGAAGACGGGCTTGATGACCGGCCAGGTGACATATCGGAAGATACCGGCCGTTCCGGCGCCGTCGAGCGCCGCGGCCTCTTCGAGCTCCCTGGGGACCTGCGTCAGCGCGGCGTACAGCGTCACCGAGACGAAGGGAAGGGCTCCCCAGACGACGACCGCGCCGATGATGACGAAGCCCTGCTTGGGGTCGAGGAACCAGTTGTGTCCCTGCGCGTCGATCCCGAAGTACTTGGTCAGCACCATGTTGAGGACGCCGTAGTCGGAGTCCGCGAACCACCGGAAGATGGAAGTGGCGACCAGCAGAGGCATTGACCAGGCCGCGATCAGCGCGGCGGTCAGCAGCAGCCGCACCCAGGTGGACATGCGCTGCATGAGCATGGAGAGGCCCAGGCCGGCGCCCATCGTGGCGGCGACACAGACGAGCATGAAGATGATGGTCCGCCAGACGACGTTCCAGAACTCGGCGTCTCCCAGGATGTTGGTGAACTGGTCGAAGCCCACCCAGGGGGCAGCCGATCCGGACCACAGCTCGCGGCGGCCCACGTCCTGGAAGGACATGACGACCGTCTTGATGAAGGGCCAGACGAAGACCGCGGCGATGGCGATGAACGCCGGGGCTATCAGGAGGTACGGCAGCAGAGCGCCGGCCTTCCGCGGTTTACGGGTCACACCGTTCGAGGGCTGAGGATCCTCACCCTCAGGAGCCCGCGGGACGGACACCGGCGGGTCGGCTGCTTTCATGTCGGCGGCACTCATTGTGCTTGCCTTCCGTTTCGGACCGGGTACCGGAGGGCGGGGGTGGCAGCCCGTTTCCGGACCGCCACCCCCGCAGATGATCAGTCGAGTCGGTGGCTCATGGACTCACCGGCCCGGACTCCGTGGGCTCGGGGCTCAGGAGTCCTTGTTGATCATCGAGTCGATCTCCGCGTCGGCCGCCTTGGTGGCGTCCGCGACCGACTTGCCCTTGATGATGTCGAGCAGCATGATCTCGAGCGTTTCCTTCTTCTCGATCGCCGTCCAGCCCGGGGCGATCGGCGTGAACCAGGCGTCCGGCACGGCGTTGGCGATGGCCGCGGTCTCCGGCTTGGCCTTCAGCGGCTCAAGCTGCTTGGTGTTGTTCGGAAGGATGTTCTTGGAGGCGAGGACTTCCTCGGACTTACCACTGGTGAACATCGAGATCCACTCCTCGCCGAGGTCCTGGACCTTCGACTTGGAGATGGTGGCGAGGTCGGAACCGCCGATGAACGAGGGGAGGGCCTTGCCGTTCGGGCCGGGCATACCCGCCGTGGCGATCTTGCCTTCCAGCTTCGGGTTGCCGTTCGCCTTGGAGTCGACGACGCTGCCCGCTTCCCAGCCGTTGCCGTAGAGAAGCGCGGTCTTCTCGTTGGCCATGACGTTGGCGTGGTCCGCCTCGTCCTTCGTCTTGTCCCCGTGGTTGTACTTCTTGACCAGCTCGACGAAGTCCGTGATGCCCTTCTGGGCCTCGGGGGTGGAGAGGGTGGACTTCCACTCCTTCTTGCCCTCGTCGTACTTGGCGATCTGGCCGCCCTCGGCAGCGACGTAGGACATCGCGGCGTACCAGTAACGACCCGGCAGGTACAGCGGCGAGAACGCCTTGTCCTTGCCGTACTTGTCGCCGATCTTGCCCAGCGCGGTGAACAGCTCGTCCTGCGTGGCGGGCAGGGTGTCCTTGCCGGTACCAGCCTTGAACATGTCCTTGTTGTAAATAGCGACACGGGCGCCCGCGTAGTAAGGCACGCAGTACTGCTTGCCCTCGAAGGAGCAGGTGTCCTTCAGACCCTTGATCCAGGTGTCCGAGTTCTCGTACTTCTTCGGGTCGATCTCGCCGAGTGCCCCGTTGAGGATGTACGTCATGGTCTCGGTGTTACCGAGCTCCACCACGTCCGGGAACTTGTCACCGGCCAGGGCGGCGTCGAGCTTCTTGGCCTTGTCCGCCCAGGTCTGGTACTGAACGTTGACCTTGACGTTGGGGTACTTCGCCTTGAACTGGCTGTTGACGTCCTTGACCAGTTCGGGCCAGGTGCTCTGCGCGTCCGACATGAGCCAGACGGTGAGCGATTCCTTGCGGTCCTTCGGGTCCTTCGACGAGGCCTTGTCGTCGTCCGAACCACATGCCGCGATCGAAACCAACATGCCTGCGACGCCGATCGCCGCGATGAGCTTGCGCTTCACGCCAAACCCTCCTCAGGGAAACTGCAACCCCGCCCACCGCGAAGACATTCGACGAGTACTGCTGGGGCTGGACCTGGTCTTTAATGGTTTAGACCAGTACCGGGAGCTTGGCCTAGACCTTTTGGGGTGTCAAGGGTGTATAAGAAGTGCACTCGCGTCCGTTATAGGACCGACACCTAAGGGAGGGCGACGAGCCGTGACCGGACCGTGCCACCATGTGAGCCGCGACAGACGGAGGAGCCGGTGACGGCAGCAACGCAGCAGTCGGGAAGGCGGGCCATGGGTGCCGACGGGGGCAGTACGGAGAACGAGACGGGCGCGGCCACACGGACGGCACGCATCCCGAAGTACTACCGGCTGAAGCGACATCTCCTCGACATGACGGACACCATGCCGCCGGGCACACCTGTGCCACCGGAACGGACCCTGGCCGCCGAGTTCGACACCTCGCGCACCACCGTGCGCCAGGCGCTCCAGGAGCTGGTCGTCGAGGGCCGGCTGGAGCGCATCCAGGGCAAGGGCACCTTCGTCGCCAAGCCGAAGGTCTCGCAAGCCCTGCAACTCACCTCGTACACCGAGGACATGCGTGCCCAGGGGTTGGAACCGACGTCCCAGTTGCTGGACATCGGCTATGTCACGGCCGACGACACACTCGCCGGGCTGCTCGACATCACGGCCGGTGGCCGCGTGCTGCGGATCGAGCGGCTGCGGCTCGCCAGCGGGGAGCCGATGGCGATCGAGACCACGCATCTCTCGGCCAAACGCTTTCCCGCGCTGCGCCGTTCGCTGGTGAAGTACACCTCGCTCTACACCGCGCTGGCCGAGGTGTACGACGTCCGGCTGGCCGAGGCCGAGGAGACCATCGAGACCTCGCTCGCCACCCCGCGCGAGGCCGGACTGCTCGGTACGGATGTGGGCCTGCCGATGCTGATGCTGTCCCGGCACTCGCTGGATGGGCGGGGCGAGCCGGTGGAGTGGGTGCGCTCGGTCTACCGCGGCGACCGGTACAAGTTCGTGGCGCGCCTGAAGCGGCCGACGGACTGACCCCGGGTGCGGCGGCCGACCGGTTCCGGCCCTTGCGTCCCCGCACATGACCGTCGACGGCCTCCGTGGAACGCATCGCTCCACGGGGGCCGTTCGTCTGCCTCCGCACAGGCCGACTCTCGCACGTTCGGCAACATTCCGAACATGAGATCCCGTTCACGGGACCGTTGTCGGACCGCAATGCGGACAGGGGGTGACGGTGACCGGAATCCTCCCCTAGATTTCCTGCGCATTACACCAGGTGATCAGCGAGGGGACGGAGTCACCGCATGGCAGCAGACCCTGAAGGAAAACCGCCCACCATCACGCCCGTTCGGGTGGTCATCGCCCTCTGCCTCGTCGCGCCGTTCGTGGCGATGCTCTGGGTGAGTTCGTACGCGAAGGTGGACCCCACCTTCATCGGCATCCCGTTCTTCTACTGGTACCAGATGCTCTGGGTGCTGATCTCCACCGCGCTCACGATGGTCGCGTACAAGCTGTGGCAGCGTGACCAGCGCGCCCGCAAGGGGGGTGCGTCGGCATGAAGGACGGCGTGAACGGCGTCGCTCTCGGCGTCTTCATCTTCTTCTTCCTGGCCGTCACGGTCATGGGCTTCCTGGCGGCGCGCTGGCGCAAGGCCGAGAACGAGGCCAGCCTCGACGAATGGGGCCTGGGCGGACGGTCGTTCGGCACCTGGGTCACCTGGTTCCTGCTCGGCGGCGACCTGTACACCGCGTACACCTTCGTCGCCGTGCCCGCGGCGATCTACGCGGCGGGCGCGGCCGGCTTCTTCGCCGTGCCGTACACCATCCTCGTGTACCCGCTGATCTTCACCTTCCTGCCGCGGCTGTGGTCCGTCTCGCACAAGCACGGGTACGTCACCACCTCGGACTTCGTCCGCGGACGCTTCGGCTCGAAGGGCCTCTCGCTGGCGGTCGCCGTCACCGGCATCCTCGCCACGATGCCGTACATCGCGCTCCAGCTCGTCGGCATCCAGGCGGTGCTGGACGTGATGGGTGTCGGCGGCGGCGAGAACACCCACTGGTTCATCAAGGACCTGCCGCTGCTGATCGCGTTCGCGGTGCTCGCCGCGTACACCTACTCGTCCGGGCTGCGGGCACCCGCGCTGATCGCGTTCGTCAAGGACGGGTTGATCTACCTCGTCATCGCGGTGGCGATCATCTACATCCCGATCAAGCTCGGCGGCTTCGACGAGATCTTCGCCAAGGCGGGCGAGGCGTTCTCGCAGACCAACCCGGCGACCGGCAAGCCGCGCGGGGCGCTCGCACCCGGCGAGGCGGGCCAATGGGGTTACGCCACCCTGGCGTTGGGCTCGGCGCTCGCGCTCTTCATGTATCCGCACTCGATCACGGCGACGCTCTCCAGCCGCAGCCGCAACGTGATCCGGCGCAACACCACGATCCTGCCGCTGTACTCGCTGATGCTGGGCCTGCTCGCGCTGCTCGGCTTCATGGCGATCGCCGCCGGGATCAAGGTGGACAACGGGCAGTTGGCCATCCCTCAGCTGTTCGAGAACATGTTCCCCGACTGGTTCGCGGGGGTCGCGTTCGCCGCCATCGGCATCGGCGCGCTGGTGCCCGCCGCGATCATGTCGATCGCCGCCGCGAACCTGTTCACCCGCAACATCTACAAGGACTTCCTGAAGCCGGACGCGACCCCGGAGCAGGAGACCAAGGTCTCCAAGCTGGTGTCCCTGCTGGTGAAGGTCGGTGCGCTCGCCTTCGTCCTCACCATGGACAAGACGGTGGCGATCAACTTCCAGCTGCTCGGCGGGATCTGGATCCTCCAGACGATGCCGGCCCTGGTCGGCGGCCTGTTCACCCGCTGGTTCCACCGCTGGGCACTGCTCGCGGGCTGGGCGGTGGGCATGGTGTACGGCACGGTGGCCGCGTACGGGGTCGCCAGCCCGACCCAGGCGCACTTCGGCGGTTCGTCCAAGGAGATCCCGGGCATCGGCGAGATCGGCTACATCGGTCTCACGGCGTTCGTGCTGAACGTCGTGGTGACGGTGGTGCTCACCTTCGTCCTGAACGCCGTGAAGGCGCCCGCCGGAATCGACGAGACCTCGCCGGCCGACTACACGGCCGACGCGGGCGACAAGGGCGTCCAGGTGGAGCTCCCGCCGGCCACGGCCGGAGCTCCGGGTGGCGGCCACTGACGAGCGCTCCGACACCGGCCGGCGGCCCGCCGAGCCCCCTCCTGCGGGGCTCGGCGGGCCGTCCGCGTGATCGGGTGCCCCGGGCTCCGAACAGGGCCGTACAGCTCGTTCTACGGGCCCGGCCCACGTTGCACGACACAACATGTGGGGGCTGCCTCATCGGGCGGCCCCCACATGTATGCTCATGCTCGCTGTCGCCGCAGGGGAATCCGGTGCGAATCCGGAACTGTCCCGCAACGGTGTGTTCGGTGCGCTTTTGCGCACCCCCGAGTAAGTCCGAGGACCTGCCGACAGCGCATCCGGCTCGACCGAACCGGATGCCAGACGTCCGGGCCTCGCGGATGGGCCGGTGGACGCCGTACGGAGTGCTGCCCCGCTGGGGCCCGCCTCTGCCCGGCTGCCCCGTTCCCCGCCGGCCCCGAGCCGAGCGAGGGAGAGCACCACGTGACCATCGCGCCAGCCGATCCGGCTTCAGTCGCCGTGTCCGAAGCGGCCGAGTCCGAGGGGACCGCACACGACGGACCGGGGACCGCACTGCTGCGGACCCTGACCGACCTCACCGTCGATCTGCCCGACACCGACCCCGGTCGTGTCGCCGCCGCCGCGCTGCGCGGCCGCAGCGCCCGGTCGGACGAGGCCGAGCTGCGCTCGCTGGCCACCGAGGCCGCCGCGGGGCTGATCTCCGAGGACCCCGCCTACTCCCGGCTCGCCGCCAGGCTCCTGACCCGCACCATCGCGGACGAGGCGATCGGCCAGGGCGCGGTCACCTTCTCCGCCTCCGTCGCCGTCGGGCACCGCGAGGGCCTGATCGCGGACCGTACCGCCGAGTTCGTCGCGCTGCACGCGGACGCCCTCGACGCGCTGGTGGAACGCTCGCTCGCCGACGCCGCCGACGACCGGTTCGGTTACTTCGGGCTGCGGACCCTGCACAGCCGCTATCTGCTGCGCCACCCGCACACCCGCCAGGTCATCGAGACGCCCCAGCACTTCATGCTGCGGGTCGCGTCCGGTCTCGCCGAGGACGATTCGCAGCGCGCCCTGGACGAAGTGGCCGCGCTGTACGGGCTGATGAGCCGGCTCGACTATCTGCCCTCCTCGCCGACCCTGTTCAACTCCGGTACGCGGCACCCGCAGATGTCCTCCTGCTATCTGTTGGACTCCCCGCTCGACGAGCTCGACTCGATCTACGACCGCTACCACCAGGTGGCGCGGCTCTCGAAGCACGCGGGCGGCATCGGGCTCTCGTACTCCCGTATCCGCGCCCGCGGTTCGCTGATCCGAGGCACCAACGGGCACTCCAACGGCATCGTGCCGTTCCTGAAGACGCTCGACGCCTCCGTCGCCGCGGTCAACCAGGGCGGCCGCCGCAAGGGCGCCGCCGCCGTCTACCTGGAGACCTGGCACGCGGACATCGAGGAGTTCCTGGAGCTGCGCGACAACACGGGCGAGGACCAGCGACGTACGCACAACCTCAACCTGGCGCACTGGATCCCGGACGAGTTCATGCGCCGGGTCGACGCGGACGGCGACTGGTCGCTGTTCTCGCCCGCGGACGTGCCCGAGCTGGTCGACCTGTGGGGCGACGACTTCGACGCCGCGTACCGGGCCGCCGAGGCCAAGGGGCTGGCCCGCAAGTCGATGCCGGCCCGCGAGCTGTACGGCCGGATGATGCGTACCCTCGCGCAGACCGGCCAGGGCTGGATGACGTTCAAGGACGCCTCCAACCGGACCGCGAACCAGACCGCCGAGCCGGGCCGCGTCGTCCACTCCTCGAATCTGTGCACCGAGATCCTCGAAGTCACCGATGACGGCGAGACGGCCGTCTGCAACCTGGGTTCGGTCAACCTCGGCGCGTTCGTCGCCGACGGCACCATCGACTGGGAGCGGCTGGACGCCACCGTCCGGACCGCCGTGACCTTCCTCGACCGGGTCGTCGACATCAATTTCTACCCGACCGAGCAGGCCGGCCGGTCCAACGCGAAGTGGCGCCCGGTCGGTCTGGGTGCGATGGGTCTGCAGGATGTCTTCTTCCAGCTGCGGCTGCCGTTCGACTCCCCCGAGGCGCGCGCGCTCTCCACCAGGATCTCCGAGCGGATCATGCTCGCGGCGTACGAGGCGTCCTGCGAGCTCGCCGAGCGGTCGGGCCCGCTGCCCGCCTGGGCCGAGACGCGTGCCGCGCGCGGGGTGCTGCACCCCGACCACTACGACACCGAGCTGAACTGGCCGGAGCGCTGGGACGCGCTGCGCGCCCGCGTCGCGAGGAGCGGCATGCGCAACTCGCTGCTGCTCGCCATCGCGCCCACGGCGACGATCGCCTCGATCGCAGGTGTGTACGAGTGCATCGAGCCGCAGGTCTCCAACCTCTTCAAGCGCGAGACGCTCAGCGGCGAGTTCCTCCAGGTCAACGCGTATCTGGTGGAGGAGCTGAAGCAGCTCGGCGTGTGGGACGCACGGACCCGTGAGGCACTGCGCGACGCGAGCGGCTCCGTGCAGGGCTTCGCCTGGATCCCCGAGGACGTGCGGGCGCTGTACCGCACGGCGTGGGAGATCCCGCAGCGCGGACTGATCGACATGGCGGCGGCCCGTACGCCGTTCCTCGACCAGAGCCAGTCGCTGAACCTCTTCATGGAGACGCCGACGATCGGCAAGCTCTCCTCGATGTACGCGTACGCCTGGAAGCAGGGGCTGAAGACGACGTACTACCTGCGCTCACGCCCGGCGACCCGGATCGCCCGTGCGGCCTCCGGCCGGGCCGCGGCCACCGCCCCCATCCCCGTACAGCAGGCTTCGACGCCCGACGCCGACGCGATCGCCTGCTCCCTGGAAAACCCCGAGTCCTGCGAGGCCTGCCAGTGATGAGCTCCACCGACTCCGAGAAGAACCTGCTCGACCCCGGCTTCGAGCTGACCCTGCGGCCCATGCGCTACCCGGACTTCTACGAGCGCTACCGCGACGCGATCAAGAACACCTGGACGGTGGAGGAGGTCGACCTCCACTCCGACGTCGCCGACCTCGCGAAGCTCTCCCCCGGCGAGCAGCACATGATCGGCCGGCTCGTCGCGTTCTTCGCGACGGGTGACTCGATCGTCTCCAACAACCTCGTGCTGACGCTGTACAAGCACATCAACTCCCCCGAGGCTCGCCTGTATCTGTCGCGGCAGCTCTTCGAGGAGGCCGTGCACGTCCAGTTCTATCTGACGCTGCTGGACACCTATCTGCCCGACCCGGACGACCGTGCCGCCGCGTTCGACGCGGTCGAGGAGATCCCCTCGATCCGTGAGAAGGCGCAGTTCTGCTTCAAGTGGATGGATTCGGTCGAGAAGATCGAGCGGCTGGAGACGAAGGCCGACCGCCGCCGTTTCCTGCTGAACCTGATCTGCTTCGCGGCGTGCATCGAGGGGCTGTTCTTCTACGGCGCGTTCGCGTACGTCTACTGGTTTCGCTCGCGCGGTCTGCTGCACGGTCTCGCCACGGGTACCAACTGGGTCTTCCGTGACGAGACGATGCACATGAACTTCGCGTTCGAGGTCGTGGACACCGTCCGCAAGGAGGAGCCCGACCTCTTCGACGACGAGCTCCAGCAGCAGGTCACCGACATGCTGAAGGAGGCCGTGGCGGCGGAGCTGCAGTTCGGCCGCGATCTGTGCGGTGACGGTCTGCCGGGCATGAACACGGAGTCGATGCGGCAGTACCTGGAGTGCGTGGCCGACCAGCGGCTCACCCGGCTGGGCTTCCCGGCGGTCTACGGCTCCGAGAACCCGTTCTCGTTCATGGAGCTGCAGGGCGTGCAGGAGCTGACGAACTTCTTCGAGCGCCGGCCGTCGGCCTATCAGGTGGCGGTGGAGGGCTCGGTCGCCTTCGACGACGACTTCTGAGTCGCGTCAGGCAACGGTCGCGCGTCCAGACGTGGCGGCCGTTGCCTGTCGGGGCGTCAGGAACCGGCCACACTCCCGCAGGTGATGGTGCCGTCAACCGTGATCAAGTCACCTTCCACGTCGGTCGGGCCCAGCTTCATCCCGGTTACGGTGGCGACCCACGTGCCGTCGGCCTTCCGGCCGGTGATCCCGGACGCGGCGGTGTGGACGTAAGTCTTCTTGCCCGGGGTGACGAGCGTGGCCATGGCGTCCTCGCTGGTGATGGCGGCGGTGAACGCCGGAGGGGTGGAGCTCTTCGTGTCATTGACATCCGGAGCGGTGATGGCGGTGATCTTTCCGTTCATCACGGCGCAGCCCACGCTCTTGATGGTGAACTCACCGGATTCACCACCGCTGTAGGTGAGATGGGCGGCGCCCTTCCCCGAATCCGCCGGCTTCGCCCCGGCATCCCCTGCGGCGGCGTGATCCGCCTTCTTCCCGGCCCCGTCGTCCGAGGAACAGCCGGTCAGCGCCAGCGAAGCGGAAGCCAGGGCTATGAACGCCAGCGAGAAGGAACGGACCTGATGCATCGGCGGCACCTTTCGATGTGACTGTCGAGGCACTCACCGTATCCAAGGCGCGGCTGGGCGCGGGGGCGTCCGGGGAGCCGAGACGCCGGCCGAGGTATCAGATCCTCGCCCAGCTTCCGAGGTAGGGGCGCCGCGTGGCCGTGACCGGCTGCGCGGCGCCCCCCGTTTCCGGGGGCGCGTCCCCCCGTTCCGCTTCCCGCAGCTCGCGGTCGATGCGGCGCTCCCGCGCGAGCCCGGCGAGGGTGGGCAGCAGAAAGAGGACGATAAGTACGGCTATACCCAGGACGTTCAGGAATGCGTTCATGCCTCTACTCTCGTCCGCGCGGACGGATTGCGGCAGTGGCAGGACTGTCATGGACCATCGAATTACTGCCACACTGGCGTCATGCTGAACAATGTCGCCGCCCTGCTGCTCGACGAGGTCCATCCCTTCGAGCTGGGTGTGCTGTGCGAGGTCTTCGGGCTCGACCGCAGCGACGAGGGCCTGCCGGTCCACGACTTCGCCGTGGTCTCCGCCGAGGGCCCAGCGCTGCGGACCCATGCCGGATTCACCATCAGTACGCCGCACGGCCTCGAACGTCTGGAGGAGGCCGACCTCATTGCCGTGCCGGCCAGCAGCCACTTCGTCGCACGGGACTACCCCGAGGAGATCCTCGACGCCCTGCGCCGGGCCGTGGACCGGGGCGCCAGGGTGATGAGCGTCTGCTCCGGGGCCTATGTGCTCGGGGCGGCCGGGCTGCTCGACGGCCGCCGCTGCACCACCCACTGGCGTCATGCCGACGAACTGGCCCGTCGCTTCCCGCGGGCGGTCGTCGAACCCGATGTGCTGTACGTGGACGAGGGCCCGGTCATCACCTCGGCGGGCACGGCGGCCGGGATCGACGCCTGTCTGCATCTGGTCCGGCAGGCGTACGGCCCCGATGTCGCCAACACGCTGGCCCGCCGCATGGTGGTCCCGCCGCACCGCGACGGCGGCCAGGCGCAGTACATCGAGCGGCCGCTGCCCCGCACCCCGTGCGACACGGTCGGGGAGACGCTGGCCTGGATGGAGCGCCACCTCGACCAGGAGATGACCGTCGACCAGTTGGCCGCTCAGGCGCACATGTCTCCGCGCACCTTCGCCCGCCGCTTCCAGCAGGAGACCGGCACCACCCCGTACCGCTGGCTGCTCCGCCAGCGGGTTCTGCTGGCACAGCACCTCCTGGAGACATCCGACGAAACGATGGATACGATCGCCGGGCGCACCGGCTTCGGCACGGCCGCCGCACTACGTCACCAGTTCGTACGGTCGTTGGGCACCACGCCGAACGCGTACCGCCGGACCTTCCGCGGTCCGCGTGCGATGTCCGAAGTGGCCTGATCCGCTGTCAGATGCCGCAGTTCGGCGCCGACCAGAAGTGGCTGGGCCCCTGGTTGACGTGGACGTGGTCGCCGTGGTCCGGGTAGCCGGGGCCGAGGATCCCGTTGAAGCCGTGGTTGCGGGCCTCCTTGGCAAGGGTGCACAGCGCGTGCGGTCCGGCGCCGAGGTCGGCCGCGTCCCCGTACAGATGACGGCTGTTGGACGCGCCGCCGACCGCGCTGTTGCAGGAGGTGGAGCGGAATCCGCTGGTGATCCGGATCGACTGGTCACCGAGCGCGTGCCGCAGCGCCTCCAGTTTCCACATGGTGCTCAGGGCGTTGGCCTTCGCCGTGCCCGCCGCGACGGCACCACCCGCCCAGGTCGTGTTGCACTGGTTGTGCTCGGCGTACGTGAAGTGGGCCGGGGTGCAGTCGTTGTCATGGAGCTCATAGATCTTGGCCTGGGTGGCCGGACCCGCGATGCCGTCCGCGGCGAGACCGTAGGCGGCCTGGAAACGCTTGACGGCGGCGGTGGTCGCCGGTCCGTAGGAACCGTCGACGGCGAGCACGGAGTTGTAGCCGGGGTAGCCGGCCACCCGTATCTGGAGCTGGACCACGTCATTGCCGGTGGCGCCGGGGGACAGGGTGCGGGTCCAGGTGTAGCAGCCGTCGGCCTGTGCGGTGCCGGCGGTGACCACGGCCCCACCCAGGGCGAAAGCCATGGTCATGACAAGACCGAGCAGAAGTCGTGCGGTGCGTCTGAGCATGAGGGGGTTCCCTACCGCGACGGAGATGTGGTGAGAGAGCTTGTCGGACGAGTCGACGCGCGTCAACTGCCCACGGCCAAACGATGATTGACGGTCAATCAAAGAAGAGGGCCGACGGGCCCGGCCTCCCGCGCAGGGGATGCCGGGCCCGTCGGTGACAGCCGGACGTCAGTCGTTCGGCACGATCTCGTAGCGCGGCGTGTTCTCCGCCATCTGCCGCAGGGCGTCCTTGCGGTCCCGCTTCGAGAGCCGGTCGATGTACAGGTATCCGTACAGGTGGTCCGTCTCGTGCTGGAGGCAGCGGGCGAAGTAGCCGTTGCCACGGATCCTGACCGGGTTGCCCTTGGCGTCCTGTCCGCGGACCACCGCGTAGTCCGGGCGGGCCAGCGAGGCGTACGCCGTCGGGACCGAGAGGCATCCCTCGTTGGAGTCGTCCAGGACCCGGTCCTCGGGCGCCAGCTCTTCGAGCACCGGGTTGCAGACGGCGCCCACGTGCCGTACGCCGTCGTCGTCCGGGCAGTCGTAGACGAAGACCTTCAGGTCCACGCCGATCTGGTTGGCGGCCAGGCCGACACCCTCCGCCGTCCGCTGGCTGGCGAACATGTCGTCGATCAGCCGGGCCAGCTCATCGTCGAACTCGGTGACGTCCCGGCACTCCTTGTGCAGCACCGGGTTGCCCACGACCGTGATCGGACGGGAGGTACCGCGCTCGCGATGTGCCGCCTCGCGCGCCTCGCAGTCCTCCGTGTCCACGACGAAACCTTCGTCGTCGAGGGTGATCTGCTCGTCCGTCTCCTGCTGCGCCATGTCCGCCGTACGCCTTCCTCAAAACCTGAAACCCGGGCATCCGAAGGTCCGGGGCCGGGTACCCGAGCACCGCGACCGGTGCCCGTACAGCCTACGGGCACCGGTCAGCAGACTTCTTCGAGATCCCGCCACTCACGGCTGTCCGGGCTGTCCGCCACCCAGCCGTCCAGCAGTCCGCGCACCAGCCCGGCCGGCGCCGCTATCCCGCACTCGCGCTCGGGCACCCACAGCTCACCGGCGGTGCGGTGCCCCAGCGGGCCCGGATGCCCCGGCTCGCTGTGGTCGTGCGGGTCCAGGTGCTCGCCGTCGCCCTCGTCGCTCTCCATCCTGCTCTCCGAGCAGGCCCGGCAGAGCAGCCGCACGGAGGACGACCAGTCCTCGGCGGCGAACCCCGCGTCGGAGGCCAGCTGCTCCAGCGCGTCCCGGTCCGCCTCGGTGGCCGCTTCCAGCAGTACCACCCAGGTGGGAACGGGGGACGGCGCCCACAGCTCGATCTCGTCGAAGACGGGGTACGCCGGGCCGGCCGCGGTGACCCGCTCGCCGTGCGGCACCCCGTCGTGCAGGACGACCTCTCCCCAGCGCCGGCCGGACGACGGCAGCGGGATGGAGAGCACCTCCATCCGGGCCGGATCGAGCCTGCGGCCCCAGACGACCTCGGCCTCGCCCTCCGGCGACAGCCGTACCGCGGCGCTGCCGAGCTCCATGCCGACGGGCTCGCTGTTGGCCGCCGAGGTGTGCTGCCCGGCGCCCGGCACCTTCAGGCCGTACGCCTGCCAGGCGCGGCGCGCCAGCGGCCAGTCCTGCAACGCGGTGGCGGCGATCCCGACGTTCCACCAGTCGGGAGCGCCGGACTCCTTGTCGAGCAGCGCGACGGCCCGGAGGCCGGCGGCTCTCGCCTGTTCCCAGTCATGCCGGAACTTGTGCAGCAGCGCCAGGTTGAACCATGACTCCGAGAGCCAGGGTTCCAGGTCCGCCGCACGTGTCAGCAGTGCGCCCGCGTCCTCGTACCGGCCGTCGCCGATCAGCGTGAACGCGCGGTCCGTGGCCTGCCGCCAAGAGGCGGAGGGCCGATGCCGTACCTTCCCGAAGATCCTCACGATTCCCGCCCGTCCCGACTGGACACCCTCGTTTTCCGCTCCTCTTCGCATCCAACCATGCCCGGCCGGACGCCCGCTCATTACCCATGGGTTACCCGGGCGGGACCGGGGTCGTACCGTCCCGCGCCAGGACCCGGGCCAGGGATTCCACGACCTCGGGCTGATAGTCGTGACCGGTCCCGAGCCTGAGTTGTTCCAGCGCGCCCAGCGGCCCGATGAGACTTTCCCCGGAGAGGTCGTCGTATGCGTTGACGGCCCTGACGATCCTGGCGGAAAGCGGCTGCTCGCGGAAGGGGTCTGCCTGTCGTTCCACCACGACCGCGACCCCGGTGTCCACCCCGGTCTGCCGGACCACGGCCCCGCCCAGCAGCGCGATGCGGCGCTGCTGGGCGGGGGGCAGGGTGGCCGTCGCGCCCTTTGGGACCGGATCGACCAGGGAGAGCTGGCCGATGTCGTGCATCAGGGCCGCGTACTCGAGCACGGTCAGCTCGTGTCCGGAGAGCCCCAGCTCGCGGCCGACGGCGGTGCAGAGCGTCGCGACCCTGCGGGCATGGCCGTGCGGGGTGTACCCGGCGATCTCGGTGGACCGGGCGAGCGAGGTGATCGTCTGCCGGTAGGTGGTCCGCACGGCGACGAACCGGCGGCACGAGACCTGGGTGAGCAGCAGCGGTACGCACAGGACGGGCAGCGCCCACAGCCCGGCGACGGCCACCCCGAGTGACATCACGACCCCGGTCGCGCCGACCGCGGACCCGATGCCGATGAGGGCGCGCAGCTCGTCGTGGAGCAGCGGCCCGTACGGGTGGCGAGTGCGCGAGCGCAGCAGCAGCGCGGCGAGCACGGCGTCGCACAGCGCGCTCAGAACGAGGAGCAGGAGCGGGAAGAGCACGTAGTACGGGCCTTCGCCGAGCCGGCTCGCGACGTGGCCGGAGTTGTACAGCGGCTGGAAGCACGCGGCGGCGAAGGCGACGGTCAGGATGCGGCGGGCCACCCGGTCGAGCGAGGGTCCGCTGCCCCGGGCCACGTGCGGCACACAGGCGACGAGCTGTGCCGCGACGAGTACGGCGACCACCTGGAGGACGCCGTGACCGGTGGGCAATCCGCCGCTGCGGCCGAGCAGGGCGTACGCCAGCGCCCCCGCGGCCCCGAGCGGCGCGGGCTCGCGTTCGCCGGGCAGCGCGCCCCAGCGGGCCAGTTCACCGACGGTGATGAGGGCCCCGAAGGCGAGGGCGTGGCCGGGTTGGCGGACGCCGTCCCAGAGGGTGTGGCCGAGCCCCGCGGCGGCGAGCGCGGCGGCCGCGGCGCGCACGGCGAGGACGGCCGGGGGCAGCGCCTTTCGCCGGGTGCGGGCCGGACTCATCCGGGCCGGTCCGCGGACGGCTGCGGACCGGGGGCCGCCCCGAGGCCGTCGGCGGGCGTCAAAGGACCGGGCGCCGCGTCGAACGGGTCCGGCCGCGGCGGAGGGGCCGGTGCCGGGGACACCGGCTCCTCCCCGCTCCGTGGCCGCGGAATCATCTCGTCCGCCGTCACCGCGGTCGACGGCGACCACCCGTGCCGTTCCACCCCGCGCATCAGAGCCCGCACCATCTGCGGATCGAACTGCGTGCCCGAGCACCGCTTCAGTTCCTCCAGCGCCGCGGGCACCGGCCGCCCCCTGCGGTAGGACCGGGTCGACGTCATCGCGTCGAAGGCGTCCGCCACCGCGACGACCCGGGCGAACTCGGGGATCGCCCGGCCGCTGAGCCCGTACGGGTAGCCGCTGCCGTCGAGCCGTTCGTGGTGATGCAGGATCGCGTCCCGGGCCTCGCCGAGGAAGCCGATGCCGCGGACGATCTCGTGCCCGTACTCCGGATGCAGTTCGATCACCCGCCGTTCCTCCGGGGTGAGCGGTCCGTCCTTGCGGAGCACCCGGGTCGGGACGCCGAGCTTGCCCACGTCGTGCAGGATGCCGGCGAACCGGAGGACCTCCAGACGACCCTGCTCCATGCCCAGTTCACGGGCGATGAGCACGGAGGCCTGTCCGACCCGTTCGCTGTGACCCCGGGTGTACGCGTCCTTGATGTCGACGGCCTGCACCAGTGCCCTGATGGTGGCGCGGTGGGCGGCGTGCTCACGGTGGTACTGGGCGAAGACCCAGCAGGAGATGTACATCGGCAGCAGGGCGATGAGCGCGGACACCGGACCGTACGGACCGCGCCACAGCACGGCCATCATCAGTCCGGCGAGTCCGTGCACCAGGTGCGGTCCCAGCGAGCGGGACAGCAGCCCGTCCCAGGCGCGCCGTACGGGCAGCCGTTCGGCCGCGACCAGGATGGAGCCGTCCAGAGCGGCCAGGACGAGGCTGAAGGCCAGGGCGGCCGCGCAGGCGGGCAGCAGGGCGTACGGGAGATCGGGGAGCCGGTCGGTGCCGGACCCGCCGAGCGTGGCCGCGCCGCCCAGCAGCCCGTGGACGGACGAGGCGGCCACGACGGTGACGGCGAGCTGTGCGGCTCGCCAGACCCGCCGTGCGCCGGCGGGCCGGTTCTCCACCCGGCCGGCGAGCGATCCGGGGATCGCGACCAGGCCGGCCGCGGCGGGCGGCAGCAGAAAGGCGGCGGCGAGCAGCAGCGGGAAGAACGATCCGGCTCCGATCGGCACGGAGCTGCCGAAGAAGGGACAGCGCCCGGGGAGTTCACAGGCCAGATAGAGCGCGGTCAGCAGTCCGACGGTGGCCCAGGGGACCCCGGCGCCCGTGCGCAGCGCGGGCAGCACACAGAGCAGGGCACCGGCCGCGGCCACCAGGACGTACGCGCGCGCCGCCCCGTGTGTCGCTCCCACCCGCCCGGCCCGCCCCCCAACATGGTCAATGGAGGCGCCAGGCTAGCGAGTTGTGTTTCCCACCGAGCCCCGATGAGCCCGATTAGCACATTCGGGTGATGTGGTGCGGACGCGGATGATGCGGGGGCGGAACCGGGCGGCCGGGCCCCGGCGGGACGGCCGCCGGGCTACGGCGTCATTCCGTGGCGGCGGTCGGCTGTCCGGTCTCCGACGCCGTCACGTCCTGCTCGGGCACGGCCTGTCCCGAGCGGATCAGATCGATCCGGCCCATCACCTTGGAGCGCAGATCGGTCGGCACGTCGTCCTGGCCGCAGCAGCGTTTCACCAGCTTCTTCACGGCCTGTTCCAGGCCGTACTTCTCCAGGCACGGGGAGCACTCCTCGAAGTGGACCTCGAACTTGGTGCAGTCGCTGTCGGGCATCTCGTGGTCGAGGAACTCATAGAGATGATCGAGGACCTCTGAGCAGTCCGTCTCGTGCGGCTCTCCGCAGCTCATGAGCCCGAGCCTTTCCGATCGTCCGACTCTCCGGCACCGGCCGGGACGAGCCCGCGCTCACGGGCGTAGTCCTCCAGCATGCCGCGCAGCTGGCGGCGGCCCCGGTGCAGTCGGGACATCACCGTACCGATGGGAGTCCCCATGATGTCCGCGATCTCCTTGTAGGCAAAGCCCTCTACATCGGCGAGATACACGGCGATGCGGAACTCTTCGGGGATCGCCTGCAGGGCGGACTTCACATCCGAGTCGGGCAGGTGGTCGAGAGCCTGCGACTCCGCGGAGCGCAGACCGGTCGACATGTGCGACTCGGCGCGCGCCAGCTGCCAGTCCTCGATCTCCTCGGCGGCACTGCGCTGAGGTTCGCGCTGCTTCTTGCGGTACGAGTTGATGAACGTATTGGTGAGGATGCGGTACATCCACGCCTTGAGGTTGGTGCCCTCACGGAACTGGTGGAAGGAGCCGTAGGCCTTGGCATACGTCTCCTGGACCAGGTCCTCGGCGTCTGCGGGGTTGCGCGTCATGCGCAGCGCGGCCGAGTACATCTGGTCGAGGAAACCGAGAGCGTCCCGCTCGAAGCGCGCGTTGCGCTCGGCAGTCGTCTCCTGCGCGCGGCCGTCGTCGGTCCCTGTGTCGGTCCCAGTGACCGGACCCACCTCCTCCAACGCTGTGGCGGAGCCGAAACCGGACCCGCTCGAATCGGAGAATAGTCGACCTTGCTTCGAGACGGGCTGTCGATCCGATCCGCTCAGTGCCCGCTCGGGAGTGGTCTTGGCCGCATGCAGGACCGTCCACTCCAGGTCGGCGGCGTTCGAGCGGCGCGGGCAGATGGTCGAACCCATGCGACGGACTCCCTCTCCACGTACGACGTTGATGTACCGATGACACCGACAACAGTGGCCCCCGGCTCAACATTCCCGGGGTGCGCCCGGCCGCCCGCACAGTGCGGTCGGCACCCTCCCCGGAGGGACGGAGCTCACACGAGGGCCGACAGCCACGCGGTCACGGCGGTGGTCAGGATCTCCATCGCCTCGTCCTCGGTCAGGCCGGACTTCTTCGGAACGGCGAACCCGTGGTCCCCGTACGGCACCTCGGCGATCTCGTACTCCCCCGGAGGGAATTCGGCGGGCCGCCCGAACGGGTCGTTCCCGCCCTGCACGACGAGCGTGGGTACGCCGGCCCCGAGGAGCTCGTCCGCGCGGGACTTCTCCGGCTTCCCCGGCGGGTGCAGCGGGAAGCTCAGGGCGAGGACGGCGTGGGCGCCGAGCTCCGTCGCCGTCCGGCACGCCACCCGGGCGCCGGCGCTGCGCCCGCCGGCGACGACGGGCAGCCCCGGGGCGGTGAGCGCGGGCCACAGGCCCCGCCATCCGGTGTCCAGGGTCTTCGGGGCGGGCGCGATCTTCTTGCCGGCGACCCGCCACGGCTGCTCCACCAGGGCGACGGCTACCCCGTGGGCGGGCAGCACGGCGGCCAGGGCCCGCAGGTCACGGGTCTCGACGCCGCCGCCCGCGCCATGGCCGACGGCGAGCACCAGGCGGGCGTTCCCCGGGCCTTCAGGGCCTTCAGGGCCTTTCGGGCCTTTCGGGTCCTTCGGCTCCTGAGAGCTCTTCGCGGGCAGCCAGGTGATCCTGGCCGGCCCGGCGTCCGTGTCGACCGTCTCGGTCCTGCGGCCTGTCTCAGCGGTACTCACACGCCCCATCCTGCCTGCTCGGAACGGGGTCAGAACAGCGTGCTCACCTCCGGCCCGGCCAGCTCCTCCAGCAGCTCGGGACCGTTGTTGCGGACATTGCTGACGGCCGTGGCCACCGGATAGGCCCGCATCAGCCCGCCCGGCGGCGGCGCGAGCAGCGCCCGTAGCTCCTCGGCGTCGGTGCGTGACGGATCGAGCCAGGCGTCCCACCGGTCCGGGGTCAGCATGAGCGGCATCCTGGGGTGGATGTCGGCGAGCGTGGCCGGTCCCTCGGCGGGGGCGACGGCGAGCGGAGTGGTCTCCGCCTCGGTCGTGATCACCGAGCAGGTCACCCACCAGGCCATCGGGTGGTCGTCCGGCAGGGTCCGGTCGCGCCAGAACTCGTACAGTCCGGCCATCGCGAAGACCGATCCGTCGGCGGGTGTCACGAAGTAGGGCTGCTTCCGCCCGCCCGTCGCGCCGGTGACCCACTCGTAGTAGCCGTCGGCGGGCAGAATGCAGCGCCGGGAGACGAAGGGGCGGCGGAAGGACGGCTTCTCGTGGACGGTCTCCGCGCGGGCGTTGATCATGCGCGCCGCCCCCTCGGGGGACTTCGCCCAGGACGGCACGAGTCCCCACTTCAGAGCACGCAACTGGCGAACCGGACGCTGATCGTCTGCGTCTTTCAATGGACGTTCCAGTACGGCGTAGACCTCCTTGGTCGGCGCCACGTTCCAATCGGGCGCCAGGGTCTTTGCCGGTTCCCACTTCTCGACCCGGAAGAGTCCGGTCAGGTCCTCGGGCCGCCGACTCGCTGCATACCGTCCGCACATAAGTGCCAGACTGCCACGACCGCCGCGCCGACAGGACGCCGATACCGCAAGGAGCCGCCCGCACCATGGACAGCACCGACCTGGGCAATCTGTGGGACCGCGTGTTCGGCACCCAGCCCGCACCCGAGCAGTGGCTGGTGGTGGTGACCGGCACGCTCGCGCTGATCGCCGTCGTGCCGAACCTGATATGGCGGCTGACCCGCAACACGATCACCATCGCGCACGAGGGCGGGCACGGGCTGATCGCGCTGTGCACCGGGCGGCAGCTGTCCGGCATCCGGCTGCACTCGGACACCAGCGGGCTGACCGTCAGCCGCGGCAGGCCGACCGGCATCGGAATGATCCTGACGGCGGCGGCCGGCTACACCGCCCCGCCGCTGTTGGGCCTGGGCGGGGCGTGGCTGCTGGTCAGCGGCAGGATCACGTTGCTGCTGTGGCTGGCCACCGCGCTGCTCGCGGTGATGCTGGTGATGATCCGCAACGTGTACGGGGCACTGGCGGTGATCTTCACGGGGTCGGCTTTCCTGCTGGTGTCCTGGCTGGCCTCGCCCGCCGTGCAGTCGCTGTTCGCGTACACCGTGGTCTGGTTCCTGCTGCTCGGCGGCGTGCGCCCGGCCTTCGAGCTCCAGTCGAAGCGGCGGCACGGCGGGGCACCGGACTCGGACGCGGACCAGTTGTCGCGGCTGACCGATGTGCCGGCCGCACTGTGGCTGTTCCTCTTCCACGCGGTGTCGCTCTGCTCGCTGATCGGCGGCGGGCGCTGGCTGCTCGGCATCTGAGGGCCGGTCCCGCACGGCGCCGCCTACCACACATGCGTTACGCACCCGTTTCGACTCATTTGATCGAGATTCGGGTTTGCGGTGAACCACTAAAGTGAGGTCCATGACCGAACGTTCCGTGCACCCCGCCCTCTGGCCCGCCCCGCATGCGACCGGAGCCGTCGATGCGACCGTCACCGTGCCCGGATCGAAATCGGTCACCAATCGCGCGCTCGTCCTCGCCTCTCTCGCCGCCGAGCCCGGCTGGCTGCGTCGCCCGCTGCGCTCCCGCGACACCCTGCTGATGGCCGAGGCGCTGCGTGCGATGGGCGTCGGCATCGAGGAGACGGTGTCGTCCAGCTCGTCCGTCGCGGACGCCCCGGACGCCGCCGGTGAGGCCTGGCGGGTCATCCCGGCCGGGCTGCACGGCCCCACCACGATCGACGTCGGCAACGCCGGTACGGTCATGCGCTTCCTGCCGCCGGTCGCGGCGCTGGCCGACGGCCCGATCCACTTCGACGGCGACCCCCGTTCGTACGAACGCCCGCTGAACGGCGTGATCGACGCGCTGCGGGTGCTGGGCGCGCGGATCGACGACGACGGGCGCGGCGCGCTGCCCCTGACGGTGCACGGCAGCGGCGCCCTGGACGGCGGCGCGGTGGAGATCGACGCCTCCTCGTCCTCGCAGTTCGTCTCGGCGCTGCTGCTGTCGGCGCCGCGCTACAACCAAGGGGTGGAGGTGCGTCACACCGGCGCCCGGCTCCCCTCCATGCCGCACATCCGGATGACCGTCGACATGCTCCGGGCCGTCGGCGCCCAGGTCGACGAGCCGGAGACGGGCGGTGAGCCGAACGTCTGGCGGGTCTCGCCCTCCGCCCTGCTCGGCCGTGATCTCACCATCGAGCCCGATCTTTCGAACGCCCAGCCGTTCCTCGCCGCCGCGCTGGTCACCGGCGGCCGGGTCACCATCCCCGACTGGCCCGAGCACACCACCCAGCCGGGCGACGCGCTGCGGGAGATCTTCACCGCGATGGGCGGCAGTTGCGAGCTGACCGAGCACGGGCTCACCTTCACCGGTTCGGGCCGCATCCACGGCATCGACGTCGACCTCGGCGAGGTCGGCGAGCTCACCCCGGGCATCGCGGCCGTCGCGGCCCTCGCGGACGGACCGTCCACCCTGAGCGGCGTCGCCCATCTGCGGCTGCACGAGACGGACCGGCTCGCCGCGCTCACCAAGGAGATCAACGAGCTCGGCGGCGATGTCACGGAGACCGCCGACGGGCTCCACATCCGGCCCAGGCCGCTGCACGGCGGTACCTTCCATACGTATGACGACCACCGGATGGCCACCGCGGGGTCGATCATCGGCCTCGCCGTCCCCGGAGTGGAGATCGAGAACGTGGCGACCACCGCCAAGACCCTGCCGGACTTCCCGCAGATGTGGACCGGAATGCTCGGGGCCTGAGACATGCGCCGCTACGGCAAGAACCCCGACGAGGACGACATCCGGTTCCGCCCCAACCCGAAGGGCAACCGGCCCCGTACCCATACCCGCCCGAAGCACGAGGACGCCGAGGACGGCATGGTCCTCACCGTCGATCGGGGCCGCCTCACCTGTCTCGTCGACGGCCGTACGGTCATGGCGATGAAGGCCCGTGAGCTGGGCCGGAAGGCCGCCGTGGTGGGTGACACCGTCTCCATCGTCGGCGATCTGTCCGGCGACAAGGACACCCTCGCCCGCATCGTCCGCATCGGTGAGCGCCGCTCGGTGCTCCGCCGTACCGCGGACGACGACGATCCGTACGAGCGGGTCGTCGTCGCCAACGCCGACCAGCTGGCGATCGTCACCGCGCTGGCCGATCCGGAACCCCGGCCGCGGATGATCGACCGCTGTCTGGTCGCCGCGTACGACGGTGGGCTCTCCCCGCTCCTCGTGCTCACCAAGTCGGACCTCGCCTCCCCGGACAAACTGCTGGAGGCGTACACCCCGCTGGGCGTCCCCTTCATCGTCACCAGCCGCGAGGAACTGGAGAACGGCGACGCGGCCGAGCGGGTCCGCGAGCAACTGAACGACCGGGTCACCGCCTTCGTCGGCCACTCCGGTGTGGGGAAGACGACCCTGGTCAACGCGCTCGTGCCGAAGGACCGGCGGCGTACCACCGGCGTCGTCAACGCGGTCACCGGCCGGGGCAGGCACACCACCACATCGGCGCTGGCGCTCCCCCTGCCCGACTACCGCGGCTGGGTGATCGACACCCCCGGTGTGCGCTCCTTCGGGCTCAACCACATCGATCCGTCCCGGGTGATCCACGCGTTCCCGGACCTGGAGCCCGGCACCGAGGACTGCCCGCGCGGCTGCACCCACGACGGCAATCAGCCGGAGTGCGCCCTGGACGCCTGGGTGGCGGACGGCCACGCCGATCCGGCGCGACTGGATTCTCTGCGGCGGCTGCTGTCCACGCGGGAGCGGCGCGAGGGCGACTGAACCGGGCAATGTTTGCGATCCGCCGTCGTCGGCACGTGCATAATCACACCCAGCGAGGCAAGGCGGTCACCGAAGTGGGAGGGCACTGACGATGGCGTGGCTGCTGGTCGTGGTAGCGGGGCTGCTGGAGACCGGCTTCGCCGTCTGTCTGAAGCTCTCGCACGGATTCACCCGGCTCTGGCCGACCGTCGCGTTCTGCGTCTTCGCCCTCGGCAGCTTCGGTCTGCTGACGCTGTCACTGAAGAAGCTCGACGTCGGGCCCGCCTACGCCGTGTGGACCGGCATCGGCGCGGCGGGCACCGCGATCTACGGCATGGTCTTCCTCGACGACCTGGTCTCCACCCTCAAGCTGATCTCGATCTCCCTGGTGATCCTCGGCGTGATCGGTCTGCAGCTCTCGGGCTCGTCGCACTGACCGCCCGGCGGGCTCACGCCGTGACCAGCAGCGGCGGGCCCGGTCCTCATCCGGCCGACCGCCCCTCCACCACCGTGCGCACCAGCGGTGCCGTCTCGCCCAGGGAAGCCGGCACCAGCGCGTAGCTCAGCGCGAGCCGCAGCACGATCTCGCAGGTCGCGGCCAGTGGTTCCGGGTCGTGCGACGGCCGGTCCCCGGCGAGGGCGGCCACCATGCGGTCCCTGACCTGGCCGAGCAGTTCGGCGGGCGTCGGCGTTCCGGCATCGGCCCACCGCTGGGCGGGAACCGACGACGAGGTCGGCGCCGCCGGGCGTGCGGGACGGGGTAATCGCTCACTCCAGCAGCCCGTGAGCAACCCTCGGACGAGCGCGTTCGTCCGTACGGCACGGACGGTCCAGGCGGCGGTGGCGGCCGGCCCGTCCCTCGGGTCGGCGACCGATCGCAGCGCCCGGTCGACCCCTGCCAGGTAGCCGTCCGCGGCACCCCGGACCAGGGCACGGGCCAGGCCGTCCTTGCCGCCGAACTCGTTGTAGAGGGTCTGCCGGGAGACCCCGGCGGCGGACGCGACATCGACCATGCGCACCGCCGACCAGGGCAGCGTGGCCAGCGCCGAGAGGGCGGCGTCCAGCAATGCGTCTCGCGCCGTGGGCATCGTCGCCTCCCGCGCCATGGGGCCTGCGTTCCAGAGTTGACGTGCCGCCGGGGACTGTCAATGGTCCGGCCGCCGCGGACCCCTGTGGCTCCGTTCACCTGCGGTCGATACTGTGACGGCATGCCCGATTACCACGATGATCTGCGCCTCGCCCATGTGCTGGCGGATGCCGCCGACGCGGCGACGATGGACCGGTTCAAGGCTCTGGACCTCAAGGTCGAGACCAAGCCGGACATGACGCCGGTGAGTGAGGCCGACAAGGCCGCCGAGGAGCTGATCCGCGGCCACCTCCATCGGGCACGCCCGCGCGACGCGATTCTGGGCGAGGAGTTCGGGATCGAGGGCACCGGCCCGCGGCGCTGGGTCGTCGACCCGATCGACGGCACCAAGAACTACGTCCGGGGCGTACCGGTCTGGGCGACGCTGATCTCCCTGATGGAGGCAGGGGAGGACGGCTTCCAGCCGGTGGTCGGCGTGGTCTCGGCCCCCGCCCTGAACCGGCGCTGGTGGGCGGCGAAGGGCGCGGGCGCGTTCTCCGGCCGCAGTCTGACCTCGGCGACCCGGCTGCAGGTGTCGAAGGTGGAACGGATCGCGGACGCCTCGTTCGCGTACGCGTCGCTGAGCGGCTGGGAGGAGCAGGGCCGGCTCGACGGGTTCCTGGATCTGACCAGGGCCTGCTGGCGCACGCGCGGCTACGGGGACTTCTGGCCGTACATGATGGTCGCCGAGGGGTCGGTCGACATCTGCGCGGAGCCCGAGCTCTCGCTCTGGGACATGGCCGCGAACGCGATCATCGTCCAGGAGGCCGGCGGGAGGTTCACCAGCCTGGACGGGGTCTCCGGCCCCGGCGGCGGCAACGCGGCGGCCTCGAACGGACAGCTCCACCACGAACTGCTGGGCTATCTGAATCAGCGCTACTGATCCGGATCGCGCCCCCGAGGGGCGTCGCGCACCACCGCACGCCCCTCGGACGCTCCCGCCGCCCCTTGTTCCGGTTCCGCATCGGTGCAACTCTGAGAGTCCCCCCGCTTGTGAACTTGTGAACCGACTCACATGGTCGCTTCACGAAGGAGGTGGCTCCCTTCATGCTCGTCCGTGACGCCATGAGCACGCTGGTCCTCACCATCGGACCGACCCACACGCTCCGCCAGGCCGCCCAGCTGATGTCGGTCCGCCGCGTCGGGGCCGCGGTCGTCCTCGACCAGGACACCAGCGGACTCGGCATTCTCACCGAGCGCGACATCCTCGACGCGGTCGGCTCCGGCAAGAACCCCGATGTCGAGACGGCCTCCACCCACACCACCACCGATGTGGTCTTCGCCGCGCCCACCTGGACCCTGGAAGAGGCCGCGGAGGCCATGACGCACGGCGGCTTCCGTCATCTGATCGTGCTGGACGACCACGGACCCGTCGGCATCGTCTCGGTCCGCGACATCCTGCGCTGCTGGGCGCCCATCAGGCGCCGCCACCACGCGGAACTCGTCGGCTGAGCCCCGGGAACGACCGGTGGGCCGGTCCCCTCCGAAGAGGGAACCGGCCCACCGTCGACGACAGGCGTCGGTTCAGCCGCGCAGGGCCTGGACCGCGGCCTCCAGACGCTTGCCGAAGTCGCCGTCCGCCTGGCGGAAGTTGTTGATCGCGCGCTCGGCGATGTCGTCGCGCGACACCTTGGCGATGAACCCGGCGAGGTTGTCGATCAGCCGGACCTTCTCGTCCTCGGAGAAGAGCCGGTAGAGGTTTCCGGCCTGCACGAAGTCGTTGTCCTCGGCGTGGCTCGGGGCCTCGTGCGTACCGATCTCGCCCGCGACCGGGGTGGCCTCCCACAGCGGCCGGTCCGTCTGGGCCGGGCCGCCGAAGCTGTTCGGCTCGTAGTTCTTCGCGCCCTTGTGCCGGCCGTCGTACAGGTAGCCGTCACGGCTGTTGGTGCGCGCCTCGGTGGCGTGCGGGCGGTTGACCGGCAGGTGGTCGGCGTTGATGCCGACGCGGTAGCGGTGGGCGTCGCCGTACGCGAAGAGACGGCCCTGGAGCATCTTGTCGGGGGACGGGCCGATGCCCGGCACGAAGTGCGCGGGGCTGAAGATCGACTGCTCGACCTCGGCGAAGATGTTCTCCGGGTTGCGGTTGAGCTCCAGCTTCCCGATCTCGATCGGCGGGTAGTCCTCGTGCGGCCACACCTTGGTGAGGTCGAACGGGTTGAAGCGGTACGTGGCCGCCTCGGCCGCCGGCATGATCTGGACCTGCACCGTCCAGGACGGGAAGTCGCCGCGCTCGATCGCCTCGCGCAGATCACGCTGGTGGCTGTCGGGGTCCTCACCGGCGAGCTTGTTGGCCTCGTCCTGGGTGAGGTTCTTGATGCCCTGGTCGGTCTTGAAGTGGTACTTGACCCAGAAGACCTCGCCGGCCTCGTTGCTCCACTGGTACGTGTGCGAGCCGTACCCGTTCATGTGGCGCAGTGTGGCCGGGATGCCGCGGTCACCGAAGAGCCAGGTCACCTGGTGGGTGGACTCGGGCGACAGACCCCAGAAGTCCCAGACGTTGTCCGCCTCCTGCGAGCCGGTGTACGGGTCGCGCTTCTGGGTGTGGATGAAGTCCGGGAACTTGATGGCGTCCTTGATGAAGAACACCGGGGTGTTGTTGCCGACGAGGTCGTAGTTGCCCTCTTCGGTGTAGAACTTCAGCGCGAAGCCGCGGGGGTCGCGCACCGCGTCGGCCGAACCGAGGTTGCCCGCGACGGTCGAGAAGCGGAGGAACGTCTCGGTCTGCTTGCCGACCTCGGAGAGGAACTTCGCCCGCGTCCACCGGGAGACGTCGCGGGTGAGCGTGAACGTGCCGTACGCACCGGCGCCGCGGGCGTGCACGATCCGCTCCGGGATGCGCTCACGGTTGAAGTGCGCGAGCTTCTCCAGAAGCGACTGGTCCTGCACCAGCACCGGCCCGCCGACGCCCGCGGTCTGGCTGTTCTGGTTGTCGGCGACCGGCGCGCCGGCCTCCGTGGTGAGCGGTCCCTGCGTCACGTGCGCCTCCTGCGTCGTTCCTGCACATTCGTCATGTCCTGCACAGCCTGCCCCTTGGCTTATGCCGGTCCCGATCCTACAATAGACATTGTCCAAGTCAAGTGAACATCCAAAGTCACACCCGTTCGGGACCTGATCCCCTCACTGTTAGGCTTGTTCTATGAGTGACCTGTTGGAACGACTTCGCGGACGCGGCTGGCGCATGACTGCGCAGCGGCGCGTCGTGGCCGAGGTCCTCGACGGGGACCATGTGCACCTGACGGCCGACGAGGTCCACGCCCGGGCCGTCGCCAAGCTGCCCGAGATCTCCCGCGCCACCGTCTACAACACCTTGGGCGAGATGGTGACGCTCGGTGAGGTCATCGAGGTCTCCACGGACCGCCGGGCCAAGCGCTACGACCCGAACGCACACCGTCCCCATCACCACCTCGTCTGCGCGAACTGCGGCATCATCCGCGACGTGCACCCGGCGGGCGACCCGCTGGCGGACCTGCCGAGCAACGAGCGGTTCGGATTCACGGTCTCCGGCGTCGAGGTCACCTACCGCGGCATCTGCCCGAACTGCGCCGCGACGAGCTGAGTCCCCCCACGAAGGGCCCCGGTGCGAGCATCCTGCCCACCGGGGCCTTTCGCATGCCTGCCGGACGCACGGACCACGCGCCCGCGAGCCGGCCGGCACAACGCACGGACCGGTCGCCGCGGAGGCGCCGAGCGCCTCGGACCGCCGCGGCCGCCCCGCCCACGGTCGAGGACGGAACGGGCACCGGGCGGACCCGTCACACCCCGCGCCCTCGACCTGACCACGCGCGCACCCCCTTCCCTGATCTGACGGGCCGTCATATCGTCGGCGGCGATCACGTCCGCCCCGCGGCGGATCCGCACCTCGATACGCGCGAGGAGAGACCCGTGGGAGTTCCGCACCCGACCACACCCCCTGCCCCAGCCACCCGTCCCAAACTCCGCGCCGACGCGCTCACCCGTTCGTTCGGACGCGGCGCCAAGGCCCTTCCCGCCCTCGGTCCGGTCGATCTCTCCGTCGCACCGGGTGAGTTCACCTGCATCGTCGGCCCCTCCGGCTGCGGCAAGTCCACGCTGCTACGGATCGCCGCCGGGCTGCTCCGCCCCAGCTCGGGCGAGCTCTCCATCCGTACGGCCTCGCACCGCCCGGCGGCGATGATCTTCCAGGACTACGGGATCCACGACTGGAAGACCGTACTCGCCAATGTCCGCTTCGGCCTCGACATCCAGCGCGTACCACGCAAGGAGGCCGACGCCAGGGCTCGCGACTGGCTGGCCCGGATGGGGCTCTCGGACTTCGCGGGGGCGTATCCGGCCGCTCTCTCCGGCGGGATGCGGCAACGCGTCGCCATCGCCCGCGCCCTCGCCGTCGAACCCGAGATGCTGCTGATGGACGAGCCGTTCGCGGCACTGGACGCCCAACTGCGCACGATCCTCCAGGACGAACTGCTCGATCTCACCCAGAACACCCGTACCACCACCCTCTTCATCACCCACAGCCTCGAAGAGGCGATCGTGCTCGGGGACAGGGTGCTGGTGATGTCCGCCGGACCGGGCCGGATCATCGCCGAGCGCCGTCCGCCGTTCGCCCGGCCTCGCACCGGCGACGAGATCCGGTCGGCACCCGAGTTCACCGCGTTGAAGAGCGAGTTGTGGGAGCTGCTGCGCGGCGAGGTGCGAAGGGAGGTGCTCCCGGCATGAGCCCCACCGTGAGCGCCACCAAACCCGACGAGGGTGTACTGGTCCGCAGGCCCGGTCCGCAGGAACTGCGTCCGGTGCGCACCCACCACAGGCGGCGCGCCCTGGAACTCTCGCTCGCCGTCGCCGTACCGCTGGTGCTCGTGCTGCTCTGGCAACTGGCCGCCGAACGGTCCTGGATCGACGACCGGGTCTACCCCGCTCCCTCCACCATCCTGGCGGACGGCTGGGACCGGGCGGGCGCAGGTGAGCTGTGGCCGGATGTGTGGGCCACGCTCAAGCGGGTCCTCGGCGGCTACGCGATCGGCACCGTCGCGGGATACGCGCTCGGACTGCTGATGGGCTCGCTCCCCCTCGTACGGGCCGCGCTGGAGCCGTTGCTCGACGCCCTGTACGTCGTACCGAAGCTGGCCCTGCTGCCGGTCTTCCTCAATATGTTCGGTCTCGGCGAGGGGCCGCAGATCGCCCTGGTCGCGGCGACCGTCTTCTTCTTCGTCTGGATCTCCACCATGGCGGCCGTGCTCGCCGTCCCGGCCGGCCACCGGGACGCCGGTGAGGTCTTCGGCGCCTCTCCCTGGCAGATGTTCCGCCATGTGCTGCTGCCGGCGTCGCTGCCCGCCGTCCTGGTCGGGGCGCGGATCGCGGCGGGAGTGGCCGTGCTGGTCATCGTCGCCTCGGAACAGATCGCGGCGGCCGACGGGCTCGGGCATCTGATCTTCGACTCCCGGGCGCTGTTCCAGAACGACGTGATGTTCGTCGGCATCGTGTGTGTCGCGCTCCTGGGCGTCGTCTTCTCCGAAGTGGTACGCGTCGCCGGGCGGTTGCTCACACCGTGGGCCCCGCGCGATCGCGGCCGGTCCTGAACGGCTCCCCTCGTTCCTCGTACGGAGGCACTGTGCGTACACGTACCCCTTTCACCTGCACTGTCGTACTCGTCACCGCATCCCTGTTCGGCGCGGCGGGCTGTGCCGGGAAGGACTCCGCCGGCGACCGCGACGCCCCTGCCGCGCCGCGGACCGTCAAGCCCGTCGCGGGCTGCGGCTCCGCCGCCTGGACCGACCCGGCCGACCTCGCCGCCGACCGGAAACCGGCCCGCTGCGACAAGGGCGCGCCGGGCCCCCGCCCCCTGGCGAAGAAACGGAAGCTCACCGTCGCCACCGGCACCCTGAGCGCGGAGTACGTCGCTCCGCTCCAGGTCGCGGTGGCGAAGGGCGAGTTCGCGAAGGAGGGGCTGGACGTCGAACTGAAGGTGCTGCCCACCCCGGACGCCCTGCCACTGCTCGCCAGGGGCGATGTGGACGCCCAGTGGGCGGCGCCCGAGGCGGCCGTGATGAACGGCATCAACGGCGGCTTCGACATCAAGTGGGTGGCGGGGAACTTCTCCCCCGACCCCACCTCGAAGAGCGGCCTGTGGGTGCGGCTCAAGAACGGCGAGAGCGCCGATCACGTCGAGATGGCGGGCCGGAAGATGGGCACGATGATCGGCAAGGGCTCGGTCATCGCGTACCCGATGGACACCTCCCTGAAGAAGCACGGCGGCGGCCTCGACAGGATCAGCTTCCAGCAGCTCGGTTCCGCGGACGTGCTGACCGCGCTGCGTAACGGCGGCGTGGACTCGGCCTGGCTGCTCGACCCGGTCTGGCGCAAGGTGGACGGCGACCGGAAGTACGCGTTCCTCGGCGGCCAGCCGCTCGGCGAACCGCTCGGCGGTCTGCTCTTCGGCCCGACGCTGCTGAACAAGGACCCGGACGCGGGCGTCGCCTTCCTCCGGGCCTACATCCGGACGGTGAACACCTACTTCGCCGGCGACTACAAGGCGGACCCCGCGTTCGTCACCGAGCTGGCGAGGCTGATGAAGACCGACGAGGCCACCCTGCGGGCGACGCCGTCGATGCGGATGGACTGGGAGATACGCAAAGGCACGACGGACCGGTTGCAGAAGGCGTACGCGGACGCGGGGGTCTTCAAGGGTGCCGCGGTGCCGGAGGCGAAGGCCGTCGACCGGGCGATGTACTCGGAGGCGGTGGGTCACAGACTCTGAGCGCGGAGCCCGGACGGATGATGCACGGAAGGCCGGATCCTTCAAAGGATCCGGCCTTCCGCCTTCAGTAGCGGGGACAGGATTTGAACCTGCGACCTCTGGGTTATGAGCCCAGCGAGCTACCGAGCTGCTCCACCCCGCGTCGTTGTGTTCCCCACCGTACGTCACCGCTCCGGACCAGCGCAAATCGGTTCCGCCAGCCCCACGCGCGGGCGCCGGGGGCCGCTACGACGACGCCCCGCCCCGCCTACGCGGTGAGTTCCTGGTGCAGCGCCTCCCGCAGCCGGGCGGCCCGCTCGGCGACCTCCGCCGGACCCAGCTCGACCGCCCGCGCGCACCAGCGCTGCCCCTCGGTGAGCTCGCCGCGGCGGGCGGCCAGCAGGGCGAGGCGCAGGGCGGCCCGCCCGTGCCCGTCGTTCGCGGCGCGGCTCCACCACAGCGCGGCCTCCCGCTCGCTGCCCTCACGGGCGAGCAGCAGTCCGAGGTTGAAGGCACCGTTGCGGCTGCCCGACTCGGCGGCCTCGCGGTACCAGCGGGCCGCGCTGTCCACGTCGCCGCGGGCCGCCGCGAGCATCCCGACGCGCACCTGGGCACGGCGATGTCCCTGCTCGGCGGCCCGCTCGTACCACTCCTCGCACTCGGTCTTCTCCGGCATCGGCTCGCCGAGCGCCGGAGGGCCGGGAGGCGGCTGCCGCGAATCCAGCACCCCGGCCAGCCGGAAGGCGGCCTCGGCGCTGCCGCCGCCCGCCGCGCAGCGCAGATGGCGCTCGGCCTCCTGCTCCTCGCCGTGGTGCAGCAGGGCCATGCCGACCTGGAGCGCGGCTTCGGTGTGCCCCGCAGCCGCGGCGCGCTCGTACCAGACCAGTGCCGTACGGTCCTCGTCCCGCCCGGCGTACAGGATGCCGAGGTTGAACGCCGCGTCGACGCTGCCCGCCTCGGCGGCCTTGGAGAACCAGGGCTCGGCGCCGGTCGCGTCGCCCGCCTGAAGCAGGAGCACGGCGAGCGCGTTGGCGGCCTCGCGGTGACCCGCGTATGCGGCACGGCGGTACCACTGCTCGGCCTGCGGCGTACGGTCCTGCGCCGCACAGAGCAGCCCCAGGTTGTAGGCGCCGTTGACGTCGCCCGCGTCCATGGCGGCGCGGTACCAGCGCTCGGCGGTCTGCTGCTCACCGCGGGCGGCGTGCAGGGCGCCCAGGGCGTTGGCCGCGTTCCCGTCGCCGTCCTGGGCGGCACGCAGCCACCACACGGCGGCGCTCTCCTCGTCACCGGCGTCGCGCAGCAGGAATCCGAGCGCGCAGGCGGCCCGCGCCTCCCCGGCCTTCGCGGAGATCAGGTACCAGCGGCCGGCCTCCTTGGGCTCGCCGCGCTGTTCGAGGATGGCGCCGAGGTGCAGGGCGGCCCGCCGGTGGCCGCGCGCGGCGGCCTGCCGGTACCACTGCTCGGCCTCGCCCACGCGCCCGGTCGCCGGACCCTCCACGGGGCCGTCGTCCTTGCGCGCCCCGGACCGGCCGACCGCACCCGGGCGCTCGGTGCCCGCGCCGGGGCCGGGGCTGAGCCCGGGGCGGCCGAAGGCGTCGTGCGGGTCGTCGGCCGCGTTGCGGTCCAGCATGCGTGCGAGGCGGTAGGCGGCCTCGCGGTGTCCCTGTTCGGCGGCGGCACGCAGCCACCGCTCGGCGCCGACGTCGCTGCGGTGTTCCAGCAGATCGGCGAGGGCGTAGGCGCCCAGCGCGTGGCCCTGTTCGGCGGACTGCCGCAGCCAGTACTCGGCACCGGGCTCGTCACCGCGCTCCCGGTAGTGGCGGCCGAGGGCGTGCGCGGCGGCGGCGGAACCGGCGACGGCCGCGATACGCCACCAGCCGGCCGCGTCGTCCGTGTATCCGCGCTGGTGGAGGAGGACACCCAGGTTGTTGGCCGCGGCCCGGTCGCCGTCGGCGGTGGCCCCGCGCAGATACGGCTCGGCCCCGTCCAGATCGCCGCGTCGCAGCAGCAGGGCACCGAGGACGCTCATCGCCGTGGTGTCCCCGGCGTCGGCTGCGCGACGGTGACGCTCCTCGCTCTCGGCGCTCTCCGGGCTCTCGGAAGTCTCCTGGACCCCCGGGCCGTCCCCGGCCCCGATGGACCCGGCGCTCCCGGTGGTCACGGCGTTCCCCGCGCTCTCCGCGCTCTCCGTGCTTTCTGTGCTCTCGACGGTCGCGGCACACCCCGCAGTCTCGGCGGTCTCGGTCGTCCCGATGATCCCAGTGTTCTCGGCGGTCTCGCTGTTCTCCCCGGCGGCAACACCAAAAGCCTCATTCATCACGCTATCCGGCCGATGAACGCGACGCTGCACAAACCGCCCTGTCTCCAACAGAGTTGCCCTGTCCCCCATAAATACCATCGTCGCACCACCTGCAACCCGCGTACAGCTCGTATACCGCGGCCAGTGAGGTCACTTCAGCGTTTTGTCGACATGCCCACAGAGAGATAAGTCAAACACGCCCGGACCCAACTCGTGCCCCGCGAACCGCCCTTCACGCACCCCGCACAAGAAAGTCGCAAGAACATGACGAAGGCCCGGATCCTCGAAAGGATCCGGGCCTTCGTCTTTCAGTAGCGGGGACAGGATTTGAACCTGCGACCTCTGGGTTATGAGCCCAGCGAGCTACCGAGCTGCTCCACCCCGCGTCGTTGTGGTGAAACCGTACCACGACACGGGGATGAGCCTTTACCGCGTTACTCAGCCATCACCGGCTCCGGATGGTTTATCCGTTTTGCTGGAATTACCCGTATCGCTCGTGGAGCCCGGCTTGGGCTGGGCGGCCGCCGCACGCTGCAGCGCGTCCTGCAGATCCGCCTGGGCCTTGCCGTAGGCGGCCCAGTCCTGCTTCTTCAGGGCTGCCTCGCCTTCCGCGTAGGCCTTCTGCGCGTCCGCGATCGCCTTCTTCAGCGCCGCGTCACCGGTGGCCGGTGGCTGCGTGGTGCCCGGTGGCGGGGTGGTCTCCGCGGGTGGCTGGGTGGTGCCCGAGCCCGTCACGCCGAAGACCGAGTTGAGCGCCTCCCCGAGACTGTTCTCGAAGACGGTCTTCGACCCGTACGAGGCGGCGACCTTGCGCAGCAGCGGATAGTTCTGCGTGCCACCGCGCGTGTACACCGGCTCGATGTAGAGGAAGCCCCCTTCGAGCGGCACGGTGAGCAGGTTGCCGTACTCGATGTCGGAGTCGGTCCCCTTGAGGTTCCTCACGAACTCGGCCACGTCGTCGTTGCCGTTGAGCTCACTCTGTACCTGACCGGGACCCTTCACCGTGGTGGTGACTCTCAACAGCCTTATCGTGCCGTAGTCCTTGCTCGCCGCGTCCGCGTCCACCGCCATGAACGCGCCGAGGTCGGGCCGCCCCTTCGGGGTGAACGTCGTGGTCAGCGAGAACTTCTGGGCCGGCTGGTCCGGCATCTTTATGCTCAGGTAGTACGGCGGGACGGCGCCGGACTCCTTGTTGGTCGGGTCGTCCGGGACCTGCCACGCGTCACTGCCGCTGTAGAACTGGGCGGGGTTCGTGACGTGGTAACGGGTGAGCAGCTCGCGCTGCACCTTGAACAGGTCCTGCGGGTACCGCAGGTGGTCCATGAGCTGCTGCGGAATGTCCGCCCTGGGCTGCACGGTCCCCGGGAACGCCTTGCGCCAGGTCTTGAGGACCGGGTCCTTGGTGTCCCACTCGTAGAGCTTGACCGTGCCGTCGTACGCGTCGACGGTGGCCTTCACCGAGTTGCGGATGTAGTTGACCTGGTTCTGCTGGGCGACGACCGCACGCTGGTTGGTGGTCAGCGAGTCGGCCGTGGTGTCGCCGAGCGTCGTACGCGAGGCGTACGGGTAGCCGTTGGTGGTGGTGTACGCGTCGACGACCCACTGGATGCGGTGGTTCACCACGGCCGGGTAGGCGTCGCCGTCGATGGTCAGCCAGGGGGCGACCGCTTCGACGCGCTCCTTGGGCGTGCGGTTGTAGAGGATCCGGGAGCCGTCGCCGATGGCCCCCGAGTAGAGGATCTGCGGCTCGCTGAACGCGACCGCGTAGGCGGCGCGGTTGAAGGCGTTGGAGAGACTGACCCCGCTGTTGCCCTGATAGCTGGTGGTCTTCTCGCCGTCCTCCTCGTAGTCGAGCTCCTTCTGGGGCCCACCGACGATGGAGTACTGCTCGGTCTTCTCGCCGTAGTAGATCTGCTGCTCGTACGTGCCCAGATCGCCCGTGGTGGGCAGACCGGCCTCGGTGAAGTCCGGGGAACCCTTCGGGTTCTTGCCGGTCGTCGTGCCCCGGGCCGCGATGGCCCCGTAGCCGTGGGTGTAGGTGAAGTGGTCGTTGATCCAGTTGCGCTTGGGGATGCCGTCGAGGTTGAGCTCACGCAGACCGATGACCGTGTCCTGGTCCTTGCCTGCGGCGTCCTTGTAGCGGTCCACGTCCAGCGTCTTGGGGAACTGGTAGTAGTTCCTCTTCTGCTGGAGCTGCTGGAAGGCCGGGGAGACGACGTTGGGGTCCATCACCCGGTAACTGGCGGCGTCGTCCGCGCTCGCGCGCAGCTTGGCGTCGTCGTCCGTCGTGCTCTTGCCCGAGTAGTCGTGCACCTGCGCGTTGTCGATGTCGTACGCGTCACGCGTCGCTTCGATGTTCTTCCGGATGAACGGGGCTTCCTTGGCCTGCTCGTTCGGCTGGACCTGGAACTTCTGCACGATCGCCGGGTACAGCCCACCGATCAGGATCGCCGAGAGCACCATCAGGCCGAAGCCGATCATCGGGAGCTGCCAGGTGCGGCGCCAGAGCGTCGCGAAGAAGAGCACAGCACAGATCGCGGCGATGCAGAAAAGAATGGTCTTCGCCGGAAGGTAGGCGTTGGCGTCGACGTACCGCAGGCCGGTCCAGTTGTCCGTGGCCTTGAAGTCGCTGGATTTCACGGCCAGACCGTAGCGGTCCAGCCAGTACGCCACGGCCTTCAGCGAGACGAAGACACCGAGCAGCACCGACAGATGGCCGGTGGCCGCGCCGGTCGCCCGCGCGCCGGGGCTGGTGATGCGGAGTCCGCCGTACAGGTAGTGGGTCAGCGCGGCGGCGATCAGCGAGAGCACCGTTGCCGCGAAGCCGAAGCCGAGCAGGAAGCGGTACCAGGGCAGGTCGAACGCGTAGAAGGAGACGTCCAGGTGGAACTGGGGGTCCTTCTGGTGGAACGCCACGCCGTTCACATACATCAGCCAGGTACGCCACTGGCCGGAGGCGGATGCTCCGGCGATCAGTCCGACGAGCGCGGTGATCGCGAGCAGCACCCACTTCTTGTACGGGGCGAGACCCATCCGGTAGCGGTCCAGGCTCTGCTGTTCCAGCGACATCGCGCTCAGCGGCGGCCGGAGCCGGTACGCGAGCCAGATGTTCAGACCGACGGCGATCGCCATCAGCAGTCCGAAGACGAGAAACAGCCCGATCTTGGTCCACAGAGTGGTGGTGAAGACGGACGAATACGCGACCGACCGATACCAGAGCCAGTCCGTCCAGAACCCGGCGAACATGACGAACGCCATGGCGAGGACCGCCAGGACGCCCAGTGTCATGAGCAGGGTACGGGCGCGCCGGGACGGGCGGCCGACTCTGATCCGTGGCCCGGTCGGGCCTCCGCCGCGGTCCGGCATCTGGAAAGCCAACGTGCGCACCTCGAAGTTCGCGGGTCGTGTGGAGCGGGCCCAGCGATCGTAGGGCCCACCTATGCAACTTACTGAGGCTTTACCTAGTTCCCGTTCCCGGGGCGGAAGGAGGCAGGATATTGGCCATGCCCAACGTTTCCCCCTCAGGCCCCCCGATGGCCGCGAGCCCTCTCACCGTCGCCGTCCTCGAAATCGACGCATACATCTCCGGCCTCGGCTGGGACCAGCCGGCCCGGCTCTTCGCTCTCGTCGACACGGCCAGGCTGCGCGCCCAGGAGCCCGGCCTCGCCGCCCAGCTCGGTCTCGACAGCGCAGACTCCCCGACCGCCTCACTCACCCCCATCGAGCAGGAGGAGCTGCCGCCGGGCACCGCCCTGGACGAGTTCCTCGCCACGATCGCCTGGCCCGACGCGGTGATCGGGTGTGCGATGACGGTGGAGCGGCTGATGCTGCCGCCGTCCGCCGAGGCCTCCGTGCCGGAGGGGCTCAGCGACGCCCAGCTGACGAAGTGGGTCGCCAAGCACCCGGAGCGCCAGGAGGTGCGGATGACCGTGGCCGTCCTCCGGGACGGTACGCGCGAGGCGGCCGTACGGCTCCGCGAGAAGGACTCCCCGAGCGAGGTGCGGACGGGCGCCGGTCTGGTACCCGGCCTGGCCGACGCACTGGCCGCGACCTTCGAGGCCTGAGTCCCGCCACCCCACGGGGGACGCGGTCAGCCTGCCGAGCAGCTCGGCAGGTCGGCCGTGTCCCCCGCCCGGATCTTCTCCAGCGACTTCTTCGCGTCGTCGATCCCCCTGACCTTCACCAGCTTCAGTCCGCTCGGGGTGTCGGAGGCAGCGGCCTTGCAGTTCTCGGCCGGCGTCAGGAAGTAGCGGGCGCCCGCGTCGCGCGCGCCGACCAGCTTCATGTTGATGCCGCCGATCGGGCCGACCTTGCCCTTGTCGTCGATCGTGCCGGTGCCTGCGACGAACTTGCCGCCCGTGAGGTCGGTGGGCGTCAGCTTGTCGATGATGCCCAGGGAGAACATCAGCCCGGCGCTCGGACCGCCGACGTCGGCGAGCTTGATGTCGATCTTGAACGGGAACGTGTGGTCCGTCCCGGCCTGGATGCCGACGATCGCCCGGTTCTCCTTGGGCGCCTTCGCGGTGGTGATGGCGATCTTCCGGGTGCCCTCCGGCTCCTTGCCGGACTTCTCCGCCGCCCGCGCCGTCTTCGCCGGGATGATCGTGAACGTGACCTCCTCGCCGGGCTTGTGGCGGGTGACGAGCTTCGCGACGTCCTCGGGCTGCTTGACCGCCGTACCGTCGACCTGCTTGATCACGTCGCCTGCGTGCAGCTTGCCCTGGGCCGGACTGCCCTTGATGACCGTGGAGACCACGACGCGCGACGGCACCGTGATCCCCATCTCGTTCAGAGCGGCGACCTTGGCGCTCTCCTGGGACTGGCTGAACTCCTCGGCGTTCTCCTGCGTCGACTGCTTCTCGGTCTTGCCGTCGGGGTAAAGGGTGTCGTGCGGTACGACGACACTGTCGTGGGCCAGCCAGCCGTAGACGGCCTCGACGAGATTCATCCGGTAGTCGGCCCCGGTGACTCTGACCGTCGTCATATTGAGATTGCCGGACGTCGGATACGTCTTGTGCCCGGAAATCTGCAGGACGGGTTCACCGTCGACCTTGCCGAGAGTGTTCACGGTCGGCCCGGGAGACATCTCCGAATACGGCACTTTGATCAGCACGCCTGCGCAGAGCAGCGCGATGAGGATCAGGGTGGAGGCGAGCATCGTCGCGGTGCGGCGTGGCATGGAACGACAGTACGGGAAGGGTACGTAAGTGCCCCGTCGGGGCCCGTCCAGGCGAGGCGGGAAGGAGGACCCGGAGCCGTGCCGGGGGCGTCGGCGCTCAGCGGCGCGTTGCGGATTGGCGACTGCGTACGTTCGAAGGAGGGTCAGACAACATCGGAACCGGAACGCGACTTCTCCATCGCCTCACGGAACCGGGCATACCCGGCGAGTTCCGAACCATCACCGGCCGTGCGATTACGGGCGGCCCAGCTTCCCCATATCGCGGCACCGAGCGCAGCGAAAAGCGGAATCAGCAACCAGGCGAGTGCTGCCATTACGACCTCCCTACCCCGTGAGCGACCGCAACTGACCGATCAGCAGATTAACCATCTGCAGGATCAACGCTCACGGCAGGGGGGCGGTTACGCAAATCGGGGCGGATGACCACCCGATCGGCTTGCACTCAGCAGGCTCCGACCCACTCCTCGGTGCCGTCCGAAAAACGCTGGTGCTTCCAGATCGGCACCTCGTGCTTGAGGTCGTCGATGAGCTTGCGGCACGCCTCGAACGCCTCCGCGCGATGCGGGCAGGAGACGGCGACGACCACGGCGAGATCGCCCACTTGGAGGTCACCCACTCGGTGGACGGCGGCCAGCGCCCGGACCGGGAATTCCGCTACCACCTTCTCGGCCACCCGGCGCATCTCGTCCTGCGCCGAGGGATGGCAGGAGTAGCCGAGCGCACCGACGTCCTGACCACCGTCGTGGTTGCGGACCGTGCCGACGAAGAGCGCGGTGCCGCCCGCGGCGTCGTCCCCGACGGCCCGGAAGATCTCGTCGACCGACAACGGCGTGTCGCGGATGGCCAGCAGCCGGATGGGGTCGATCGCCGCCTGCTCGCCGGGGTGGTCGTGGGTGGGAGCCATGGGCCCATGGTGCCGTACCGCACCGACATCCCGGAATAGCGTTTTCCACCGGCGGACCGCCCCTGACCTTGGAGCCTTCTACAGACGTCCCGAGCTCCCGCCGGGGCCGTCCCTGATCTCCGGCGGGCGTACGACGACGGCCGCGGCAGCCCGTCGAGGCGTCGGGCCGTCCGGCCGCGCCCGGCAGGAGGACGCTCCTGCGCTTTGTGCCGCACGGCATCCGGCTCCGCGGGCCGATCCTTCAGGGAGCGCGGGACTGCCTCAGATGCGGCGGCGGGCCTTGCGGGCGCGGCGGACCAGGGCGGCGGTGCCGAGCAGCGCCACGGTCGCCCCGGCGGCGCCCGCCGCCGTGGCGTCCTTGCGGCCGAGACGACGCCCAGCAACGGTGTGCCGGCCCTCGACCTCCTCGAGGAGCGCGGCGAGCACCTCCTCGTTGGTCCAGCTCGGGCGCCAGCCCGCGTCGTGCAGCCGGCTCACGCTCACCACCCAGGGGTGCATGGTGTATGCCAGATCACCCGCCGGGGACGGGGTGAGGCCGATCCGGTGCAGCCGGGCCGCGGCGCCGAGGGCCACGGCGGAGGGAAGCTCCATCCGGCGGACGCCGCTGAGCTCCTCGACCTCCTCCTGTTCCAGCCAGCCGTCGCAGCCGACCGCGAACTCGCCGTCGATCTTCTCCAGCGCCGCGTACTCCAGGGCCGTGACCAGGTCGTCGACGTGGCAGAACTGCCAGGTGGGCCGGGATCCGGCGACGACCAGGAGGCGGGGCGACTCGAAATAGCGGGTCAGCGCGGTGTCGGTGCCGCCGACCAGGACGGTCGGCCGGACCACGGTCACGTTGAGCCCCGGGTGGGCACGGGGGGCGCGACGGCCGAGCCGTTCGATCTCCAGGAGGTCGCCCACGCCTGTGGCCTCGGCCGTGGCGCGCAGCTCGGCGTCCTCGGCGAGCGGGATGTCGTTGTCGGGCAGCGCTCCGTAGACCATCGCCGAGGTGCACAGCACGACCCGGTGGACGCCCACGGCCGCGGCGGCCGTCAGCACGGTCTGGGTGCCGCGGACGTTGTAGGCGGTACGGGCCGCGGGGTCGGTCTCCAGGTCGAGATCGAGTGCCAGATGCACCACGACATCTGCGCCACGCAGCTTCTCCGCGATCGCGGGGTCCCGGACGTCGAGGATGTGCCAGGTCGCCTCGGAGACGTCTCCGCGGCGTTCATCGATGGCGATGACCTGCTTGATCTCCTCGGATGCCGCGAGGCGGGCGGTGAGCAGTTCACCGACGCCGCCCGCGGCACCGGTGACCGCGACGACGGGGCCACGGTTCCTGGAGCGGCTTTTTGCGGGCTTGTCCGCGGTCGAGGGGTCGGACAGGTTTCGCGCTGCGCGAACCTGAGGATCTGGGGAACTCACCGGGCGTCTCCAGCGGTTGTCTTCAGTACGTACCCGAATGACGCGTACGTACCAGGTGGCGTCCATCCTGCCGCAGGCCGGGAGCCGGCGGAGCACCGAGGCCCCGAGCGGAGTTTTGGTGTCTACGCTGGATGGTGATGTCGGGCAGTCGCCGTCGGTTCGAGCCGGCGGCCCTACGAGCCGAGGAAACCCGTGAGTGACACCCCATTCGGATTCGGCCTTCCGCCGGAGGAGCCGGAGCACGGCGACGAGGGCAAGAAGAAGGACCCCACCGGAGGTGGGCAGGGTTCGGGCGGGCCGGCGAACCCGTTCGGATTCGGTCCGGGCGCGGGCGCGGACAACCCGTTCGCGGCGATGTTCGGCACGATGAACCCCAACGACCTGGGGGCGGCCTTCCAGCAACTCGGCCAGATGCTGAGCTACGAGGGCGGCCCCGTGAACTGGGACATGGCCAAGCAGATCGCCCGCCAGACGGTCTCGCAGGGCACACCGGACGGCACCAAGGACGCGAGCGTGGGCCCGTCGGAGCGGTCCGCGGTCGACGAGGCGCTGCGGCTGGCCGACCTCTGGCTGGACGGTGTGACGTCGCTGCCCTCCGGTTCGGTCTCCACCGTGGCGTGGAGCCGCGCGGAGTGGGTCGAGGCGTCCCTCCCCGCCTGGCAGAAGCTGGTCGACCCGGTGGCCGAGCGCGTCGGTCTGGCCATGGGCGATGTGCTGCCCGAGGAGATGCAGGCGATGGCGGGCCCGCTGATCGGCATGATGCGGTCGATGGGCGGCGCGATGTTCGGCCAGCAGATCGGGCAGGCCGTCGGCGTGCTTGCGGGCGAGGTGGTCGGTTCGACCGACATCGGGCTGCCGCTGGGCCCGGCGGGCAAGGCCGCGCTCCTTCCGTTGAACGTCGAGAGGTTCGGCAAGGACCTCAGCGTGCCGCAGGACGAGGTGCGGCTGTATCTCGCCCTGCGCGAGGCCGCCCACCAGCGGCTCTTCGCTCATGTTCCGTGGCTGCGCTCCCATCTGTTCGGCGCCGTCGAGGGATACGCCCGCGGTATCAAGGTCGACACGAGCAAGCTGGAGGACGTGGTCGGCCAGTTCGATCCGTCACAGCCCGAGCAGTTGCAGGACGCCCTCCAACAGGGCATGTTCCAGCCGGAGGACACACCGGAGCAGAAGGCCGCCCTGGCCAGGCTGGAGACGGCGCTCGCACTGGTCGAGGGCTGGGTGGACGCTGTGGTGCACGAGGCCGCGAAGTCCCGTCTGACCTCGGCGGACGCGCTGCGCGAGACCATGCGCAGGCGCCGCGCCTCCGGTGGGCCGGCCGAGCAGACGTTCGCCACGCTCATCGGCCTTCAGCTGCGTCCGCGGCGGCTGCGCGACGCCTCGCGCCTGTGGGCGTCGCTCACGGACGCCCGCGGTCTCGACGGGCGTGACGCCTTGTGGGAGCACCCCGACATGCTGCCGACCGCCCAGGACCTGGACGATCCGGACGGGTTTGTGCACCACGAGCAGCTGGACTTCTCCGAGCTGGACAAGATGCTCGGCGAGGCCGCGAAGGGTCCGCAGAAGCCCGGGGCCGACACGGACGGGCCCGGCGCCGAGGGAACCGGCGACCATGAAAGCGAAGGCAAGGGCGACAGCGACCGGTGAGCCTGTACGACGACGCCGTTCTCGTACTGAAGGGGTACGAGAACCCGCTGGATCCGGCCCAGGAGGCACTGCGCCAGGTCTATCTGGACCATCTGGCAGAGCATCCCGACGGCATGTGGAAGGCCTGCGGAGCCGGACATCTGACAGCCAGCGCACTGGTCGTCGACCCGGAGCGCGGGCGCGTGCTGCTCACCCTGCACCGCAAGCTGCGGATGTGGCTCCAGCTGGGCGGCCACTGTGAACGACAGGACACCACGCTGGCCGCCGCGGCGCTGCGCGAGGCCACCGAGGAGTCCGGTATCAGCGGCCTCACCCTGCTGGCGGGCGGCCCGGTGACGCTGGACCGCCATCGGATCCCCGCGCCCTGCCACTGGCATCTGGACGTGCAGTACGCGGCGGTGGCACCGACGGGTGCGACGGAGCAGATCAGCGACGAGTCGCTGGACCTGCGCTGGTTCGCGTACGACGAGGTCGCGTCGGTGGCCGACACCTCGGTCGTACAGCTGATGACGCGGGCCCGCGCCGCGCTGGAGCAGCGCCGGTAGCGACGAAATGCCGGTACGGGCGAGGGGCGGTCTCCACGGAGACCGCCCCTCGCCCGTACCGGTGCGTCGTTCGTGGTCAGTTCCAGGCGTTGTTCTGGTTCTGGCCGTGGGCGCCCTGCTGGCCCATCCCGTACTGCGCACGGATTCCCTGGCCGATCTGGGCGCTCTGCGGAGGCAGCACCTCGCTCGGCTGGACCAGGGCGAAGCCTTGGCCGAGGAAGCTGAGCTCCCAGCCCTCGCCGGTGTTTCCGCGCCGCCGCCAGACGCCCGAAGAGTGCGTCTGGGCCTGCATCTGCACCCGCAGAGAACTGGACCAGGCGACAATCGCGTCGGCGTCGGCGTTGACGTACTTGTCCGGCGTGACCTGCATCATCAGCGGCTGACCGGAGGTCATCAGGGCGACCTTGCCGGTCCCGGAGATGTTGAGCTGGTACTTGCCGGTGCCGGCGATGCCGTACTGACTGTCCACCGCGATGACCTCGTGATGCAGCCCCGAGTCCAGTGCGAGGACATAGGCGCTGTCGACGGTCAGCCCGTCGTGGTCGACGTCCACCACGTGCACGTACTGCGCGAGGTTGGCGAGGAAGACGGTGCCCTGGCCGGAGCACCGCATGAGATCGAGGCCTTCACCGGTGTGGGCGCGGGAGTGGCTCTGGCCCCGTGACTGGTACTCCCCGTCGAACTCGACCAGTCCCTGGTACGCGACCATGCTGCCCTTGCGGGCCAGGATGTCGTCGTGACCGCCCAGCGTCACCCGGAGCATCTGCTCGTTCTGCAGGACGTAGCGGTCCGCGGACTGCTGTTCGGTGTGGTGGAAAAGCGGACTCTGCATGGTGTCTTCTCGCTCCCCTCAGCCCCGGGCCCGCAGGCGGTCGGTGCTGTCCTCGCTCGGCTGTACGACGACGATGCCCTGACCGGAGAAGGCCATCTGAAATGCCTCGCCGCTGCCGCGGCCGATCAAGGAGGCCGCCTTGAAGCTGCGCTTGCCCTTCACCTTGAGGTTCGGGGACCAGGCCACCAGCGCGTCGGGGTCGACATACGTCTCGTCCTCGCCGCTGCCGCAGTTGACGACGACAGGGGTTCCGCGCGAGGTCAGGGCGACCCAGCCGGTGCCCGAGACGGACACGTTCCACAGGCCCTGGCCGGCGAACTTGGCCATCCCCTTGACGCGCTCGACGCCCCACTGGAGCTGGGCGTCGAAGGCGAGGACGTTCGTGCCGTTGACCGACAGCGCCTCATCGTTGAGGTGAACGACGACGACATGGGCACCGTAGTCGGCCAGGTACAGCAGTCCGTCCCCGCTGCACTTCATGAGCGGGGCACCCTCACCGGTGATCCAGTCACGGGCGATCTGACGTACGGCGGGCGGATTCGGTTCGTACTGGATGAATCCCTCGTACGCGACCATCGAGCCCACCCGGGCGAGGAGGTCCTGCCCCGTGGCCATGGCCACCTTCAGCATGGCGCTGCCGTGATTCTCCATACGGGCTGTGACAGGTGCGGGGGCGTACCCCGCGAGCTGCTGGTTCATTCCTCGGCTTCCTCAGACCTCGTACGGCTGAACGACGATGAAGTTGCCCGGGGCGCCCCGGAACTGAAGGTTCACCGACTCCCCGCTGTGTCCCGGGTAGGCGTTGTAGCGCAGCCGCACCTGGCTGGAGACGATGACCTGCGATGCGGCGGACCAGGCCACGATCGCGTCGCTGTCGGCGAAGGTCGTGGGCGTCACGGGCAGGACGACCGGAGTGCCGTGCGTCATCACCACGACCGTGCCGGTTCCCTGGAAGAGCATCGTGAACAGCGCGCCGCCCGGGATGCCGTGCCCTTCGATCCTCCGCACCTCGTACTGAAGGGACTCGTCGAAGGCGAGGACACGCTCGGCGGAGACGCAGATGCTGTCGCCCTGCAGCTCGATGGGGTGCAGATGGGCGCTGTCCTCCGCGAGGAAGATCTGGCCGCGGCCGGTGCAGCGCATGAGCTGCATCTCCTGGCCCGTGGCGTTCCCGACGATCCGGCCTGCGAAGCCCGCTCCCTTGTAGCCGAAGTCGACCTTGCCCTGGTACATGACCATGCTGCCCTGACGGGCCAGGACGGGGGCGCCGTCCTCCCCGAGGTCGACACGCACCAGTTGCTTGTTCTGCGCCGTCCAGCGCCGGCCCGTCGGCACCTCCTTGTAGAGGTTGACGGCCGCCTGAAGCCCGCCACCGGACTGCGGCACGCCTTGCGGAACCCCCGGGGCCATGCCGGGAGACTGCTGCCCGTACGGAGCCGGAGCCGGCTGGCCGTAGGGCGCGGGAGCCGGCTGGCCGTACGGGGCGGGAGTCTGCTGGCCATAGGGTGCCGCCGGCGCGGGTCGGCCGGGAACCTGACCGAACTGCGGCTGCCCGCCCGGTTGTCCGTACGGCGCGGGCGCGGGTGCGGGCGGTGGAACGGTGCCGCCCTGCGGGGCCATCGGGGCCATCGGTGCCGCTATCGTCGGCGCGTTGTGGATCTGTTGCTGCGGGGCGGGGGCGGGGGCGCCGAAGGACGGGGCCGGCTGCGGAGCTTGGGGCGCCTGCGGTGCGGCGGGAGCACCGAAGGACGGGGCGGGCGCCGGTGCGGCGGTCTGGGCGGGCGGCGCGAACGACGGGACGGCGGCCTGCGGCTGAGGTGCGGCCGGCTCCTCCTCGGCGACCTCGCCACCGAAGTTCTTCAGCAGCGCTTCCAGACCGCCGTCGAAACCCTGCCCGACGGCGGCGAACCGCCAGACGTCCTTCAGATAGAAGTCGCCCAGCATCACCGCGCGCTCGGTGGTGAACTCCGAACCGGTGAAGGCGTACCTGACGACTTCTTCGCCGCCCGCGACGATTCGGATGTATCCGGGACCGACCTGGGACATCTGACCCGCGCCGTCGACCGTGGCGGTGAACGACAGCTTGTGGATGTTCGCCGGAATGCGGTCCAGGGTGACGCGGAACGACTCGGTGTCACCGGCCTGGGCGCCGAGGAGCTGAATGGACTCCTCGGGCGATTTAGGCTGATTGAAGAAGATGAAATACCGGTCGTCGGAGAGCTGCTCATTGGCATCGAGCCCGAAGCAGCTGATGTCAAAGGTCAGTCCCGGGCCGGCGATCTGCACACCTACGTACAGGTCCGTCCCCGGTGTGAGATCGCTGATCTTGGCCTTGTGGCCGCGTTGGAATTCCCTGGCCATGCGTAACGACCGTCCCCCATCCCGAATGTGAATGCGTCGCGCCAGGCTAACCGCAATCTCCGACGTTGGGCCAAGCCGGTACACACCCGGTACAGAATCGCCGAACGTCACTCACCGCGTGCGGCGGGCAGATGCGGCAGCCGGTCGGCCGCCACCACGCCCTCCAGGTAGCCGCGGGCGCGTTCGGTGCGCGGATACGCCTCCAGCAGCCGCCAGAAGCGTGGACCGTGGCCGGGGACGAGCAGATGGGCCAGTTCATGGGCCAGTACGTAGTCGACGACGTACTCGGGCATGCCCTGCAGCCGGTGCGACAGCCGGATGCTGCCCTCCGCCGGGGTGCAGGACCCCCACCGGGTGTTCTGATTGGTCACCCAGCGCACCGATACGGGTCTGGCCCGGCCCTCGAAATACTGGGCGGACAACCGCTCGGCCCGCTCGGCGAGTTCGCTGTCGCCGAGTACGCGTTTGCTCTCCTGGGCCGCGAGTTTGTCGAGCATCACGTTCACCCACCGCTGCTCCTCGGCCGCCGACATCCGGGCGGGGATGAGCACGATGGTGCGGTTCCCCTCCCGGTACGCGGAGACCGTTCTGCTGCGGCGGTCGCTCCTGCGGACCTCGACCGCGCTCGTTGCCGAGGCGCGGGGCGGACGGTCTGCCGCGCTGCGCTGATGGGTTCCGGCGCTGCGCGCGCGGGACTCCCCGGCGATTCCGGGTGACGGGTCGGCGGGCACGCCACGACGTTACCCGTTGTCAGTGGGGGAAGTCCCGCCTCCGGGACGGTTCGCGCGTGATCCGCTCGGCGGCATGCACCATTTGAACGACTAATACCCCACACCTGTGGATAACTTTCTGCACACTTCGACGGCTGCCTGCATTCTGACAACGGATCTCGTGAAGATCCGGACACAGCCCACGCACAGAGATCAAGGAACACAGACCGGGGGAAGCCGTGCATCCGATGTTGAAGCCCGCACTGCGCCGCGCCTGGCGCGGCCAAGGCACCGTGCAATTCGGGGTGACACCCGCTCATGCGGTCAAGCTCGGTCCGATGGATATCGCCACGGGCTGTTTTCTGGAACTGCTCGACGGTACGCGCGGTCTTCCGCTGCTGCGCGAAGAAGCGCGGGCACTGAACCTGTCGGACCATCAAATGGACACTTTGGTCGGGCGCTTGACGGCGGCCGGCCTGATCGACGACGTGCGGCCCGCCGGCCCCGAGATCGATGCGCTACGGAAGCGGTCCGGTGTCCTGGAGCGGCACCGCCCCGATCTGGCGTCGCTCTCCGTCGTGCATCCGGAGCCGGGCGGCGGGATGCGGCGGCTGGCCGCCCGCCGGGCGATGCGGGTCCAGGTCCGGGGCGCCGGGCGGGTCGGTGCCGCGATCGCGGCGGTGCTGTCCGGTTCCGGAGTGGGCCGGGTGGAGGTGCTGGACGGCGGGCACACGGAGGCGTGGGACGTCTCACCCGGCGGACTGCCACCGGCAGCGGTCGGGGAACGCAGGGACACCGCAGCCCGGCAACTGGTGCGCAGAGCCGCCGCCGGTTCGGCTCCTCGGGAAGCGGAAGCGGCGGCTTCCTCCGCGGGTGGCGAGCCGGGTCTCTCGCTGATCGTGGTCGCCCCTCGCGACGGGCTCGGGGTGTACGTCCCCGACCCGCGCACGGCCGAACCCTGGATCACTTCGGGAACACCCCATCTCTATGCCGGAGTGATGGAGGCGACGGGAGTGGTCGGGCCCCTGGTCCTGCCCGGGGGTACGGCATGCGCGGGCTGTCTGGCGCTGGATCGTGCGGATGGGGACGAGCAGTGGACCAGGATGCTGTCCCAGTGGCAGTCCGGGCGGCGCACCGCCGTGCAGGCCTGCGATCTGGCGCTGGCGACGGCGGTGGCAGGCCTCGCGGCCTCGCATGCGCTGTCCTTTCTGGACGGGGAGCTGCCCGCCAGTACGGGCACCCGGTGGGAAGCGGCGCTGCCTCTGTTGGACTGGCGGTCCGAGCGGATCCCGGCGCACCTCGACTGCTCCTGCGGAGCGGCTGGGCACACTGAGAGGGAGCGCGCCTCCGCGGTCGACGCGGCGCACGACACAATGGCCGGGTAACCGCCGCACGCGGTACGGCAGTCTGGGATTTGGAGGGGCTCATGTCTGATCTTCCCCGGAAAGCGGTCACCCGTACCGCCAAATTGGCCGCCCTGCCACTGGGCTTCGCCGGCCGCGCCACGTGGGGTCTGGGCAAGCGGATCGGTGGGAAGTCGGCGGAGCTGGTGGCCCGGGAGGTGCAGCAGCGCACCGCGGATCAGCTCTTCAAGGTCCTGGGCGAGTTGAAGGGCGGGGCGATGAAACTGGGTCAGGCCCTGTCCGTCTTCGAGTCGGCACTGCCGGAGGAGGTCGCCGGACCGTACCGGGCGGCGCTGACGAAACTGCAGGAAGCCGCACCTCCCCTGCCCAGCGCCACGGTGCACGCGGTACTGGAGGAACGGCTCGGCGAGGACTGGCAGGAACTGTTCCTCGAATTCGAGGACAAGCCGTCGGCCGCCGCCTCGATCGGCCAGGTGCACCGGGCGGTGTGGCACGACGGGCGGGACGTGGCGGTGAAGGTGCAGTATCCGGGCGCCGGAGAGGCGCTGCTCTCGGATCTGACTCAACTCAGCAGGTTCGCACGGCTGCTCGGCCCGTTGGTCCCCGGTATGGACATCAAGCCGCTCATCACGGAGCTGCGCGACCGGGTCGCGGAGGAACTGGACTACGAACAGGAGGCACGGTCGCAGCGTCACCATGCCGAGGAGTTCGCCGCCGACCCGGATGTCGTGATCCCCGGTGTGGTGCACCAGTCCGATCAGGTGCTGGTGACGGAGTGGATGGACGGTGTTCCGCTCGCCGACGTGATCGCGGACGGCACGCCGGAGCAGCGGGACCGGGCCGGTCAGTTGCTGGCGCGTTTTCTCTTCTCGGGGCCCGCGCGCACCGGTCTGCTCCACGCGGACCCGCATCCGGGCAACTTCCGGCTGCTGCCTCCGGACGCGGAGGCCGGCGAGGACGGGCAGTGGCGGCTCGGAGTGATGGACTTCGGCACGGTGGACCGGCTGCCGGGCGGCCTGCCGCAGATCATCGGGAACTCTCTGCGGCTGACGCTGGCGGGTGAGGCGGTGACGGTGTACGAGCTCCTGCGCGGGGAGGGATTCGTCAAGGACTCGATCGACCTCGACCCGGATGCGGTGCTCGACTACCTCCTCCCGATCATCGAGCCGGCTCAGGTGGAGGAGTTCACCTTCACCCGGAGCTGGATGCGCAATCAGGCGGCGCGGATCGCCGACCCCCGCTCCCCCGCCCATCAGTTGGGCAAGCAGCTGAATCTGCCGCCCGCCTATCTGCTGATACATCGGGTGACGCTGAGCACGATCGGGGTGCTGTGCCAGCTGGGTGCGACGGTACGGCTGCGTGACGAACTCGAATCCTGGCTCCCGGGATTCCTGATCGAAGATCAGGACGGGTCCGTGATCGAGGAGTTGGCGGGCGACGGGGCCATCGGCGCGTAGGCGGTCGGGCACCTGGCGCGGAGCCCGGGGCATCACGCCGTCGCATGACTGATTCGGGCTCCTTGCCCGGCTGTGTCGCCCGGCGGTCCCCTCCCTGAGCGACACCCCTTGGGCTGTCACCACCCGGCGTCACCACCAGGCGGAGTCGAGACGGCTCTCGATGGCTCTGATGTGGGTGCGGGCGCACTTCTCGCAGAAGTACTGGCGCCTGCCGTTCTCCACGGAGCAGATCCAGGTCGGCGGTGCGGTCTCGCTGTCGGCGGAGGTGTCGCACAGAGCACACGTGATCTCTGCTGCGTCCCTGCGTGCGACGTGCTGAATCCGGTGATGAGTCTCCTCGTCCACCTCGTGACGATAACTCCGTCGCCGCTGTGCCGCGCGGCACCACACAGCACGACCGCGGGGCCGGTCCGTCCGGACCGGCCCCGCGGAAGGGGTACTGACTGTGGGTACTGTCTGCTGCCGGGCAGAGCGGCTGCCCGGCAGCGGGTGCTGCTGGAGTTCGGCCTGACTAGTGCATGACCGCCATGGCCAGCGCACGGCGGGCGCGCATCGAGGCGCGCTCCGCCCGGCGCTGCATCCGGCGCGCGGCGACCAGGCGTACGGCCTGGCGTTGCGTGTCGGCTTCCCTCAGGCGGTCGTGCATATGCGCACGCGCCAGGGCTTCTGGGATGAGTTGCATCTCGCGGGTCCTGTTCTGACGCGAGTCGTTCGCGCCGATGATGGTGACGTTCGGTGTTGCGGAGCCGACGGGCTCATTCGTGGGGACGGACATCGGGGCCTGGTTTCGGGGATCGTGGGTGTGGGGACGGTCGATGGTTCCGACGCGCTTCATGGGTTTGGGGGCCGTGACCCCCAGTCCGGCGATCACGCCGCGACCGGGTTCTTGCGCGGACGACCACGCGGCCGCTTGCGAGCGACGACGACGCCCTGGATGAAGAGCTCACCGCCCCAGACGCCCCACGGCTCCCGGCGCTCCTTGGCGCCGGCGAGACACGCCTCGACGAGCGGGCAGGTGCGGCAGAGGGACTTGGCGTACTCGACGTCGGCCGGCGACTCGGCGAAGAAGACCTCCGGGTCGTAGGAGCGGCAGGGCACGGGCACGCCGAGGTTCTCGATGGCGTCGTCGAGCGCGGTGAGCGCGGTGAGGGGGGTCAAGGCGGAGTCCTCCGTGAGGCCGGGCGGCGGGATCGTGTCGGAAGGCGGTACGGACGGGGCGTGCGCTTCGAGTTGCACGGTGGGTGGTGTCCTCGTCTGGTCGTTCCGGCCTGTTGGCCGGGGGGCGGCTGGTACCGGGTGTTGCTTGTCCCGAGGCTCCTTCTCGCCGTCTCGTCCGTTTGGACAAAACAAAAGGGCCGCGGATCCCGAGTGGGGTTCCGCGGCCCTGAAGGCGCCGGCCTGACGATAAATCAGGCTGGATCACTCCAGGGTTCAGGCCCACGGAAGGCCCACATCGTGTGGTGCGTCATCTGCTTCTTGGCGCCGGATTCCGCTCCTGCACCGACGGCCGCAAAGGCATAGGCCTGGGCCTGTCCCTTCGCTACTGCTGCTGCCGGTGCCTGGGTCGGTCGCTCATTGCGCTCCTGCACGGGGAGGCTCGACAGGGACAGCGGGCTGACGGCGGAAATGCCGGACATACCGGTGCCACGCAGCGAGGACTTCGAAGAGCAGGCGAGGCCGAGCGAGCAGGCGGAGACGACCGAGAGATCGGTCATTTTGTTGGTCTTGATGATGCTGATCACTTCAATCGCCTCCTCTCGGCGTCTCGGGGGGACCGGCGGGCCGATCCTACGTATTCGGATAAGTACAGCACAGGGCCAGGGCTTCAGAGAAGTCGCTGTTCCCGTGGTTAAGAACCTATGGTGATGACTGGGGCGGGCGCAAACTATTTTTTCGACGAGTTTTTCTCACACCTCGTCAACGTCGTCCGCAAGCTCGTCCTCCACCGTCTCACCTGCGCAAATGGCGAGTACCGCGGTCCCGAAGCGGTCCAGCTTCCGCGCGCCGACGCCGGAGATACCGGCCAGCTCACCCGCGCTGCCCGGCACCGCCTCGGCGATCGCCATCAGTGTCCTGTCCGTGAACACGCAGTACGCGGGCTGGCCGATCTCCTTCGCCCGGACCGCCCGCCAGTCGCGCAGCCGCTCGTACAGCGCCTCGTCCATGTCGGAGGGGCAGTCGTCGCAGCGCATCAGCTTCATCTCGCCCGCGTCGGTCAGAGTCCTGCCGCAGACCCGGCACCGGGCAGGGCCACGCCGACCCCGCTTGGCGACCGGGCCGGGGCCCCGTTCGATTCCGCCGCCACCAGCCGTGCCGCGCGCACCGAGCGGCACGGAGCCGGGGCGCAGTCCGCTGAGGAAACGGCTCGGGCGCCTTCCGGCGCGGCCGCCGGGCGAGCGGGACAGCGACCACGACAGCGAGAGGTGGAAGCGGGCTCGTGTGACGCCGACGTACAGCAGTCGGCGCTCCTCCTCGATCTGCTCGTCGGTCTTGGCGTAGGTGATCGGCATCATGCCCTCGGTCAGCCCGACCAGAAAGACCGCGTCCCATTCCAGGCCCTTCGCCGAGTGCAGCGAGGCGAGAGTGACCCCCTGGACCGTGGGGGCGTGCTGGGCGGCGGCGCGCTCGTCCAGCTCCGCCACCAGATCGGAGAGCGTCGCGCCCGGCTTGGCCTGTTCGAAGTCCTCGGCGAGCCGGACCAGCGCGGCCAGGGACTCCCAGCGGTCCCGCACCGCCCCGGATCCCGCGGGCGGCTCCGTGGTCCACCCCTTGGTGGAGAGCACCGCGCGGACCTCCGCCGGCAGCCCCTCCGCGTCGTCGAGCAGGGAGTCGTTGCCCCCTGCGCGGGCCGCGCCGCGCAGGGCGACGCCCGCTTCGCGGACCTCCGCCCGTTCGAAGAAGCGCTCCGCTCCGCGCAGCTGGTACGGCACGCCCGCGTCGGCCAGGGCCTGTTCGTAGACCTCGGACTGGGAGTTGACCCGGTAGAGCACGGCGATCTCGCCGGCCGGGACTCCCGCGGCGATCAGATCACGGATGCGGCGTGCGGTGCCCTCCGCCTCCGCGGGCTCGTCCGCGTACTCCGTGTAGACGGGTTCGGGGCCGGGTTCGCGCTGCGAGACCAGTTCCAGCCGGTGCTCGGCTGCCCGGCCGCGGGCCTGGCCGAGGAGTCTGTTGGCCAGATGGACGACCTGGGGGGTGGAGCGGTAGTCCCGGACCAGCTTGACCACCGTCGCGTTGGGGTGGCGGGTGCGGAAGTTCAGCAGGTGGTCGGGGGTTGCTCCGGTGAAGGAGTAGATCGTCTGGCTGGCGTCACCCACGACGCACAGGGTGTCCCGGTCGCCGAGCCAGAGGTCGAGCAGCCGCTGCTGGAGAGGACTGACGTCCTGGTACTCGTCGACGACGAAGTGCTGGTACTGACGGCGGACGTGATCGGCGATGTCGTGGCGGTCCTGAAGGATGGCGACGGTCAGCAGCAGCACGTCCTCGAAGTCGATCACCGAGCGGTCGCGCTTCAGCTGCTCGTACATCGCGTAGATCTGGGAGATCTCGGCCGGGTCGCGCGGGGCGTCCCGCTGGATCTTGGCGACCACGGCCGGATAGTCCGCGGGCACGGTCTGCGTGACTTTGGACCACTCGATCTCGCTGGTGACATCGCGCAACTCGTTGCGGTCGAGCCGGATGCGGCAGCGGGCCGCGGCCTCGGCGACCAGCTGGACCTTGCGCTCCAGCAGCCGGGGCAGGTCACCACCGACCGCCTTCGGCCAGAAGTACTGGAGCTGGCGCAGGGCGGCGGAGTGGAACGTCCGCGCCTGCACTCCGCCCGCGCCGAGCTGGCGCAGCCGTCCTCGCATCTCGCCCGCGGCCCGGTTGGTGAACGTGACGGCGAGCACGCTCGTCGGCTGAAGTATTCCGGCGCGCACTCCGTAGGCGATGCGATGGGTGATCGCACGCGTCTTGCCCGTACCGGCTCCGGCCAGCACACACACCGGGCCGTGCAGGGCCATGGCGACCTCGCGCTGCTCGGGGTCCAGGCCGTCGAGCACGGCGTCGGCCGACTCGGGGACCTGCGGGAAGAGGGAGGAATGCGTTGCTGCTGTCACCCCGCCATGCTGCCAGGTCGCAAGAGGCCGGTGCGAAGGTTGTCCACAGGGGGGCAGCGTCTGTCGTACTAATGCGGGAGTGGCGGTCCCATGCGGGAACGAGGGTCCCGTACGGGGGTCGCAGTCCCGGGCAGGAAAGTGGCGGTGACGTACGAGGGTCGCGGTGCGGGGTACGAAGGTGGCGGCCCCAAGTACGAGGTTGTGCTCCTCGATACGAAGGTGACGGTTCGATGCCAGGGGCCGGTCCGCCGTGCGACAGAGGGGCGGCAGCGGGAATGGTGGTCGGCTCGCGTACGTTCCCTTTCCGTGCGGCGACGCACTTTCCAGCTTCTCCGCGTGACGGATGAGATGGATGAGTCAGACGACAGGTCTGAGAAGACTGATGAGACAAGGGAGCGCGAAGCATGCCGGGCACTGTGACGATGTACAGCACCACGTGGTGCGGCTACTGCCGTCGGCTCAAGGGCCAGATGGACCGCGAGGGCATCGCCTACAACGAGATCAACATCGAGCAGGACCCGGAGTCCGCCGCTTTCGTCGAGAAGGCCAACGGGGGCAACCAGACGGTTCCCACCGTCCTGGTGGTCGGCTCCACGGGTATCGAGGCCGTCATGACGAACCCGTCCCTGGCCCAGGTCAAGCAGGCACTGGCCGCCTGACCCGCTCCGCGGTACGGGAACGCCCTCTCCGGTCGAGCAGCGCCGGAGGGGGCGTTCCCGTATCTCGTGAGCCGTCGGTCGGCCGATGCAGACCGGCGCGTCAGCCGACGGCGCCCGGCTTCGGGAGCGGCTTGCCGTACCAGAGTTCGATCAGGCGGGCCGCGATCGAGATGCCGTACGGGGGCATGATCTCGCCCGACTCGAAGGCCGCCGTCAGGTCCTCACGGGAGAACCAGCGGGCCTCCTCGATCTCCTCGCCGTCCACATTGATCTCGGAGGAGGCCGCCCGCGCCATGAAGCCCAGCATCAGGCTGGACGGGAACGGCCAGGGCTGGCTGGCGATGTACTCGACCTCGCCGACCGTGACGCCCGCTTCCTCGAAGACCTCGCGGGCCACGGACTGCTCGATCGACTCCCCCGGCTCGACGAAGCCCGCGAGCGTCGAGAAGCGGCCCTCGGGCCAGTGCACCTGGCGGCCCAGCAGGGCGCGGTCCTGCTCGTCCGTCACCAGCATGATGACCGCGGGGTCCGTCCGCGGGTAGTGCTCGGCGCCGCAGGCCGGGCAGCGCCGGATGTGGCCGGCCGCCGCGATGACCGTGCGCTCGCCGCAGCGGGAGCAGAAGCGGTGCAGGCGCTGCCAGTTCTCCAGGGCCACCGCGTGCACCATCAGGCCCGCGTCGCGGGGGCCGAGCAGCAGTCCGGCCTCGCGCAGACCCGCCGGACGGGCCGGCTGGTCCATGCGGCCGGGCAGGGAGTCCTTCTGGAGCGCGAAGTAGCTGACGCCGTCCTCGTCGGTGCCGAGGAAGTAGCGGTGGGTCTCGGTGACCGGGGCCTCGAAGGCCGGGGTCATGACGATCTCCGTACCGCCGTCGGCCGTGTCGTCGATCAGCACCTGCCCACCGGAGACGACGAACACACGGGTGGTCGGGTGGCTCCAGGCGGCGGACAGCCACGCCTCGTCGAGGCGGTGGTGCGCCGCGCGGTCGATGCCGCTGGGCGCGGTGAGACCGATGGGCCGGTCTGCGGTGGCGTTGTCGAAGGTGCTCAAAGGTGCTTCCTACTCCCCCGGGACGGATCGGGTGTTCAGAGGATTCAGCGGAGTGCGACGGCCAGCTCGCCCCAGAGGTGGGCGGTCGTCTGCACGCCCTTGAGCAGAAGGTCGAGTTCGACCTTCTCGTTGGGAGCGTGCCAGCCGTCGGACGGTACGGAGATACCCAGGAAGAGGACGGGAGCGCCGAGCACGTCCTGCAGGTCGGCGGCGGGCCCGGAGCCTCCTTCGCGGGTGAAGAGGATCTTCTGGCCGAAGGCCCGTCCCATGGCGCGGGCCACGGCCTGCAGGGCCGGGTGGTCCAGCGGTGTCAGACAGGGGCGGGTGGCGGGCGCGAAGGTGATGCGGTGGCGGACACCGGCCGGGATCTGCGCCTCGGCCCAGGCTCGTACGACCTGCTGGACGTGGTCGGGGTCCTGGCCGGCGACCAGCCGGAAGCTGATCTTCACGAGGGCGGAGGAGGGGATGATCGTCTTGCTGCCGGCGCCCTGGTAGCCGCCGCCGATGCCGTTGACCTCGGCGGTGGGGCGGGCCCAGACGCGTTCCAGCGTGGAGTAGCCGGCCTCGCCCGACGCCGCCCGGGACCTGGCGGTACGCAGCCAGGTGGCCTCGTCGAAGGGCAGTTCGGCGAAGAGCGCGCGCTCGGTGTCGGTGAGATCCGTCACGCCGTCGTAGAAACCGGGGATCGCGACCCGGCCGTCCGCGTCGTGCAGGGCGGCGACGAGCCGGGCCACGGCGGTCGCCGGGTTGGGGACGGCGCCGCCGAACGAACCGGAGTGGATGTCCTGCTCGGGGCCGTGCAGCTCGATCTCGCACTCGGCGAGGCCGCGCATACCCGTGCAGACCGTGGGGGTCTTCTCGTCCCACATGCCGGTGTCGGAGACGATCACCGCGTCGGCGGTGAGCCGGGCGGCCCGTGCTTCGGCCAGCGCGCGGAAGTTCGGGGAGCCGGACTCCTCCTCGCCCTCGATCAACAGCTTGAGATTGACGGCGGGGGTGGTGCGGCCGGTGGTGGCGAGGTGGGCCCGCACACCGAGGGTGTGGAAGAACACCTGCCCCTTGTCGTCGGCGGCGCCCCGCCCGTACATACGGCCGTCGCGGATCACCGGCTCGAACGGGTCGGTGTCCCAGCCGTCCTCGCGTGCGGCGGGCTGCACGTCGTGGTGCCCGTAGACGAGAACGGTCGGGGCGTCCGGGTCGTCGGACGGCCACTCGGCGAAGACCGCGGGCGCGCCGGGCGTCTCCCAGATCTCGCTGACCGGGAAGCCGGTCTCCCTGAGCTTGGCGGACAGCCACTCGGCGCTGCGTCGCACGTCCCCGTCGTGGACCGGCTGGGCGGATACGGACGGGATGCGCAGCCAGTCGGCGAGGTCGTCGAGGAAGGCTGTGCGGTGCTGCTCGGTGTACGTACGGACGGCGCTGTCCGGGGTGTCGCTCATGGCCTTGAGCCTAGTGCCTCGCCCAGCGGGGTCCGCCCGCCCGCGGTGACCCGGCCTACCCCGTGGGAGGCGGCTCGTCCAGCAGGATCCGCTCCAGCTCCGCCCGGCCCGGGAGGCGGACGGGGCGGACGGTCTGCCCGCTGCGTACGTACAGGAACGTGGCGGTGACATCGGTGAGCGGGAGGCCGTGCAGTTCGGCCCAGGCCAGGCGGTAGACCGCGAGCTGGAGAGGGTCGGCGGTATGGGCGCGGGTGGTCTTCCAGTCGACGATCTCGTAGGTGTCCCCGGTGCGGTACACCGCGTCGATACGGCCCCGGATCACCCGGCCGGCCAGGGTGATCTGGAACGGCGTCTCCACGCGGTACGGGGTGCGGCGGGCGTAGGGGGTGCGCTCGAAGGCCTCCTTGAGTGCGGCGAGGTCGCGCTCGTCGGCGATCTCGGCATCGCTCTCGTCTCCGCCCGGAAGTTCGTCCGGCCCGAGCATGGGCAGTGGCAGCTCCTCGAAACGGGACTCCACCCAGGCGTGGAAGCGGGTGCCGCGGCGGGCCGCGGGCTGCGGGGGCCGGGGCATGGGCCGGGCCAGTTCCTGGGCGAAGCCGTCGGGGTCGTCGGCCAGGCGCAACAGCTGGGTGGCGGAGAGGGACGCGGGTACGAGGACGTCGCGCACGGTGGCGCGGGCGCGGCGCAGTTCGCCGGTGAGGGCGTCGAGGTCGCGGTCCCAGGAGGCGAGCGTGCGGGACTCCTCGGGGGTGAGGCGGCGGTCCTCGGCGGGCTCGGGGGCGCGGGCCGCCGGGACGTGTGATGTGGGGGCGGGGGGCTGGGCGGGTGGAGGGATGGGGAGACGAACGGGGGCCGGGAAGGGCCGGGCAGCGGTCCGTGGGGGCTCCGGCGACAGTGCGTCCCAGTCGTCGGCGTCGTCAGGGAACGCCTCGCTGTCGGGAAACGGGGCGTCGTCGACGAACGGGGCGTCGGGGAACGCCTCGTCGTCGTACGGCCCGTCATACGGATCCGGGACGTCGGGCGACGCCTCGTACGCGTCCGGCACGCCCTCCGACGCGGCCAGTGCCTCCAGATGCGCCATCACCGTGTCCGCGGCGGCCCGGCGGCGGGTCAGCGCGATGCCGTCCAGCGGAAGCGGCCACGCCCGGTCGGTCTCCTTCTCGGCGAGCGCCGGGTTCTCCTCGTCCTCGGCCGGTTCGTCCGCCCAGGCCTCGATCTCGCCGTGTCCGGCCGCGCAGTGCTCGTACAGCGCGTGCAGGAAGTCGGACGGGCCGCGCGGCTTCTTCTGGGTCGGGCCCCACCAGTGGCCGGAGCCGAGCAGCAGACCGCGGGGCCTGGTGAAGGTGACGTATCCCAGGCGGAGCTCCTCGGTGTGCTGGTGCTCCTTCATCTCCTCCTTGAACCCCTTGAGCCCCTTGGCGTCCCAGGAGTGGATGACGGGAAGGGTGGCCCTGTCCCCGCGCAGGGCGTGCGGAAGGACCTTGGACTGGGACGTCCAGGCGTCGCGGGACTGGCTGCTGGGGAACTGGCCGGTGACCAGTCCCGGCACCGCGACGACATCCCACTCCAGGCCCTTGGACTTGTGGGCGGTGAGGACCTTGACGGTGTTCTCCCCGCCGGGCAGGGCGTTGTCCAGGCCCTTCTCGTACTGGACGGCGGTCCGCAGGAAGCCCAGGAACGCGAGGAGGGTGGCCTCCCCGTCGACGGCGGCGAAGCGGGCCGCGACGTCCAGGAAGTTGGCGAGGGTCTCTCGGCGGCGGGCGGCCAGGGCGTGCGGCGACGCGGAGAGCTCGACCTCAAGGCCGGTGGTGGCGAGGACGCGGTGCAGCACGTCCATGAGGGGGTCGGCCAGCGAGCGGCGCAGGTCGCGCAGTTCGGCGGCCAGGCGGGCGAAGCGGATGCGGGCCTCGGTGGAGAACGGAAGGCCGTCGTCCTCTCCTCCGCCCGATTCGAGAAAGGTGTCCAGTGCGTCGGCGAGCGAGATCACCTCGGCGGGGTCGATGCCTTCGACGGCCTCGGCGAGGCGGCGGTCGGGGTCGAAGCCGTCCTCGTCGCCGTGGGCCGCGCGGTGGACGAGGAGGCGGGCACGACGGCCGAGGAGCGCCAGGTCGCGGGGGCCGATCCGCCAGCGGGGGCCTGTGAGCAGCCGGACCAGGGAGGCATTGGCGCCGGGGTCCTGGAGCACCTCGCAGACCGCGACGAGGTCGGCGACCTCGGGCAGGTGCAGCAGCCCGGACAGGCCGACGACCTCGACCGGAATGTCACGGGCCACCAGCGCGGCCTGGATCTGCGGGAAGTCGCCCGCGGTGCGGCACAGGACGGCGATCTCACCGGGCGCCTTTCCGGTCCTGACGAGGTGGGCGATCGAGTCGGCGAGCCAGTCGAGCTCCTCGGTGTGGGTACGCAGGAGGGCGCAGCGGACGGTGCCGTCCCGTTCGGCGCCGGGGGCGGGGCGCAACGCCTCGACGCCCTCGTGCATGACACGCAGGGGGGCGGCCAGGCCGTTGGCGAGGTGGAGGAGCCGGCCGCCGCTGCGACGGTTCTCGCCGAGGGAGTAGCGGGTGGCGGGCGTTCCGTCGGCGTGCGGGAAGTGGACCGGGAAGTCGTCCAGGTTGGCCACGGAGGCACCGCGCCAGCCGTAGATCGCCTGACAGGGGTCACCGACGGCGGTGACGGCGTGGCCGGCCCCCGCTGCTTCGGCGGTCCGCGCGCCGGCCGCGGTCTCCGCCGTCCGCGCCACCGCCCTTCCGGTCGGCGTCTCCGTGGCCTCCGTCCCGGAACCGGAACCGGAACCGGGGCGTCGGCCGAAGAGTGCGGAGAGCAGCAGGCGCTGGGCGACCGAGGTGTCCTGGTACTCGTCGAGCAGGACGACCCGGAATTCTTCGCGCAGGATCGCGCCGACCTCCGGGCGGGTGAGGGCCAGCTCGGCCGAGAGCGCGATCTGGTCACCGAAGTCGAGGAGGTCACGGCTCTTCTTGGCCTCGCGGTAGCGCCGGGTCAGCTGCAGCAGCTCACGACGGGCCTGCGCGGTCTCGGGGATCTTGCGCAGTTCGGCGTTGGTGAGCCGGGCCGATTCGAGCGTGCGGAGGAGGTCGGTGTCGTACTCCGCGAGCTGTTCGGGCCGCACGAGATGCTCGGCCAGCTCGGCGTCGAGGGCCAGCAGATCGCTGACCAGGGTGGGGAACGACCTGGTCAGGGCCGGATACGGGCCGGGGGCCTCGCGCAGCACGCGGGCGGCGAGCTGGTAGCGGGTGGCATCGGCCAGGAGGCGGGTGGTGGGTTCGAGCCCGATCCGGAGCCCGTGCTCGGTGAGGAGCCGGCCGGCGAACGCGTGGTAGGTGGAGATGCTGGGCTCGCCCGGGGGGTTGTCCGGGTCGATGGCGTCCGGATCGGTGACCCCGGCCGCGATCAGGGCCTTGCGGACGCGCTCGGCGAGCTCCCCCGCCGCCTTGTTGGTGAAGGTGAGTCCGAGGACCTGCTCGGGGGCGACCTGTCCCGTCCCGACCAGCCACACCACACGGGCCGCCATCACCGTGGTCTTCCCCGACCCGGCCCCGGCCACGATCACCTGAGGGGCGGGCGGCGCCGTGATGCAGGCCGTCTGCTCCGGGGTGAACGGGATCCCGAGGAGTTCCTTGAGCTGCTCGGGATCGGTGATACGTGAGGACACCCGACCGAGGCTAACCGGGCGCACCGACAAACGGCACGGACACCGGCCCGGCCCGGTCCGGTCCGGTCCGGTCCGGTCCGCATCAACATCCACGTCGTGGTCGCCCGCAGCCGTCCGGGGAACGCCGGAAAAGTCACTCCAGGATGTGGCGGCCCTCCGGCTGTGCGCTGCACGAGGCCCGGAAGGCGCAGTGCGTGCAGTGCTGGCCGGTCGTGGGGGTGAAGCGTTCGTCCAGGACCCGGCCGGCGGCCGTGGCCAGGAGATCGGAGACCCACTCCCCGGAGAGCGGTTCCTGGGCCTGCACCTTGGGGAGGGTGTCACCGCCTTCCTTCTTGGGGGCGGGCTGGCGCAGCTGCACGAGTTCGGCGCCGCCGGGCACGGGGCGCCGACCGTCGAAGACCTCGTCGACCGCCCCTTCCCGTACGGCCAGCTGGTACACGGCGAGCTGCGGGTGCCGGGTGACCTCGTCCTTGGTCGGGGACTGCTTGCCGGTCTTGAAGTCCACGACGTACGCCCGGCCCTCGGCGTCCTCTTCCACCCGGTCCATGGAGCCGCGGATGCGCACCTCGTACTCCCCCGCCGCCAGCGTCACGTCGAAGTCGTGCTCGCTCGCGGCGGGGGTGCGGCCGGCCCGGTCCATGACGTGCCAGCGCAGGAAGCGTTCCAGGGCGGCCCTGGCCTGTTCCTTCTCCTGCCGGGACTTCCAGGGGGCGTCGAAGGCGAGTCCGTCCCAGACCGAGTCCAGCCGCTCCATCAGGACGGCCAGGTCCGCGGGGGTGCGTCCGGACGCCACCTCGTCAGCGAGTACGTGGACGACGTTGCCGAAACCCTGTGCGGCCGTCGCGGGGGCGTCCGCCTTCACCTCGCGACCGAGGAACCACTGGAGTGCGCAGGTGTTGGCGAGCTGGTCGAGCGCGCTGCCGGAGAGGGCCACGGGCTGGTCCCGGTCGCGGAGCGGAACGGTGGAACGGGTCGGCTCGTACAGGCCCCACCAGCGATACGGATGGGCCGCGGGTACGAGCGGCTGGCCCTCGTCGTCGGTGAGCGCGGCGAGCCGGGCGAGGCGGCGGGCGGCTGCCTCGCGCAGGGTGTCGGAGGCTTCGGGGTCGACGGTGGTGGCGCGGAGTTCGGCCACGAGCGCGGCCACGGCGAGCGGGCGGCGCGGCCGGCCGGTGACGTCGCGCGGTTCGACGCCGAGCTCGGCGAGGAAGCGGGACGGCTGGTCGCCGTCGTCGGCGGGCGCCTTGACCGCGGTGACGACAAGACGTTCCCGGGCACGGGTCGCCGCGACATAGAAGAGGCGGCGTTCCTCTGCGAGGAGGGCGCCGGGGGTGAGCGGTTCGGCCAGGCCGTCACGGCCGATCCGGTCCGCTTCGAGCAACGAACCGCGGCGGCGCAGGTCCGGCCAGAGCCCCTCCTGCACTCCCGCGACGACGACCAGGCGCCACTCCAGGCCCTTGGACCGGTGTGCAGTCATCAGCCGAACGGCGTCGGGGCGCACGGCGCGCCTGGAGAGGGTGTCGGCCGCGATGTCCTGGGCGTCGACTTCCTCCAGGAAGTTGAGCGCGCCGCGCCCGCCGGTGCGTTCCTCGGCGCGGGCCGCGGTGTCGAAGAGGGCGCAGACGGCGTCGAGGTCGCGGTCGGCGTTGCGGCCGCCCGCCCCGCCGCGCAGCGCGGCACGTTCCAGCCGCGCGGGCCATGGGGTCCCGGACCACAGCTCCCACAGGACCTCTTCCGCGGTACCGCCGCCTTCGAGGAGCTCACGCGCCTTGCGCAGAAGTGCGCCGAGGCGCTGGGCGCCGCGGGCGTACGCCGGATCGTGCGCGACGAGCCGTTCGGGCTCGGCGAGCGCGCGGGCCAGCAGGTCGCCGGAGGGCGCCGGTACGCGGTTCCCGGCGGACCTCTCCTCGTCGCGCAGGGCCCGGCCGAGCCGACGCAGATCGGCCGCGTCCATGGCTCCGAGGGGAGAGGCGAGGAGGGTCAGGGCGGTCTCGGTGTCCAGCCAGGAGATCGCTTCGGGGGCGGGGGCCCGGCCAAAAGCCGGATCGGGTTCCCGGCCGGGAGCCGGATCGGGTTCCCGGCCGAGGTCCTGCTCGGGGACCCCTGTCTCCGCCTCCGCCGATGCCTCCGCCGATGCCTCCGCCGCCACCGCAGCAGGGACCTCCTCGCTCTCCGGGACAGGAGCCTGCGTCACTGGGGCCTCCGGGACAAGGGCCTCCGTCACGGGGGCGTCTGCCACAGAGGTCTCCGTCGTGGAGGTTTCCGCGCCTCGGCTCAGCGCCGCTGTCGCGACGGCACGGAGGGCTGTCAGGAGCGGTGCCACAGCCGGTTCGTGGCGCAGGGGGAGATCGTCACCGTCGATGTCCAGGGGTACGCCCGCCGATGTCAGGGCCCGGCGCACCGAGGGGATCGTGCGGCCTCCGGCCCGTACGAGCACCGCCATCTCGTTCCACGGGACACCGTCCTCCAGATGTGCCCGGCGCAACAGGTCGGCGATGTTGTCGAGCTCGGCGGAGGCGGTCGGGTAGGTGTACGCCTCCACGTTGCCGCCCTCGCGGACCGCGACGAGCTCCCGGTGGGCGCGGACCTTCGCCGAGGGCAGCCGGGTCAGCGGCATCCGGCGGGTGAGCAGCCGGGTGGCGGCCAGCAGCTGTCCGCCGGAACGTCGCGAGGTGGTCAGGACGCCGACCGGGGCCGGGGTGCCGTCCGCCCGCCGGAACGTCTCCGGGAAGTCGAGGATGCCGTTCACATCGGCGCCCCGGAACGCGTAGATCGACTGGTCCGGGTCGCCGAAGGCCACCAGGTCCCGGCCGCCCCCGGCGCCCGGCCCGCTCCCCCGGTTGCCGGCCAGCGCGTGCAGCAGCCGTACCTGCGCCGGGTCCGTGTCCTGGTACTCGTCCACGAACACCGCGTCGTACCGCCCGGCCAGCGACGCCGAGACCTCGGGGCGCTCCGCGAGCAGCACGGCCCGGTGCACCAGCTCCGCGTAGTCCAGCACCCCCTGCGCGTCCAGCACGTCCAGGTACTCGGCGAGGAACTCGGCGGCGGCCCCCCAGTCCGGTCGGCCGGTGCGGCGGGCGAAGTCGGCCAGCGCGTCCGGGCCCAGGCCCAGCTCGCGGCTGCGGGCGAGCACCGCCCGTACCTCGTCGGCGAAACCGCGCGTGGTCAGACAGGCCCGCAGCTCGTCGGGCCAGCGGATGTGCGCGAAGCCGTCCCTGTCGAGTTCGAGCTGACCTGCGAGCAGTTCGCGGACGGTGACGTCCTGCTCCGGTCCGGAGAGCAGTCGCATCGGTTCGGCGAAGAGGTCGGCGTCCTGATGGGCGCGCACCAGTGCGTAACAGAAGGAGTGGAACGTGGTGGCCTGCGGACCGCGGGCGGCGCCGAGCCTGGCGGCCATCCGGTCGCGCAGCTCCACGGCGGCCTTGCGGCTGAAGGTGAGGACCAGGAGGCGTGCCGGGTCGCCGCCCCGTGCCACACGTGCGGCGACCGCCTCGACGAGCGTGGTCGTCTTGCCGGTGCCGGGTCCGGCCAGCACCAGGAGCGGGCCGCCGGCGTGTTCAACCACCGCACGTTGCGCCGCGTCCAGAAGAGGGGGAGCCACGGAGCCCGGCGGGGTGCGCACCAGTCGGTACGCGCCCGCGGTCCGCTGCCGTGCCTGACGGTGCGGACTGTGCCGGGTGAAGGAGGAGGAACTCACGTGGTTCGCCGGTCCTGGTGGGTGTACGGGTGAGGAGGGTGCGGTGCGTGCCGCGAACTGACGACGCTACGCCAGCGGGGGCGCGATGCGGGGCGAGTCCGCTGCGTGCCTCGTCACGTTCCGCGTCACCGACGCCCTCGGCACGCTCCATGCCGCGGGAGCGATCGCCACGCGCCGGGTCGCGGGCGCCGTGGGCACGCTCCACGCCGCGGGAACCGTCGCCACGCGCCGTATCGAGGGCGCTCCCGGCACGCTTCGCCTCACGGGTGCTGCCGCGTATCGCGTCGTGTTCCCCATCACGTGTCGGGCCCGCCGCCGCCCGTTGCGCCCCCGAATGGCCGAAGCTGTCAGGTGTGAGCACCTTCGCCCTTGTCCCTGCCCGCGCTCGCGCCCGCGCCCGCGCCCGCGTCCGCGCCGCCGGTGACGCCGTCCCAGCGTGCCCGCTTCATGTCGAGCCGCGGCAGATGGCCCTCCGCGCTGCGCGACGCCTCGCGCAGCGGGGTGCTCTCCTCCCGGTAGTGGCCCAGCGCACGCAGTTCGTGGCCGGGGAGCAGTGCCCCGTCGGCACGCACCACGCGCCACCACGGCACTGCGGCCCCGTACAGCGCCATGACCCGGCCGACCTGGCGCGGGCCCCCGTCGCCCAGCCACTCGGCGACATCTCCATACGTCATGACACGGCCCGGCGGGATCAGCTCGGTGACATCGAGCACCCGCTCCGCGTACTCGGGCAGCTCGTCGACAGCCCGGCCGTCGATCACACCGCCGTCGATCGCACCTTCGTCGATCGCCCGGTCGTGGATCGTCCGGTCGCCGCTCGTCCCGTCGCCGCTCGTCCGGTGTTGGCTCATCCGGCTCATCCTGCCGTACTCCACCGACAGTCCGGCGCGATCCGAGAGCGTCATTTCACGGGGCGTGCGTGCGGGGACAAAGGAGCGTATGTTGCGCTTCGCATGTCCGCGCAGTGCACCCTGATGCCCTCCTGTGTCGCCGGGCCGTGCCACCATCGTGCGGGCGGTGACCGGTGATACGAGAACACGAAGACCAATCAGAGGCGACGAAGGAGCAGGGCGTGCAGCCACCGAAGGCGGCGGACGCCCCTGATGCCGAACCGCACCCGGACACGCCCGACGGGCCCGCCGAAGAGCCCGGTGCGGAGCAGGAGACTTCCCGTGCGGAGCAGGAGACTTCCCGTGCGGGGCAGGGAAAGCCCGGTGCGGGGCAGCAGGCACTCCCCGGGCATCTGGCCGGCTCGACGCTCTCGACCACCGCGGCGGAACAGGCCGAGCGCGTCTCGGGGGACGAGCCTCTGCTCCCCGCCCGGGTGCACCGGCCCTCCGATCTCATGCGGCTCCTCATCGGTGTCCTGGCGATCGTCGTCCTGTTCTCGATCGCCGCGTTCGCCCACGGCACGACCACCGGTCTCGAACAGGACATCAACAAGGGCACCGGCCAGGCACCCGACATCCTGATCAAGATGGCCGGTCTGGTCTCCAGCATCGCCGTGCTCCTCGTTCCCGTCGCCTTCGCCATCGAGCGGCTGATCAAACGCGACGGCCTACGGATCGCGGACGGCGTGCTCGCCGCCGTGCTCGCGCACGGCGTCACGCTCGCCGCCGATCTGTGGGTGGCGAAGTCCGCACCCGGCACCATCCAGGACGCCCTGACCCAGCCGCAGCCCGGTGACGCGCTCACCGATCCCGTCCACGGCTATCTCGCTCCCGTGATCGCCTATATGACGGCGGTCGGGATGGCGAGACGGCCGCGCTGGCGGGTCGTGTTGTGGGTGGTGCTGCTGCTCGACGCGTTCGCCATGCTGGTCGGCGGCTACACGACCCCCTTCTCGATCGTCCTCACCGTGCTGATCGGCTGGACCGTGGCGTACGGCACGCTGTACGCGGTCGGCTCCCCGAACGTACGGCCGACCGGCCAGCACCTGATGGCCGGACTGCGCCATGTCGGCTTCCACCCGGTCACCGCGATGCGCGCCGAGGACACGCCCGACTCCGGCGACCAGAACGACCGGGGGCGCCGCTATCTGGTCACCCTGGAGGACGGCCCACCCCTGGATGTGACGGTCGTCGACCGTGAGCAACAGGCCCAGGGCTTCTTCTACCGGGTCTGGCGCAGGCTCACCCTGCGCGGCATCACCCAGCGCCGCTCCATCCAGTCGCTGCGTCAGGCGCTGGAGCAGGAGGCGCTGCTCGCGTACGCGGCGATCGCCGCCGGGGCCAACGCGCCCAAGCTGATCGCCACCTCCGAACTCGGGCCCGACGCCGTGATGCTGGTGTACGAGCACATCGGCGGCCGTTCGCTGGACGCGCTGGAGGACTCCGAGATCACCGACGAACTGGTGCGCGGGGCCTGGCGCCAGGTCAAGGCGCTCCAGTCGCGGCGGATCGCGCACCGCAGGCTCACTGGGGACGCCATCCTGGTCGACCGTTGCGGCAAGGTGTTCGTCACCGATCTGCGCGGCGGCGAGATCGCGGCCGGTGATCTGGTCCTGCGGATGGACGTCGCCCAGTTGCTCACCACCACCGGCCTGCGGGTGGGCGCCGAGCGGGCCGTCGCCGGCGCGCTGGAGGTGCTCGGTCCTGATGCCGTCGCGGACTGTCTGCCGCTGCTCCAGCCGATCGCGCTGAGCCGCTCCACCCGGGCGACCCTGCGCAGGCTCGCCCGGGAACGCTCGCAGCGCGAGCGCGAGGCGGTGCTCGACGCGTCGGACGCGGCCAAGCGCGCCAGGGCGCTCGAACACGGGGCGGCCCAGGACACGGCCGCCGCCGGTACGGGGCCCGCCCGCGCGGCCGACCACCATGCCGCGCGCAAGGCCGCCCGGAAGTCGCTGCGCAACCAGAAGCAGGCCGAGAAGCGGGCCATGGACGACGCCCTGGAAGAGGCGCGCGAAGAGGATCTGCTCTCCCAGATGCGACAGCAGGTGCTGCTGATCCGGCCGCAGGCACCGGTCGAACCGGTCCGGCTGGAGCGCATCAAGGCACGCACCCTGTTCAGCTGCATCGCCGGCGCGATCGCCGCGTACTTCCTCATCTCGCAGGTCACCCAGGCCGACTTCGGCGCGGTCGTCGAGCAGGCGGAGTGGGGCTGGGTGGCGGCCGCGGTCGGCTTCTCGGCCCTCAGCTACGTCGCGGCGGCGATGAGCCTGCTGGGCTTCGTTCCGGAACGGGTGCCGTTCGGCAAGACCGTGCTGGCACAGGTCGCCGGCTCCTTCGTGAAGCTCGTCGCCCCGGCCGCGGTCGGCGGCGTGGCACTGAACACGCGCTTCCTGCAGCGTGCGGGAGTACGTCCGGGGCTCGCCGTGGCGAGTGTCGGCGCCTCGCAGCTGTTCGGTCTCGGCTGCCACATTCTGCTGCTGGCGGCGTTCGGCTATCTGACCGGTACGGAGAAGACCCCGTCCTCGCTCACCCCGTCCAGGACGGTGATCGCCGGGCTGCTGACGGTCGCGGTGCTGGTGCTGGTGGTGACGGCGGTTCCGTTCCTGCGGAAGTTCGTGGTGACACGGGTGCGGTCGCTGTTCGCCGGAGTCGTGCCGCGCATGCTCGACGTGGTGCAGCGTCCGCAGAAGCTGCTGACGGGCATCGGCGGGATGCTGCTGCTGACCGGCGTGTTCGTGATGTGTCTGGACGCGTCGGTCCGGGCGTTCAGCGGTCCCGATGTGCCGCGGCTCAGTTACGCGAGCATCGCGGTGGTCTTCCTGGCCGGCAACGCGCTGGGGTCGGCGGCGCCCACACCGGGCGGAATGGGCGCGGTCGAGGGCGCGCTGACGCTGGGGCTGATCGCGGTCGGCCTGCCGAAGGAGGTCGCGGCACCGGCCGTTCTGCTCTACCGGCTGCTGACGCTGTGGCTGCCGGTGCTGCCCGGCTGGCTCTGCTTCAACCATCTGACCCGCAAGGGCGAGCTCTGACGGCCCCTCGGCGGCCGGACGGCTCGTCCGGGGCACCGGTCCGCCGGACGCGAGCCCGGTCGGCCTCCCCGACCCCGGCCGGGCGTCCGCAAGCCCTGCCCTGCCGGACGCGAGCCCGGTCCGCCCTCCCCGACCCCGTCGGACGTCCGCAGGGACGGCGTCCGACATCCGCAAGACCAGTCGGCCGATCGGGCGAGAGACCCGCCACCCGCTTGGACCGTGCCCCGTGCACCGGTCCGGTTCCCGCCGCACGATGGGGCCATGAGGACCTCCCCCGCCCTGCGTGCCGCCGCTCTCGCCGCCGCCGTCACCGTGCTCCTTCCCCTCACCGCCTGCTCGGAGAGCGGCGACAAGGACGGCCCGGACGGGCCCCGGAGCTCTCCCCTCGCGGAGCACGCCGCCGACGCGAGCACCTCCGGCGACCTCGCTTCCCAGAAGCTCGTCTGGAAGCCGTGCCCTGCCCCGTCCCCGGCACAGGGCAGCGGGAATGCGCCGACGCCGCTGCCTGGCGGGACCCCCTGGGAGTGCTCCTTCATGAGGGTGCCGCGCGATTACGCGAAGCCGCACGGAGAGACCATCGAGCTGGCACTCATCCGGGCCAGGGCCAGGAACACGGACAAGCGGATCGGCTCCCTCATCTTCAACTTCGGCGGCCCCGGCGCCTCCGGTGTGGCCACCCTGCCCGCCTTCGGCGCCGACTACGAAAAGCTTCGCTCCCGCTACGACCTGGTCAGCTTCGATCCGCGCGGGGTCGGCCGCAGCGCGGGCGTGGAGTGCGAGACCGACCAGCAACTCGATGTCCGCTACGAGAGCGACGGCACTCCGGACACCGCCGCCGAGGTGAATACCTTCGTCAAGGACACCAAGATGTACGCGTTGGCCTGCAAGAAGAACTCCGGCAAGGAACTCCCCTACGTCGGCACCACCAACGCCGCCCGCGACATGGACCTGATGCGTCAGGTGCTCGGCGACAAGAAGCTGTACTACTTCGGCATCTCCTACGGCACCGAACTGGGCGGCGTCTACGCCAACTTGTTCCCCAAGAACGTCGGCAGGTCGGTGCTGGACGGGGTGGTGAACCCGACCCAGAACTATGAGCAGTCCTCACTCAGCCAGGCCAGGGGGTTCCAGCTCGCGCTGGACAACTTCACCAAGGACTGCGCGGCCCGCGGCGAGGCCTGCAAGCTTCCCGGCGCCACCGGGAAGGAGGTCGAGCAGGGGATCTCCGGCCTTCTCGCCAGGCTGGAGAAGAAGCCGGTCCCGGGGCTCGGGTCCCGGCAGCTGACACAGACCCTGGCCACCACCGGCATCGCGGCCGCCCTCTACTCCAAGGAGACCTGGCCGCTGCTGGAACAGGGTGTGGACGAGGCCGACGGCGGGAACGGCGCGCTGCTCCTCGCCCTCGCCGACTCGCTGAACGGCCGTTCCGAGAACGGTCGCTACAACAACTCGATGGCTGCCAACGCCGCCATCAACTGCGCCGACTCCAAGCAACGCTTCACCGCGGATCAGACCAAGGCGAGACTTCCGGAGTTCCGCGCCGCCTCGCCGCTCTTCGGCGACTATCTGGGCTGGGGCCTGATGACCTGCACCGGCTGGCCGGTGGCGGGCGCCTGGGAGACCCCGGACGTCAGCGCCCCCGGCGCACCCCCCATCGTCGTCATCGGCAACACCGGTGACCCGGCGACCCCGTACGGGGGAGCGAAGGCGATGGCCGACGCGCTGGGCAAGGGTGTGGGGGTGGAGCTGACGTACGAGGGCCAGGGGCACGGCGCGTACAACAGCGGCAACGCCTGTGTGCAGAAGACCGTGAGCGCCTATCTGCTGGACGGTACGGTTCCGGCGGCCGGCGCCGTCTGCAAGTGAGCGACCGGCCCGAGACGCCCTGGATGCATGGGGCACGAGCGTCGTCGACACGGAGGACTTGATCAAAGGCGAAGTCCTCCGGCGTGGTGGCGGTGTCCGGGCTCCACACCGCACACGGCCTAGCATGGACGCACTTTCTGTACGTCGTTGTGAACCCGCACATCGGGGAGGACGCACACGTGGTCGGACACGCACGCGCCGGGGCTCTGGCCGGCGCCGCACTTCTGCTGACGGGCCTGCTCGCGGGCTGTGACAGCGGTACGGACGACAAACCGGCCGACCGGACGGACGCCGGTGCGGCGTCCACGTCCGGCGGTTCGTCCGCCACGCCGGACGGGCGGCCGGGCTCACCCCGGCTGCCGGCGGCCCTCACCTCCCAGCAGGTGGACTGGAACAGCTGCAAGGCCCCTGCGGGCGGCAGCGAACCAGGCGACGACTGGCAGTGCGGCACGGTCGAGGTGCCGCTGGACTACGCGAAGCCGGACGGCGACACCATCGGGATCGCGGTGATCCGCAAGAGCGCGCGGGGCGAGGCCCGGCGCCTCGGCGCGATGCTGTTCAACTTCGGCGGCCCCGGCGGTTCGGGAGTCTCGATGCTGCCGCGGCTCGCCGACTCGTACAGCAAGCTCAACACCCGTTACGACCTGGTGAGTTTCGATCCGCGCGGGGTCGCGGCCAGCGCGGGAGTGAACTGCCGTACCGACAAGGACACGGAGGACGCCAACCGGAAGGTCGACATGACGCCGGACACGCCGGCGGAGGAGGCGGCGTTCATGAAGGACGGCGCGGACTTCGGCGCCGGCTGCGAGCGCCGCTCCGGCAAGGTACTGCCGTACGTCGGTACGGCCAACGCGGCCCGGGACATGGATCTGATCCGTCAGGTGCTGGACGAGAAGAAGCTCAACTACTTCGGCATCTCCTACGGCACGGAACTCGGCGGCACCTACGCCCACCTCTTCCCCGAACACGTCGGCCGGACCGTCCTGGACGCCGTCGTCGACCCGACCGCGGACGCGGTCGGGCACGCGCGCAACCAGGCGACCGGTTTCCAGCGGGCACTGGAGAACTACCTCAAGGACCGCGGCCAGGACCCGAAGAGCGGAACGCAGCGCATCGCCCGGCTGCTGGAACGCATCGACAAGAAGCCGCTGCCGACGAACTCGGGCCGTGAGCTCAACGAGTCGCTGGCCCTCACCGGCATCGTCATGCCGCTCTACTCCAAGAGCAGCTGGCCGTATCTGACCCGGGCGCTGGACGAGGCCGAGAAGAGCGGCACCGGCACCATGCTGCTGCAGCTGGCCGACGCGTACAACGGCCGTGACAAGAAGGGGCACTACGACACCCAGAACCACTCGCAGCGCGCCATCTCCTGCGCGGACAGCAGGCTGCGGCCGACGGCGGCCGAGGCGCGGGCCCTGCTGCCCGAGTTCCGGAAACTGTCCCCGGTGTTCGGGCCCTTTCTGGCATGGGACACGGCCGGCTGGTGCGCACAGTGGCCGGTGAAGGGCGAGCACGACCATCCGGAGGCGAGCGCCCCCGGCGCCGGTCCGATCCTGGTCGTCGGTACGACCGGCGACCCGGCGACGCCCTACGAGGGCGCCCGGAGGATGGCGCACGAGCTGGGCAAGGGCGTCGGCATCATGCTCACCAACAAGGGCGAGGGGCACGGCTCGTACGGCGAGAGCGCGTGCGTGACGGCGACCGTGGACGCGTACTTCCTGGACGGGAAGGTTCCGGCGGACGGCAAGACCTGCTCGTGACGCGCGGCGTGTGCACGTCCGAGGGGCCGGTCCGCAGCGCGCGGACCGGCCCCTTCGGCAGGTGTGTGCCGGTACGGCAATCGTTCAGTACACCGGCTTCTCGGGCTCGATCTGGTTGACCCAGCCGATCACGCCGCCGCCCACGTGCACCGCGTCGGCGAAACCCGCCGACTTGAGGACCGCGAGGACCTCGGCGCTGCGGACACCGGTCTTGCAGTGCAGGACGATGCGCTTGTCCTGCGGGAGGTCCTGGAGGGCGTTGCCCATCAGGAACTCGTTCTTCGGGATCAGCCTGGCACCGGGGATCGAGACGATCTCGAACTCGTTCGGCTCACGGACGTCGATGATCTCGATCTTCTCGTCCGCGTCGATCCACTCCTTGAGCTGCTTGGGAGTGATCGTGGAGCCGAGGGCCGCCTCCTGGGCCTCCTCGGACACGACGCCGCAGAAGGCCTCGTAGTCGATGAGCTCGGTGACGGTCGGGTTCTCGCCGCAGACCGCGCAGTCGGGGTCCTTGCGGACCTTGACCTGGCGGTACTGCATCTCCAGGGCGTCGTAGATCATCAGCCGGCCGACCAGCGGGTCGCCGATGCCGGCGAGCAGTTTGATGGCCTCGGTGACCTGGATGGAGCCGACCGAGGCGCAGAGCACACCGAGCACGCCGCCCTCGGCGCAGGAGGGGACCATGCCCGGCGGGGGCGGCTCCGGGTAGAGGCAGCGGTAGCAGGGGCCGTGCTCGGACCAGAAGACGGACGCCTGGCCGTCGAACCGGTAGATCGAGCCCCAGATGTACGGCTTGTTCAGCAGTACCGCCGCGTCGTTGACCAGATAGCGGGTGGCGAAGTTGTCCGTGCCGTCCACGATCAGGTCGTACTGGGCGAAGATGTCCATCACGTTGTCGGCTTCGAGCCGCTCCTCGTGCAGGACCACGTTCACGTACGGGTTGATGCCCAGCACCGAGTCCTTGGCCGATTCGGCCTTGGAACGGCCGATGTCCGCCTGGCTGTGGATGATCTGGCGCTGCAGGTTCGACTCGTCGACCTCGTCGAACTCCACGATGCCGAGCGTTCCGACACCGGCGGCGGCCAGGTACATCAGGGCCGGCGAACCGAGACCGCCGGCGCCGACACAGAGCACCTTCGCGTTCTTCAGCCGCTTCTGCCCGTCCATCCCGACATCCGGGATGATCAGGTGGCGGGAGTACCTGCGGACCTCGTCGACGGTGAGCTCAGCAGCTGGCTCGACCAGGGGTGGCAGCGACACAGGAACCTCAACAATGCAGGTGGTCGGTTACGTACTTCATCTACGTACGGTTGTTCTTCCGGTAACACTGCCACGCCCCTTCTCATTCCGAGATACCAGGTCCGATCCGCGAGACGATTTCGTCCCAGTAGCTGGGCAGCGCCGCGAATGGGTCTGTTTGTCCGTGTTGATCGCCTCGGTCCGTGAAGAAGATGGTGCCCGCGCCCTGCCAGCGGGCGATGCGCATGGCCTCTTCGAGGTGGGTACGCGGAACTCCGTGGACGAAGTGCGCGAACCGCTCCGGCGGGTAGGCGGCGGTCCACTCCGCCACCTGCGACCAGCGGTAGTCGGTCCAGGGGCCGGAGAAGGTGACCAGTTGGTCGGCGGCCTCGGCGTAGCCCGGGTGGGGGTGGGTGCCCAGCCCCAGCACCAGCGGACCGATCCCCTCGCCGCGGTCGCCGTGTTCGAGGAGCGTGGCGAGTGTGCTGGTGAGACGGCGGACCGCCGGGAGTCCGGCACGCTCGGCCGGGCACCGGCCGAGATAGAACCCGTCGACGCGGTACCAGTCGAGGAAGGACTGCGCGTCGGCGATCAGCTCCCCGAACGGGCGGCTGCCGAAGGCCAGATCGAGATGGCCGAGCAGCCGCCCGCCCGCCGCGCGCACGGAGTCCTGCGGGGCATCGCCGTGCACCGCCCGCTCCCGTGCGTTGCGGAGCCGGCCCGCGGCCTCCAGACAGTGCGGGTCGGGGCGGGCGCCGGGGCCGGAGTCGATGTTGAGGACCGCCCAGTGCAGCGGGGTGCCGGGGCGGACCAGCTCGGCCCACTCGGTCGGGGCGAGCAGCGGATGCGCGTATCCGGGGATGCCGAAGCCGAGCTGTTCGGCGCCGCTGGTCCGGCGGACGGTGCCGGTGGGGGTCAGATACGGCACGCCGCCTCCATCCAGATGTCGGCGAGGGACTCCTCCAGATTGATCCGGGGGCGCCAGCCGAGCCGGTCCCTGGCGGTGCGCACGTCGGCCTGCTGCCAGGCGCCGCAGCCGTCGGGGTAGGGGGACGGGGTCGCCGAGAGGTGCTCGATGACCGACTCGGTCGAGGTGCGCGGGGCGCCGATGGGCAGCCGGGGCGGGGGCGAGTCGAGCTCGTGGAGCGCGCCCGCGTATCCGGCGACCCTGGCGAGGACGGCGGCCGCGTCCCGGAGCCGCACGGCACGGCCGGTGCCGATGTTGACGACGCCCTGCGCGGCGGAGAGCGAGGCGGCGTGCACGGCGCGCGCCACATCGCGTACGTCGACGAAGTCGCGCTGCACGCCGAGGCCGCTGAGCTTCAGCTCGCCGTCGCCGGACTGCATGGCCCGGCGCATCGCCTCGGCGAGCCTGCCGAGTGGGGAGCCGGCCGGGGTGCCGGGGCCGACCGGGGAGAAGACCCGCAGCACCACCGCGTCGAGGCCGGAGCCGAGGACGAGTTCGGTGGCGGCGAGCTTGCTGACGCCGTACGGGCCGCCAGGGCGCGGAATCGCGTCCTCCGCGGTCGATGAGCCGGGCTGCGAGGGCCCGTACTCCGAGGAACAGCCGACCTGGACGAGCCGGGCCGTACAGCCGCTGCGTCGCATCGCCTCGCAGACGGTGGCGACGGCGACGGTGTTGTGGCGGGTCAGATCGCGGGCCCCGCCCCGGGTGGCACCGGCGCAGTTGACGACGACTCCGGGGTGGACGGCGTCCAGGAAGCGGGTCAGCGCGCCGGGGCTGCCGCCGGCGAGGTCGAACCGTACGTCGGCGTCGTCGCCGCGGCCGAGCGCCGTGAGGTGCACGGCGGGGTCGGCGAGCAGGCGGTCGGCCACGAAACGGCCGAGGAATCCGTTGGCTCCGAGCAGCAGCACCCTCATCGTGCGCCCCCTTGGTGCCGACGGCTGGCTGCCGGTGCGGGGGATTGGGGGGTCATGTCCGGTGTCTCCTTGAGGAAGTGAGGTGCGGTACGGGGACAAGGACCCGCGGCGTCGGCTCCGCGGGGCGTGCGGGTGGTGCGGCTCCGGTCGCGTGGTTACGCGGTGGTGCGGGTTTCGTCGCCGGCGTGGGCTGGGGTGTGGGCGGATGCCCGGGAGAGGGCGACGGTGGCGGTGATCAGCAGCCCGAGCGCGGCTGCGCCACAGGCGACGGCGGGTACGGCTCCGGTGCCCGCCGCCGCGACGAGGACGTCGACGGGGCGGGCGAGGAAGTGCAGACCGGGCAGTCGCCCGGCCAGCACCAGGGCGGGGGCCAGGGCTTCTGCGGCACAGGCGGCGGCGAGTCCGGCGGCGGCGTGCCCGGGGAGGCCGTGGCGGCTGAGCAGCCGGGCCAGCAGGAGCAGCACCCCGAGCGCGGCCGCCCCGACGAAGGAGCCGCCGCCCCCGTATCCCAGGTGGGCGAGGTACAACAGCCCGGCGAGGGCGCCCAGGTGGAGCACGACGGCCCCGAACAGCAGGGGGCGCACGCCTGCGGCGAACTCCTGCAGCGCACGACTGCCGTTGAGTCTGCGGTGTGCGCGGACGGAGAAGAGGTGCGCGCACCAGGCGGCCGGGGCGACGGAGAGGGCCAGCCCCAGCAGCGGTGCGGGGGTGATCGTCCAGGGGCCTTCGGGGCCGCCGCTGAGGACCTGGCCGAGCAGCGCGTCACCGTAGAGGACGTAGCCGAGGAGCCAGCAACTGTAGACATGGGCGGTGCCCGAGGAGCCTTTCCCGGCGTGCAGGGGGCCGCTGCGCAGGCTGAGGACGAGGCCGATGAGTGCGACAACCGCTCCTATAAGGGTGATCACCAGCCGTCCCTGGCCGCCGAGAGCACCCTCCGTGAGCCTCAGCGCTCCGGCGGTCGCGAGGCAGGCAGCGCCCGGTACCAACGCGCGGAGCGTCCAGACGGCGCGTGTTTCGGTGTCACGCTCCGGCGTGCGGAGTCCTGTTGCGGGCTCCCCCGTGACGGCGGGTACCCGGGCGAAGAGCTCCTCGGCGAGCGAGAAGACATCGCGGTGCCGGTAGCGGGCGGCGGCCCGGTCGGTGACGCCATGGGCTTCGAGCCCGGCGGCGATCTCCAGCGGATCGACGGCCCGCTCGCACAGCGCGCGATGGCGGTGCATCAGCGTTTTCACGGGGTCGGCGGGGCCGCGGCGCGAAGCGCCGAGCCTGCGCACCGGAGCGGCGCTCACGACCTCGGGGGCGCGGGGGGCTGCAGCCGGCTCTCCGGTGGGCTGCCCGCCGGAAGTCTCCTCTCCGGCGGGCCGTTCTCCGGCACCCGGCACGTCGACGGACTGCGCTGCGGCGGCTCGCCCCGTGCCGACGTCATCCCCGGCGACTGCCTCCGCGACGACGGCCCCATCGGGCACAACGGGCTCGGAGACCAGGGCCCGGGAGCGGAGGTCCCAGCTTCCGCCCGCTGCCGGTGCGACGGGTGCGTCGGACACCCCGGTCGGGCGGCCCATGGTGATTCCTCCGTCATCGTCGCCGACTGCTCCGGACCGTCCGGGGGCGCCGCCGCGGCCCGGACCGGCCGTCCCCTGTTCCTGTTCATGCATCGCCGCCACCCGCTCCCCGCGCCCCGGCGCAGACGGCCCTGGGCTCGACGGCCCAGCCGGGTGAGCGGTCAGCTGCGGCGGCCGGGGCAGGGGCAATGACCGTCCACGGGCCCTGGACCTGCGCCTCCGGCGGGGTGGCGAACGGGCGCGGTTCGCCGTCGGCGTCCACCGCGTCGGCCTCCCTGTGCACCGGGGCGCGCGAGATCAGCTCCAGGTACATGCCGCGGAATGCCGCGAGGTTCTGCTCGACGGTGAAGAGTTCGATCGCGCGGGCGCGCGCCGCCGCTCCGAGCCGTGCGCGGCGCTCGGGATCGCGCAGCAGCGCGAGGCAGGCGTCCGCGAGCGCCTTGGGATTGCGCGGGGGCACCACCAGCCCGGTACCGCCGATGACTTCGACCACCGCGCCGACGTCCGTCGACACCGTGGCCCGTCCGCAGAACATCGCTTCGACCAGACCGGTGGGGAAGCCTTCGGCCACACTGGACAGGACGACGACCCCACCCGCCGCGTAGGCCTCCGGCAGATCCCGCACCTCGGCTCCGCCGATGTCCTCGAAGGAGACCGGGTTGTCGCCCACGGCGTGTGCGTCCGTGGCCTCGTCGGGGAACAGCTGGGCGGCGAGCGCCCGGCAGTGCGCGAGGTATCCGGCGCCGTCCGGGCCCTGCGCCGCCGCGCCGATGATCCGCAGCCGGGCGTCCGGTTCGGCCTTCCGTACTTCCGCGAAGGCGTGCAGGAGTGCGATCAGGTCCTTGGCGGGCTCGATCCGGCCGACCCACACCAGCGTGTCGTCGGGTCCGCTGTCGCCGCTCTCCCCCAGCGCCGCGAACCGGCCGGACTCCATGCCGGCGTGGACGGTACGCAGCTTCTCGCGTGCGGCACCGCACCGTTCCTGCCAGCGGCGGGCGTGGGTGTCGCCCGGGGTGACGATCGCGGCCTGCCGGTACACCTCGCCGGCCAGCCGCCCGTGGAAGCCGACGAGCAGGGCGCGTACCGGCGCGCTCAGGGGTGAGTCGCTGATGGCGAGGTAGTGCTCCCGCAGCCGCACGCCGTGCTCGGTGACCAGCAGCGGAACCCCGAAGAAGTGTTTGGCCAGCAGTCCCGGCAGGGCCGCGGCCCCGCCCGACGTGGCGTGGCAGAGGTCGACCGCCCCGAGGCTCTCCTCGTCGTACCAGTCGAGGGAGAGCGGGCGCAGCACCTGGTCGATCTCCCGGGCGAAGGCGAGGAGGTCGGGGACGGCGGCGGTCCGGACGATGCGTCCGGTGCCCGGGGCGCGGCAGACGGATTCGAGTACGCGCAGGGCGGTCTCGGAGCGGAGTGCGGCGGGCAGCCCCCCGTGTTCGCGGGCCAGTTCGGCGAGTCCGTACAGGCCCTCGGCGAACCGCGTGTCCGCGACGCCGACGGCCCCGCGCCCCTCGTCGGCGCGTTCACCGGAACCTGCTGCCGCGCCTGCGGTCGCGCCGTCACCACCCGGCGCACCAGGCGCACCCGCCGCGCAGACAGCGGTCACGAGAGCCGTGAAGTGCGCCGCGAACCGCTGCCGTTCGCGCCGCCCGTACGAGCGACCGCCCCCGCCCGTCACCATCCGGGCGAGCAGCCCCTTGGGGACGCGGGTGCCCGGAGTGTCCTCGTCGGCCGTCCACAGCGGTGCCGTGCGCACCCGGCCCACCTGCGTCGGGCGCGGGACCCAGCCCTGTGCCTCCTGTTCGGCGGAGTGGCTGAGCGCGAAGAGATCGAACTCGTGTTGCGCGAGTCCGCGCACCAGACGGTCGCACCAGAGTCCGGACTCACCGGTCGCATACGGGTAACCACCGTCGGTGAGGAGTCCGATCCGCACGAGTACACCCCCGATCTCCCTTGTGGCGGCCGCCGTCGGGACGGCGACTCACAGCGGGACGACCGTAAGCGGATACGCCGGTGGGGGGGGGGGGGGGGGGGGGGGGGGGGGGGGGCGGGGGGGGGGGCGCGGGGGGGGGGCCGGGGGGGGGGGGGGGGGGGGGGGGCGAGCCGTCCGAGCACTCGGGCGAAGAGCGGGGAGGTGCCGGTCGGAGGTATCAGCGGTGGCGCCGACATATTGGTCAGGACCGGAACCGC